>DATCXP010000031.1:0-20932 GCA_036565765.1 Terrimesophilobacter sp.
GTCGAGCTTGTCGAGACCCCGCTGAGACGGTGGGCGGTCTCGACAAGCTCGACCCGAGATCGGGGACGGGTACCTCGAGCCGGGACACGACAACGGCTCTCGGGCGGCGAACTAGTGCGATGCGCGGATCGTCGTGACAGCGGTCGCCGGCACGGCGTTCGGCGTTCGCGACACGCGAAGTCCGGAAATGACCTTCGCGCCGATGCGTCGCGCACGACGGCCGGCGCGGCGGAACATGCCGACGAGCTCCGCGGGGCGAGGGTGCCAGCCGAATTGCTGGCGCGGCACGACGTTGAGGCGGTCCTGCGCGAACGCAAGGGTCTCCTTCAGCAATTCGAGCCGGTCCTCCTCGGTCCTCGCCTTCCGCGTGTTGACTTCGGCGACGACGGAACCGCTCCAACCCTGGGTCACGAGGTAGTCCAGCACCTCCGCGACGGGCTCGCTCCCGCGCCCCGGCAGCAGGTGCTCATCGAAGATCTTTCCCTCATCCATGGGGCCGGAACCATCGCAGAGGTGAACGTGCCGGAGCCGGGAACCCATCGCCATGGCGAGCTCGAGCGAGTCGCGCCCGGACAGCGATGCGTGCGAGAAGTCGAGGGTCATCGAATCGCAATCCATGACCGTCGGGTCGGAGCCGGGGGAGTACGCCTTGAGGTTCCTTCCGGCGACCTTCCACGGGAACATGTTCTCTACCGCGATCTCCACGCCGTACCGGCCAGCGGTCTCCCGCACGATCCGCAGGAAGTCCCTCGCATACTGCGCCTGCCAGCGGAACGGCGGATGCACGACGACCGTCGCGGCGCCGACCGAGCGGGCGAGCTCGGCCGACCGTTCGAGCTTGACCTTCGGATCGCGTCCCCACACGAAGTGGGTGAGCAGCAGGACCGGGGCATGGATGGAGAGGATCGGGAGCTCGTAACGCTCGGAGAGTTCGAGAAGCGCGCGGGCATCCTGGGTCACCTCGTCGTTGGTGACCATGACCTCGACGCCGTCGAAACCGGCGAGCCTCGCGAGGCGGAATGCCTGTTCCGGTGGAAGCGGATAGACCGCCGAGGTGCTCATTCCGATGCGAATCATGGGCCTTCAGTCTAGGTACCAAGTCTGAATGCTCGCCGGTTCAGAGCCAGTCGCGCTTCTTGAAGGCAAGGTACAGGCCCCCGGAAAGGGCGACGATGAGTCCCGTCGACATCCAGAAGCCCCAGTCCGCGGCGAAGCCGGGGTACGGCAGGTTCTGCCCGTAGAAGCCCGTGATCGCGGTCGGCACGGCGATGATCGCAGCCCAGCTCGTGACCTTCTTCATGATGAGGTTCATCCGGTTGCCCTGGATGCTGACGTTGGTATCCAGGATCGTGGAGACCAGGTCGCGCAGGGAGTCGGTCCACTCGCTCACCCGCAGAACATGGTCGTACACGTCCTGGAAGTACGGCACCATCGCGGGATCGAAGTCGGCGAGATCGCGGCGCAGAACCGAGTTGACGACTTCCCGCATCGGCAGCACGATCCGCCGGAGCAGCACGAGGCTCTTCCGGATCTCGAACGAGCGCCGCTGCACCTCCTTCCCGCGCGGTCGGTCGTCGAACAGGGCGTCCTCGAGGCCCTCGATCGCGCCATCCAATTCCTGAACGGTGTCGAAGTGCCCGTCGACGATCTCATCGAGCAGGCCCCACACCAGGAACGCGACACCGTATCCTGCGAGATCAGAGTCGCCATCCCAACGGCGCACGACCCTGGACATGTCGAACTCGGGTCCGTGCACCGTGACCAGCGCCCGCTTCGTCACGAACGCCTTCACCTCGGACGTAGTGAGCTCTCCGGTGTCGGGGTTCAGCATGACCGCATAGACGGCGATGAACAGGTGCGTGTCGTAGCGGTCGAGCTTGGGGCGCTGGTGGTCGTGCAGTGCATCCTCGATCGCGAGGTGGTGCAGGCCGAGCTCATCCTCGATGAGGGCGAGATCCTCCGGGCCAGGAGACACGAAGTCCGCCCAGAGGATGACCGACTCGTCCTTCGTGAGCTCGGAGATGTCCACGAGGGGGAACCCGCGGGTGTCGACCTCGCCGTTGCGGTACAGCCGGGTGGCAGCCATGCGGCTCATGCTAGCCGCGCGGCGGCTGGTAGCCTTGGATCGGCGCGTTTGCGGGGCACAGCAGTCTCCCGCAGGGACGGGATCGCAGCGACATGACGAAGAAACCGGTAGCGACCGACAGGCTCTACGAGTTCGTGGTCGTGTCGAACCGTCTCCCCGTCGACCGCAGTGTCGACGACGACGGCTCCGCGAGGTGGACTCAGTCCCCTGGCGGCCTCGTCGCTGCGCTCGAGCCGGTCATGCAGTCCAACGACGGCGCCTGGGTCGGCTGGGCCGGCCAGTCCGGACTCGATCTCGAGCCGTTCGACAGCAACCGGATTCGTCTGGTGCCCGTCCCGCTCAGCGAGAGGGAGGTCGAACGCTACTACGAGGGGTTCTCGAACGACACACTGTGGCCGCTCTACCACGATGTCATCGTCGTTCCGTCCTTCCATCGGGAGTGGTGGGACAGCTACCGAGCGGTGAACCGTCGCTTCGCGGAGCGAACGGCGTCCATCGCAGCAGCGGACGCGACCGTGTGGGTTCAGGACTACCAGTTGCAGCTCGTTCCGAAGATGCTGCGGGAACTCCGCCCCGACCTCACGATCGGGTTCTTCAATCACATCCCGTTCCCGCCGTACGGGTTGTTCTCCCAGCTGCCGTGGAGGACCCAGATCGTCGAGGGCCTGCTCGGGGCCGACGTCGTCGGGTTCCAGCGGGATGCGGATGCCGGAAACTTCTCCCAGGCGGTCCGCCGGCTCAAGGGATACGCCACGAAGAGCCCGCTCATCGAGGTGCCGCTGGTCGACCCGAGTCCCGGGGTTCGCGTGCACGCGCCGATCCGTCGCGGGAAGCCGTCCCGGGTCGTCGTCGCGAAGAAGTTCCCGATCTCGATCGACTCGGAGTATTACCGCGCGACGGCAGCGAGGCCGGACATCCAGGCGCGTGCCCGCCAGATCCGCGGCGATCTCGGCAACCCGAGGATCATCATGCTCGGGGTCGACCGGCTCGACTATACGAAGGGCATCGGCCACCGGCTGCAGGCTTACGGCGAACTGCTCGCCGAAGGTCGCGTGAGCCCGGAGGACGTCACTCTCGTCCAGATCGCGAGTCCGAGCCGCCAGCGTGTCAAGAGCTACATGCAGCTGCGGGACGAGATCGAGTTGACGGTCGGCCGCATCAACGGCGACTACTCCGCAATCGGGCACCAGGCCATCAGCTATCACCATCAGAGCTACCCCCGCGAGGAGATGGTCGCACTGTACCTCGCGGCGGATGTCATGCTCGTGACCGCTCTGCGCGACGGGATGAACCTCGTCGCGAAGGAGTACGTGGCTTCGCGGTTCGACAACAACGGCGTGCTCGTCCTCTCGGAGTTCGCGGGAGCGTCGGACGAGCTCACGCGGGCCGTCATGGTGAACCCTCACGACATCGACGGGATGAAGAACTCGATCATGCACGCGATCGAGATGCCGAAACGCGAGCGGCAACTGCGGATGCGCCAGCTGCGCAAGCGCGTGTTCGAGAACGATGTCACGAAGTGGTCGTCCGGATTCCTGCAGGAGCTGGCAAGCCGCCGGTCCGCGCCGCCGGTGCAGGAGTGATGTCGGTGCGCTCACGATGACGGGACTGCCCGAGGCCATCACGGATGCCATCGAGGAGATCGCCAGGACTCCGAAACTCCTGGTCGCACTCGACTTCGACGGAACGCTCGCCCCGACGGTCGACGACCCGGAACGCGCGAGGGCGACCCCGGAAGCGCGCTCCGCCGTTCTGAGTCTGCTCGCCGTCCCGGGGACGCGGGTCGCCCTCGTCTCCGGGCGGGCGATCGCGAGTCTCGAGCGGGCCGCCGACCTGCCGGAAGCGGTGCTCCTCGTCGGTTCGCACGGCGCCGAGTTCCGGCTCGACGGGCAGTCGTCGGCGCCCAGGCTGAGTGTCGAGGAACGTGCCCGCCTCGGTGAACTGTCCGTGGCGCTCGATGCGATCGCCGCGCGGTTCAGCGCGGTGCGGATCGAGGGCAAGCCCGCGGGATACGCGCTGCACACGAGACTGGCGACTCCGGAGGACGCCGGGGAGGCGCAGGCCGAGGCGCTGAGGATCGCCGAGGATCCGGCGATCTTCTCGCGTGGCGGGAAGGATGTGCTCGAGTTCTCAGTGCGTCCGGCGGACAAGGGCAGCGCACTTCAGCGCCTGCGCGACTACACCGGCGCGAGCCGGATCCTGTTCGTCGGCGACGACGTCACCGATGAGGACGCGTTCGCCGCTCTCGAACCGGAGGATGTCGGCGTCAAGGTGGGAGCGGGGGAGACGGCGGCGGAATTCCGCATCGACAGCCCGGCATCCGTCGCGGCTCTTCTGGAACTGCTCACGGAAGCTCGCAAGCGGGCGGGATTCTCCGTCCCGTAGAATTGTCCCGCGGATGAACACAAGTCGGGGTAATTCCATGCGCCGAGCGCCTACCGCACTGACGCTCTGGGAGGAATCGTGCTCGCTTTCCTCCTCGTGTTCGCGATCACACCGGTTCTCGTCCCGGTTCTGACCCGCCGGCTCGGCACGAGGGTTTTCCCCCTGGTCGCGCTCATTCCCGCCGCGGCATTCGTGTACACGCTGCTGCAGGCGCCAGGGGTGCTGGCCGGCACGGCGCAGGAGGAGACAATCCCCTGGATCCCGCAACTGAACGTTGCGCTGAGCGTGCGCATCGACACCCTCTCCTGGCTGCTCGCACTCGTGGTCACCGGCATCGGCGCGCTCGTGATCCTGTACTGCGCGAAGTACTTCACGGATGAGGAGGAGGGGCTCGGCCGCTTCGCCGCCGTACTGCTCGCGTTCGCCGGGACGATGTACGGGCTCGTCCTCGCGGATGACGTGTTCCTGCTCTTCGTGTTCTGGGAGGCCACGAGCGTCTTCTCCTACCTTCTCATCGGTCACTACACCGGCAGGAGAGCGAGCCGTGGAGCCGCCCTGCAGGCGCTCATCGTCACAACGGCCGGCGGCCTGGTCATGCTCGTCGGCCTCGTGGCGCTTTCTGTCACGGCGGGGTCGACCCGGCTCTCGGAGCTCGTCGCCATGGCCCAGGACGGCCGGATCGCGCTGGGCGCACCCCTCGTCACGACCGCGGTCATGCTGATCCTCGTCGGCGCGCTCAGCAAGTCCGCGATCGTCCCGTTCCACTTCTGGCTGCCGGCGGCCATGGTCGCGCCGACCCCGGTGAGCGCGTACCTGCACGCTGCCGCGATGGTGCAGGCCGGCATCTATCTGATCGCCAGACTCGCGCCCGGATTCGCGGGCACGCCCGGATGGCATCCCGTCCTGCTCGGGCTCGGCCTGTTCACGATGCTGCTCGGCGGCTGGCGGGCTCTCAAACAGTTCGATCTCAAGCTGCTGCTCGCGCACGGCACGGTGAGCCAACTCGGCTTCCTGGTGGTCGTCGTGAGCCTGGGGACGCCTACCGCCGCGCTCGCCGGCGTCGCCCTTCTCCTCGCGCACGCGCTGTTCAAGGCCGCGCTGTTCCTCGTCGTCGGCATCATCGACCACCGGGCGGGATCGCGCGACCTGCGCAAGCTCAGCGGACTCGGGAGGGAGGCTCCGTTCCTTGCCGGTATCGCCGCGCTCTCGGTCCTGTCGATGGCCGGCGTTCCGCTCACGGCGGGCTTCGTCGCGAAGGAGGCGGTGATCAGCGCGCTCCTGGAGTCGACGGCGGCCGGGTCGCCAGGCGCCGTCGTCGGATGGATCGTGCTCGTCGGGATCGCGGTCGGATCGACGCTCACGGTCGCCTACAGCGCGCGCCTCCTGTGGGGAGCCTTCGCCCGCAAGGAGGGCGTCGAGAAGGTGCGACCGGTGCACGAGAGCTTCTGGTTCCTGTTCTCGCCCGGGCTTCTCGCTATCGGCGGGATTGTGCTCGCTCCACTGTCCGGGCTGGTCGATTCGGCCCTGCGGGGGTATCCGGCACTGTTCCGCGGGGGCATCGCAACGGGCGGCGAGGACTATCACCTCGCCCTCTGGCATGGGCTCGACGGCGCACTGCTCGTCTCGACGCTCACGCTTCTCGGCGGTCTCGCGCTGTTCTGGGCGCGCGCTCCGGTGCTCGCAGCGCAGTCGAGGGTACCGGCGACCGTCAACTCCGGAGAGCTGTACGGGAAGACCATGCGCGGCCTCGACCGGGTCGCCGCCCGCGTGACCTCGACGACCCAGCGCGGTTCGCTTCCGTTCTACCTCGGCGTCATCCTTCTGGTCCTGGTGGGCGCGGTGGGGGCGACGCTCGCGCTGAACCGCAGCTGGCCGGATGAGTGGCTGCTGTTCGACAGCCCCGCGCAGCTCGCGATCGGCGCGATCATGGCGGTGGCCGCTGTCGCGCTCACGCGTGCGGACAAACGGTTCCAGGCCGCGCTGCTCGTCGGGGTGACCGGCTACGGCATGGCCGCACTGTTCGCGTTCCACGGCGCGCCGGATCTCGCACTCACCCAGGTGCTCGTTGAGACGGTGACGCTGGTGGCGTTCGTGCTCATGCTCCGACGCCTCCCGGCGCGGCTCGGACAGGTTCACGGGACCGCGCACCGCACGCTGCGGGCGGTGGTCGGGATCGCGATCGGCCTGCTCCTGGCTGTCGTGGCGGTCGTCGCCCTTGGTGCAAGAACCGCACTGCCGATCTCGCTCGAGCTCCCGGATCTCGCCTACAGCATCGGCCACGGCAGCAACGTTGTGAACGTCGTGCTTGTGGATGTCCGCGGCTGGGACACGCTCGGGGAGCTCTCGGTGCTCATCGCCGCGGCCACCGGTGTCGCGAGCCTGGTGTTCCTGAGGAGCCGGACCGACAACCTTCCCCGCGTTCCCGGCTCCGCGAAGCGGCGCGGCATCCGGGGGCGCCTCAGGCCGGTGCGGGAGACCGTCGCCGCGGAGTACGTCCCCGGCGTCCCCGATCCGTCGACGCGGAACGCCTGGCTGCTCGCGGGCCGCAAGCTCGCACCGGAGAACCGCTCGATCCTGCTCGAGGTCGTCATGCGGCTGCTGTTCCACGCGTTCGTGGTTCTCTCGGTGTACGTGCTGTTCAGCGGCCACAATCTGCCCGGCGGAGGATTCGCCGGGGGCCTCGTCGCCGGCCTCGCGCTCGCCGGCCGGTACCTCGCCGGCGGCCGGTACGAGCTCGGAGCCGCGGCTCCGGTCGACGCCGGGAAACTGCTCGGCGCCGGTCTCATCCTCGCAGCGGGCACGGCGACGGCCCCGTTGATCTTCGGCGCGAACGCCCTCACGTCGACGTGGTTCGAGACGACCATTCCGGTGCTCGGCCACCTCGAATTCACGACCTCGACCGTGTTCGACGTCGGCGTCTACCTCGTCGTGGTCGGGATGGTGCTCGACGTCCTTCGCAGCCTCGGCGCGGAGGTCGACCGTCAGCAGGAGGACGCCTCAGAGGAGCTCGAGGAGGGGAGCACGATATGAGCGTCTCCCTCATCCTCGTCGTCGTCATGGCCGTGCTCTACGCCGCGGGCATCTACCTCCTGCTCGAGCGCAGCATGACGCGCGTGCTCGTCGGCTTCCTCCTGGTCGGCAACGCGACGAACCTGCTCATCCTCGTGGTGTCGGGACGCGCCGGGGCCGCACCGTTCTACGGCGAGCCGGGGCCGCTCGCCGACCCGCTCCCGCAGGCGTTCGTGCTCACCTCGATCGTCATCACGTTCGGGGTGTCCGCGTTCCTCATGGCGCTCATCTACCGCTCCTGGCGGCTCGCTCACGCGGATGTCGTTCAGGACGACACCGAGGACATGGCCGTCGGCCGCCGCGAGACCTCGGTCGCAGCCGAGCCGGAACTCGCCGGCGACGACACCGAGTTCGGCACGCGCGCGACCGCCGCGGTCTCCGGCGCGCTCGACCTGGTCGAGGAGGAGCGCCGCGAGGAGGAGGACCGGATCCTCGAACTGCGCCGGCTCGAGGAGCAGACCGCCGAGGAAGAGGGGGAGGAGCCATCGTGACCGTGCTCATCCCGCTCGTCGTGCTGCTGCCGTTGCTCGGCGCGGCCGTCGCGCTGACGCAGGCGAAGCATCCGAGGGTTCAGACGCTCGTGGCGGTCGGCGTCCTGAGCGCCGTGCTGGTGATCGGCGTGATCCTGCTGATCGCGGTCGATGGGAGCGGCGCGATCGCCGTCGAGGTCGGCGGGTGGAAGGCGCCGTTCGGGATCGTGCTCGTCGTCGACCGGCTTTCCGCGCTGCTGCTCGTGGTCTCCGCCGCCGTGCTGCTGGCGGTGCTCGTGTTCTCGGTCGGGCAGGGGCTCGCCGACGGCGACCGCGAGACTCCGGTGTCCATCTACTACCCGACCTACCTGATCCTCGCCACCGGGGTGTTCAACGCGTTCATCGCGGGCGATCTGTTCAACCTGTACGTGAGTTTCGAGATCCTGCTCGTCGCGAGCTACGTGCTCATCACGGTCGGCGGCACCGAGCTGCGCATCCGTGCAGGCGTCACCTACATCGTCGTCAGCCTCGTGTCATCGGTCATCTTCCTCGCCGCGATCGCGATGATCTACGGCGCGACGGGAACCGTGAACATCGCGCAGCTCTCCGTTCGGCTCGCGGAGCTGCCGGAGGATGTACAGCTGATCCTGCACGTCATGCTGCTCGTCGCGTTCGGGATCAAGGCTGCGGTGTTCCCGCTGTCGTTCTGGCTTCCTGACTCCTATCCGACCGCACCTGCGCCGGTCACCGCCGTCTTCGCCGGCCTGCTGACGAAGGTCGGCGTGTACGCGATCATGCGCACCGAGATGATCATCTTCCCCGGCGACGAACTCAACATGACGATCATGATCGTCGCGGCCCTCACGATGATCGTCGGCGTCCTCGGCGCGATCGCGCAGGCGGACCTGAAGCGTCTTCTGTCGTTCACGCTCGTGAGCCATATCGGCTACATGCTGTTCGGGATCGGCCTAGGAACCGCGGCCGGCCTCGCCGCCGCCACCTACTACGTCGTGCACCACATCACCGTTCAGACGACTCTGTTCCTCGCCACCGGCCTCGTCGAGCGGCAGGGCGGGACGACGAGCATCAACCGGCTCGGCGGGATGCTGAAGGCCTCGCCGCTCATCGGCATCCTGTTCTTCATCCCCATGTTGAGCCTCGGCGGCATCCCGCCATTCTCCGGATTCATCGGAAAGCTCGCCCTGTTCGAGGCGGGCGCTCAGGACGGCTCGGTCCTCGCCTGGATTCTCATCGGCAGCGGCGCCCTCGTCTCGCTTCTGACCCTGTATGCGCTCGCGAGGGCCTGGAGCATGACGTTCTGGCGCGACGCGGCCGAGGTGGCGGACTACGAGAACCCGCTGCAGGTTCTCTCAACGGTCGGAGCGTCGACCGAGGTGAGGACCGCGCGCAGCATTCCGCGCATCATGATCGGTGCGACGGCCGCCATGGTCGCGCTCAGCGTCGCGCTCACGGTGTTCGCCGGGCCGCTCTACGACGTGAGCGCACGAGCCGGGCACAACATCGACGGTCCCGAGTACTACATCACGGTCGTCTTCACAGGGGAGTCGCAGTGATGGGGCAGCCTGAGGAGGTGAAGGGCCGCGAGGTCAGCAATGGCGAGGTGCGCAGGCGCCTCTTGCAGCAGTTGCCTCTGCTCGTGGGGCTCATCCTGCTCTGGATGGTGCTCTGGAACCAGTTCACCGTGCTCAGCCTCCTGACCGGCGTCGCGGTCGCGGTGATCGTGACGCGCGTCTTCTATCTCCCGCCGGTCGAACTGCCAGGGCGGATCAACCTCTGGTACACGCTGGTGTTCCTCGCCCACTTCTTCCTCGACGTCGCCCTCGCCTCGTTCCAGGTGGCATTCCAGGCGCTGAACCCCCGGCCGATCCCGCGCTCGTCGGTCATCGGCATCCAGCTGAGGACCCGCTCCGACCTGATCATGACGCTCGACGCGATCGCGATGTCGCTCGTGCCCGGTTCGCTCGTCGTCGAGGCCGACCGGGAACGCGGCATCCTGTACCTGCACACCTTCGCAACGAGGACGAAGGATGACGTCGAGGCCATGCGCAGGAAGGTGCTCGTTGTGGAGGCGAGGATCGTTCGCGCGATCGGGTCCCGCGAGGATCTCGCGCGCATCGGGGAAGCCGGGGCCGGCCATGACTGAGTGGGTGTTCCTCGTCGTCGGCGTCATGCTCACGGCCGCCGCCGCGATGGCGCTGTACCGCGTGGCGCGCGGGCCGTCGATCCTCGACCGCATGATCGCCTCCGACATGCTGCTCACGACGATCATCTGCGCGATGGGCGCCGAGATGATCTACAACTCCCACACCAGAAACCTCACCGCGATGATCGTGCTCGCGGCGACCGCGTTCCTCGGAGCTGTCGTCGTCGCGCGCTACGTGTCGAGGAGGGGGAACAAGTGACCCTCGACCTGATTCTCGACCTGCTCACCGGGGCCTGCCTGATCCTCGGCGCGTTCCTGTCGCTCGCGGCCGGGGTCGGCCTCATCCGCTTCCCGGATGCGATCGCGCGCATGCACGCGACGACCAAGCCGCAGATCCTCGGCCTGATCTTCATCCTCGCCGGTGTCGCGCTCCAGGAGCGTCGCTGGAGCACCGTGCTCGTGCTCGTCCTGATCCTGCTGTTCCAGATGATGACCGCGCCGATCTCGGCGCACATGGTCGGCCGGGCGGGCTATCGCACCGGGGTGGTCGCGCCGGGGTCGCTGCTCGTTGACGAGCTCGAGCGCGCGGTCGAGCGCGCGCAGGAGGCGCAGGGGGATGACGGCGCAACCCGCGACGATTCCTAGGACTCCCTAGCACCAGAAAACCCGGATGCCCGGAAGTTCTAGACTCGGTTCATGCCTGAGCACGACCTGAAGCCCCGCTCGCGTGTCGTCACCGACGGGATAGAAGCCATGACCTCGCGCGGGATGCTCCGCGCGGTCGGCATGGGCGACGCCGACTGGGACAAGCCGCAGATCGGCATCGCGAGCTCCTGGAACGAGATCACGCCCTGCAACCTGAGCCTCGACCGGCTCGCGCAGGCCTCGAAGGAGGGCGTGCACTCCGGCGGCGGCTACCCGCTGCAATTCGGCACGATCTCCGTCTCCGACGGCATCTCGATGGGGCACGAGGGCATGCACTTCTCGCTCGTCTCCCGCGAAGTGATCGCCGACTCAGTGGAGACCGTCATGATGGCCGAGCGCCTCGACGGATCCGTCCTGCTGGCCGGATGCGACAAGTCGCTCCCCGGCATGCTGATGGCCGCAGCCAGGCTCGATCTGGCCTCCGTGTTCCTCTACGCCGGCTCGACCGCCCCCGGCTGGGTCAAGCTCAGCGACGGCACGGAGAAGGAGGTCACGATCATCGACTCCTTCGAGGCGGTCGGTGCCGTCAAGGCCGGGAAGATGTCGGCCATCGACGCCCACCGCATCGAGTGCGCGATCGTGCCAGGCGAGGGTGCCTGCGGAGGCATGTACACCGCGAACACGATGGCGAGCGTCGCGGAGGCGCTCGGGATGAGCCTCCCCGGCTCGGCCTCACCGCCTGCTGCCGACCGCCGTCGCGACTACTTCGCGCACCGCAGTGGCGAGGCCGTCGTGAACCTGCTGCGCCTCGGGATCACCGCCCGCGACATCCTCACGAAGAAGGCCTTCGAGAACGCGATCGCCGTCGCCATGGCGTTCGGCGGCTCCACGAACGTCGTGCTGCACCTGCTCGCGATCGCGCGCGAGGCGGATGTCGACCTCACTCTCGACGACTTCAACCGCATCGGCGACAAGACCCCGCACATCGGAGACCTCAAGCCGTTCGGCAAGTACGTCATGAACGACGTCGACCGGCACGGCGGAGTGCCCGTCGTCATGAAGGCGCTGCTCGACGCCGGCCTCCTGCACGGCGACGCGCTCACTGTCACGGGCAAGACCGTCGCGGAGAACCTCGCCGAGATCGACCCGCCGGCTCTCGACGGCGAGGTGCTGCGCACGCTCGACGACCCGATCCACGCCTCAGGCGGTCTGACCATCCTGCACGGCACGTTCGCCCCGGACGGTGCGGTCGTGAAGACCGCCGGGTTCGACCTCGACGTGTTCGAGGGCCCCGCCCGTGTGTTCGAGCGCGAGCGCGCTGCCATGGACGCACTCACCGAGGGGAGAATCCAGGCCGGTGACGTCATCGTGATCCGGTACGAGGGCCCGAAGGGCGGCCCCGGCATGCGCGAGATGCTCGCGATCACCGCCGCCATCAAGGGCGCCGGGCTCGGGAAAGATGTATTACTCTTGACGGACGGTAGATTCTCAGGCGGCACAACCGGCCTGTGCATCGGCCATATAGCTCCCGAAGCGGTGGACGCAGGTCCCATCGCCTTCGTGCGCGATGGTGATCTGATACGGGTCGATATCGCAGCTCGCTCGCTCGACCTACTGGTCGGGGCCGCAGAGCTCGAAGCTCGCCGCAGTGGCTGGGCTCCACTTCCCCCGCGCTACACCCGTGGCGTTCTCGCAAAGTATTCCAAGCTCGTGCACTCGGCCGCCGAGGGCGCGATCACAGGATAGCGTCGCGCCCACCTCACCGATATTTCACTAAGGACACGCAACCATGCCCACGGAATCGAAACCCGTGCCACGGGCGGCGAAGGCCGCCACCCCGATCGTTCCGGCGAAGAAGACGCCCGAGATCCTGACCGGCTCCGGCGCGATCCTCCGCTCGCTCGAGAAGCTCGGGATCAAGGATGTCTTCGGCCTCCCCGGCGGCGCGATCATGCCGTTCTACGACGAGCTCATGTCGTCGACGACCATCCGCCACATCCTGGTGCGCCACGAGCAGGGCGCAGGCCACGCAGCAGAGGGCTACGCATCATCGACGGGCAGGATCGGCGTCGCGATCGCCACGAGCGGCCCTGGCGCGACGAACCTCGTGACCGCGATTGCCGACGCGCACATGGACTCCGTCCCGCTGCTCGCGATCACCGGCCAGGTGTTCTCCACCTCGATGGGAACCGACGCGTTCCAGGAGGTCGACATCGTGGGCATCACGATGCCCATCACGAAGCACTCGTTCCTCGTCACGCGGCCTGAGGATGTCCCCGGTGTCATCGCCGCCGCGTACCACATCGCCACGACCGGCCGGCCAGGCCCCGTGCTCGTGGACGTCACCAAGGATGCGCAGCAGAACAGCGCACCGTTCGTCTGGCCGCCGAAGGTCGATCTTCCCGGATACCGCCCGGTCACGAAGGCGCACGGCAAGCAGATCCAGGCCGCGGCACAGCTGCTCGCCGAGGCGAAGCGGCCGGTGTTCTACGTCGGCGGCGGCGTCATCAGGGCCAGGGCATCAGCCGAACTGCTCGAGCTCGCGACGAAGACGGGCGTCCCCGTCGTCACGACGCTCATGGCGCGCGGCGCATTCCCGGACTCCAACAGGCAGCACCTCGGGATGCCTGGCATGCACGGAACCGTTCCTGCGGTGCTCGCGCTGCAGGAGTCCGATCTGCTGATCTCTCTCGGCGCGCGCTTCGATGACAGGGTCACGGGCAAGCCGAGCGAGTTCGCACCGGACGCCAAGGTCGTGCACGTCGACATCGACCCCGCCGAGATCTCCAAGATCCGCATCGCCGACATCCCGATCGTCGGCGACGCGAAGGATGTCATCGCGGACCTGACCCTCGCCTACGCCGAAGCCATCAGGAAGACGACGCCGGACATCGCGGAGTGGTGGGAGCGTCTCGACGAGCTCAAGACGCGGTTCCCGCTCGGCTACGACGAGCCGGTGGACGGGCTGCTCTCCCCGCAGTACGTGATCGAGCGCATCGGCGCGGTCACCGGTCCGGAGGCGATCTATGCCGCGGGCGTCGGCCAGCACCAGATGTGGGCGGCGCAGTTCATCAAGTACGAGCGGCCGAATGCCTGGCTGAACTCCGGTGGCGCGGGAACCATGGGCTACGGCGTCCCCGCGGCGATGGGTGCGAAAGTCGCGAATCCCGACCGCACGGTGTGGGCGATCGACGGCGACGGATGCTTCCAGATGACGAACCAGGAGCTCGCAACCTGCACGATCAACAAGATCCCGATCAAGGTCGCCGTCATCAACAACTCCTCGCTGGGAATGGTGCGCCAGTGGCAGACGCTGTTCTACAACGGTCGCCACGCCTTCACCGATCTGAACACCGGCCATGACACGGTGATGATCCCCGACTTCGTGAAGCTGGCCGAGGCGTACGGTGCCCTCGGCATCCGGGTCACGAAGAAGGAGGAGGTCGACGCGGCGATCGCACTCGCGAACGAGACGAATGACCGGCCGGTCGTGATCGACTTCATCGTGAGCGCTGACGCCATGGTGTGGCCGATGGTCCCGCAGGGGGTCGGGAACTCGAGCGTCCAGTACGCGCGGGATAAAGCCCCAGAGTGGGAGGAGGAGTAGCCATGACCCACGTTCTCTCCCTCCTCGTCGAGGACAAGCCCGGCCTGCTCACGCGTGTCGCGGGTCTGTTCGCCCGCCGCGGGTTCAACATCGAGAGCCTCGCCGTCGGCAAGAGCGAGATCCCCGGACTGTCCCGCATCACGGTCGTCGTCGACGTGGAGCAGGGTCCGCTCGAGCAGGTCACGAAGCAGCTGAACAAGCTCGTGAACGTCATCAAGATCGTCGAACTCGACCCCGCGCAGACGGTCGAGCGGGAGCACCTGCTCATCAAGGTCAAGGTCGACAACACGACGCGCAGCCAGATCCTGGAGGCCACGAACCTGTTCCGCGCGCGGATCGTGGACGTCGCGACGGATGCCCTCGTGATCGAGGTCACCGGCGACACCGCGAAGACCCAGGCACTGCTGCGCGTGCTGGAGCCGTACGGAATCAAGGAGATCGCCCAGTCGGGCCTTCTCGCGATCGGACGCGGATCGAAGAGCATCACGGAGCGCGTGTACAAGAATTGACAGCCCGCCTCGGGTCGAGTTCACCTTTCTCGGGTCGAGTTCAGCTTTCTCGGGTCGAGCCTGTCGAGACCTCACAACCGAATAGTTCTCTCTCATCCAGACCACCCTTCACGGGTAGAGATCGCCCTTCGCGGTTCGAGCCCGTCGAGACCCAGGTAACCAACAACAATCAAGGAGCACACACCCATGGCCGAGATCTTCTACGACAAAGATGCAGACCTCTCCATCATCCAGGGCCGCAAGGTCGCCGTGATCGGATACGGCTCGCAGGGCCACGCTCACGCGCAGACCCTCCGCGACTCCGGGGTCGAGGTCGTCGTCGGACTCAAGCCGGACTCCACGTCGAAGGCGAAGGCCGAGGAGGCCGGGTTCACGGTCCTACCATCGGCCGAGGCCGCAGCCTGGGCCGATGTGATCGTGATCCTCGCCCCGGACCAGCACCAGCGCGGGCTGTACGCCGACGACATCAAGGACAATCTGTCCGAAGGCAACGCGCTCGTGTTCGGGCACGGATTCAACATCCGCTACGGCTACATCGAGGCGCCGGAGGGCGTTGATGTGATCATGGTCGCGCCGAAGGGTCCCGGCCATGTCGTGCGGCGCGAGTTCGAGGCCGGCCGCGGCGTCCCGGTGATCGTTGCGGTCGAGAAGGACGCCACAGGAAACGCCTGGCCGCTCGTGCTCAGCTATGCCAAGGGGATCGGCGGCCTGCGCGCCGGCGGGATCAAGACCACCTTCACCGAGGAGACCGAGACCGACCTGTTCGGCGAGCAGAGCGTGCTCTGCGGCGGGGTGTCCCAGCTCATCCAGTACGGATTCGAAACGCTCACCGAGGCGGGCTACCAGCCGGAGGTCGCCTACTTCGAGGTGCTGCACGAGCTCAAGCTCATCGTCGACCTGATCAACGAGGGCGGCATCGCGAAGCAGCGCTGGAGCGTCTCGGACACCGCGGAGTACGGCGACTACGTCTCCGGCCCACGCGTGATCGACCCGCACGTCAAGGAGAACATGAAGGCGGTGCTCAGCGACATCCAGGACGGGACGTTCGCGAAGCGCTTCATCGCGGATCAGGATGCCGGGGCGCCGGAATTCCTCGCGCTGCGCAAGAAGGGCGAGCAGCACCCGATCGAGGCTACCGGCCGCCAGCTGCGCGCACTGTTCGCGTGGAAGCAGAAGGACGACGACTACACCGACGGCAGCGCTGCGCGCTGACGTCGGCACAGTCGCCTGCGACGACGCTGTGCTATCTGGTGCGCCTGCCCTTGGCAGGCGCACGGGACGGGTCCGCGGCCCGCTGACCTTGCCGCTCCCTGAGGTGCGAGCGTAGCGAGCCTCGAAGGGGGCAACACCGTCACTTGCATGCCCCCTTCGAGACGGTCGCTTCCCGACCGCCGAGACGGCGGTCGGCGCTGGCGGCACGCGAAGGCCAGAAATGGCCTTCGCCCTATGTGCCGCGCGCTCCTCGGGGAGCGGGATCAGCCAGCGGCTCATCGGGGTTGTCGGCGCTGACCCGCCAGGCCCTCTTCGGCGCTTGGCGTGAGGTAGACGAGCGGGATCTCGCGCTGCGTGCGCTCCTGGTAGTCGGCGTAGTTCGGGTGGTCGGCCGTGACGCGCGGCCACAGCTCCGCGCGCTCGGCCGCCGTCGCGATGCGCGCGAACATCGGCTGTGCTGGGCGCCCTCGCGTGCCGACCATGACCCTCGGGTCGTCGCGCAGGTTCAGGAACCAGGCCGGATGCGCGTCGTCGCCACCGCGCGACGCCACGACGATGTAGCTGTCTGCGACCCGCAGAGGGGAGGTCAGGAGGGTCGTGCGCTTCTGGCCGGATTTCCGCCCCGTCGTCGTGAGCTCGAGTACGGGCATGCCGCCGAACTCCCAGCCGATCCGTCCCCCGCTCAGCCGTTGCGCCATCCGGTTGAGCGAGTTCATGGCCTTGAGTGTGCGATTGCTGGGCATCCTAGCCACGATACGCCCCGCCCCAAATGAAGGCATTTCAGCGGACTTGGGATGCGAATCCCCGTGAACTCAGGCAGTACATCCATGAATGCCTTCATTTGGGATAAGGCGGAGCGCGGTAGTGTTCTGGCATGGGCGCGGATCCTGACGAAGAGGCGCTGAGCTGGGCGGGGGAGACCGACCCGAGCCATGTCGCCGCGCCGAAAGCGATCGTGGATGCCGCGGAAGTGAAATCCGCCGGCCCACCGCCGGCGAACTCGGCGCTGCTCATCGTGTTCGGCATCTTCGCGGGCGTGTACCTGCTGTACGCGGTCGGATGGGGCATCCATGCGTTCACGCATTCGGTTCCCGTCGCCGGCATCTTCCCCATCATCATGTATCAACTCGGCGAGTTCCTCGCGATCGTATCCCCGGCACTGTGGGCGGGAGCCGTGTGGCTGCTCGTGAAGAAACCGGTGTGGCGGCTGCTCTGGCTGGTGGTCGGCGTTCTGCTCCTGGCGCCGTGGCCCTTCATCGTGGGCGGATAGGGGCAGAAGACATGGACGAGAAGACTCCTGCGGTGCCCGACCGGGCGGAGAACGCGACGAAAGCAGTCGGCACGGACGCCGGCACGGATGCCGCGGGGACATCCGCGACACCGGCGTCCACAGGCCCTGCGCCATCAGCGAAGAGACCGTCGTGGCTGCGCCTCACCATCGCGATCCTGTTCGCGCTGTTCTACGCCTACGACCTGTTCGAGGCGATCTCCGACACCTTCGGCGTTTCCGCTCAGATCACGAAGTACAACGAGAACGCGACGCTCATCGGCATCAACACCGTTGCGATCCCCTGGGCCGTGCTCATCGCGAACTTGATGCTGCCGGTCGTCGTCTACGGGCTCGCGCTGCTGATCTCCCGCCGCAGGAACCTCGGGATCCTCGCCATCGTTCTGCTCGCCGGCCTCGCCGTCGTCGCGGCGCTGAGCCTGAGCCTGACCGTGCTCGCCGGGATCCTCACCTGATCCACGAATCGGCAACAATCCTGCGTGACGGGTCGTCACGCGACAGGACCTGCCGCGCGCTGCACTAATGTTGCAAGGGTCGCGCCCGTGTGCGCCGCGGCGATCCCACCCCGACGCAAGGACTCGATTCGTGACGAAACCGATCGTGCTGATCGCAGAAGAACTCTCACCGGCGACCGTTGACGCCCTCGGGCCGGATTTCGACATCCGCAGCGTCGACGGCACCGATCGAGCCGCGCTCCTGGCCGCGCTCCCGGAGGCTAGTGCGATCCTCATCCGCTCGGCGACCCACGTCGACGCCGAGGCGATCGCCGTCGGGAAGCGCCTCAAAGTCATCGCACGGGCCGGAGTCGGGCTCGACAACGTCGACATCAAGTCGGCGACGGAGGCAGGCGTGATGGTCGTGAACGCCCCGACCTCCAACGTCGTCTCGGCGGCGGAGCTCGCGATCGGCCATCTGCTCTCTCTCGCCCGGTTCATCCCGGACGCGAACCAGTCGGCGAAGGCGGGGGAGTGGAAGCGCTCCAGGTTCGTCGGCTCCGAGCTGTTCGAGAAGACCATCGGCATCATCGGACTCGGCCGCATCGGTACGCTCGTCGCGCAGCGCCTTGCGGGCTTCGACGCGCGCCTCGTCGCCTACGATCCCTACGTGACGCCGACACGCGCGCAGCAGCTCGGAGTGCACCTCCTGAGCCTCGAGGAGGTCATGCGGCAATCCGACTTCGTGACCATCCACATCCCCCGCACGCCGGAGACGACCGGACTCATCGGCGCGGAGGAGTTCGCGATGGCGAAGCCGACCTTACGCATCGTGAACTGCAGCAGGGGAGGGATCATCGACGAGGATGCTCTCCACGAGGCGCTCTCTACGAAGCGCATCGCCGGGGCGGCCCTCGATGTGTTCGTCAACGAGCCCCCGACCGGCTCCCCACTGCTCGGCCTCGACACCATCACCCTCACGCCGCACCTCGGCGCCTCGACCGAGGAGGCGCAGGAGAAGGCAGGCGTCTCGGTCGCGCGCTCCGTGCGGCTCGCTCTCGACGGCGAGCTCGTTCCGGATGCCGTGAACGTTGCCGGGGGAGTCATCCACTCGAGCGTGCGGCCCGGCATCCCGCTCATGGAGAAGCTCGGCCAGGTGTTCAGCGGCCTCGCCGACAGCCCGGTCACGAGCATCGACGTCGAGGTGCGCGGCGAGATCGTCGAGTTCGACGTGAACGTGCTGAAACTGGCCGCGCTCAAGGGCTACTTCACGAACATCGTGAGCGAGTCCGTCTCCTACGTCAACGCGCCGCTTCTCGCCGATCAGCGCGGAATCCCGGTGCGCCTCGTGACCGATCCGGTGAGCGATGAGTACCGCAACCTTCTGACGATCCGCGGTGGCCTCGCCGACGGTACCGAGATCTCGGTCTCGGGGACGCTCACCGGCACGAAGCAGATCGAGAAGGTCGTCGGGATCAACGGCTACGACGTCGAGGTTCCGGTCGCCGATCATCTCATCGTCATGGTCTACACCGACCGCCCCGGCATCGTCGCGATCTTCGGCAAGGAGTTCGGCGATGCGGGCATCAACATTGCGGGCATGCAGGTGAGCCGCAAGGTCGCCGGCGGGCAGGCGCTCAGTGTGCTCACGGTCGATTCGCCGGTTCCGGATGGCCTGCTCGACACCCTGCGCGCCGCGATCGATGCCGACCTGCTCCGCGAGATCGACATCACGGAGTAGCTTTCTTCCTGCGGTGTCGATTCCGCCCGGTTCCCGTTCGTCGTTCTGACAAGAACATCAATCGGGATCACGAGATCCCATGATCCAGGGAGAAGCCATGTCAGACCAGTACCTGTTCCTCATCGTCGAAGGCCAGTGGGACTCGGCAAGCGTCAGCGAAGAAGAGTACGCGCAGTCTATGCAGGGGCACGGGGCGTTCTCCGCTGCCGTCGCTGCGGCCGGGGCGAAGATTCTCGGCGGGGAGGCCCTGCAGAGCGCGAGCGCCGGATTCAGCGTCACCCCCGCGAAGGACGGCAAGCCCGCCGTGTACACGAACGGCCCGCTCACCGAGACCACGGAAGTCCTGAGCGGCTACTACGTCATCGAAGCGAACTCGCTCGAGCAGGCGAAGGAGCTCGCGGCGCTCTGCCCCACCGATGGGCACATCGAGGTCCGGCCGATCTGGGATATGTCCGGAATGTGATGGGGGTGGCGAGAATGGTGTCATGACCGCCGACCTCGCCGCGTCGTTCCCCACCTCGTATGCAGCGGAGTGGCCTCGCGTCGTCGGGGCCACTCTTCGCGCGTTCGGCGATCTCGAACTCGCCGAGGACAGCGCCCAGGAGGCGTTCCTGCGCGCAGCAGAGCGCCTGACCGCCGGCGAATCGATCGACAATATCGGTGCCTGGGCGACGACAGCCGCCCGCAGGATCGCGATCGACGCCCTTCGGCGGGACGGGGTTCTGCGCGCCAGGCTTCCCCTGCTGCTGCGCTCCGAATCCCCACCGGAGAGTGCCGCCGAGGATCGTCTCGGCCTGATCTTCGTGGCGTGCGACCCTGTGCTCTCGGCCGAGCAACAGGTCGCGATGGCCCTTCGGATCGTGTGCGGCGTCCCCACCGCGGACATCGCCGACTTCTTCGGGCTTCCCGAGGCGACCGTTGCGGCCCGTCTCACGCGGGCGCGCAAGGCGATCGCGAGATCCGGAACCCCGTTCCGGTGGCCGGGCGACGCGGACCGTGAGGCGCGCAGAGGCCAGGTGCTCACGACGATCTACGGGATCTACACACTCGGGCACACCGCCCCGCGCGGTTCGGACCTGGTTGACGCCCGTCTGTCTGAACTCGCGCTCTCCCTCGCCACGACGGTGGGGAGCGAGTACCCGGCCGACACAGAAGTGCTCGGCCTGCGGGCGCTGATCGTGCTCGGCGAGGCCAGGCGGCCTGCCCGCACCGGCGCGGACGGGATGCCCTTCACCCTCGCAGAGGTCGACCGCTCCGCGTGGGGGCAGCAGCGCATCCGGGAGGGCCTCGCCCTGGCCGCGCGTGCCCTGCCCGGCGGCGGC
>DATCXP010000008.1:0-10348 GCA_036565765.1 Terrimesophilobacter sp.
TGCGCACCTTCGTCCCCCTGCCGGGCGGGGTGCTCGATGTCGCGGACATCGCTCAGACGGCGCTCCTCGGGATGGCGCTGTTCGGCCTGGGCACGGCGGTGCGCCTGAAGACGCTGGTGCGCACTGGATGGCGGGCGCTGATCGTCGCACTCCTGTCGTGGTTCACGATCGCCGCGCTCGCGTACGGCGCGGTGCAGTTCCTCTGACTCGCCCGGCGAGGGGTCTTCGGTCGCTCCCCCTCGCGAAAGACCGCGGTGATCATCGTCGATCCTGGGATCAGGCGTGCAGGGCCGTGTTCAGCTGCACGCCGGCCCCGGAGCGGGCGAGCACCTCGACCGCTCCCGTGAGGGAGTTGCGGCGGAACAGCAGCCCCGGTCGGCCGGAGAGCGACTCCGCCTTCACGGTCGGGAGTGCCCCGGAAGGAGTGGGGGCGGCATCTGCGACCACGACCTTCGTGCCTGCCGTCACGTAGAGTCCGGCTTCCACGACGCAGTCGTCACCGAGCGAGATCCCGATGCCGGAGTTCGCCCCGAGCAGTGCCCGCTCGCCGATCGACACGCGCTGGGTTCCCCCTCCGCTGAGCGTGCCCATGATGGAGGCGCCTCCACCGATGTCGGAGCCGTCCCCGACCACGACGCCCTGCGAGATCCGGCCCTCGACCATCGAGGCGCCAAGCGTTCCGGCATTGAAGTTCACGAACCCCTCGTGCATGACGGTCGTCCCCGGCGCGAGGTGTGCCCCGAGTCGCACCCGAGAGGCGTCGGCGATGCGCACACCCGTCGGCATCAGGTAGTCGGTGAGCCGCGGGAACTTGTCGACGCCGTAGGCCGAGATCCCCTGGCGCTGGAGCAGTGGCCGCAGCCGCGCGAAATCGTCGGGGTGCACGGGGCCGGCGTTCGTCCACACGACGGTCGGGAGCCGGCCGAAGATCCCGTCCAGGTTGATGGAGTTCGGCTTCACGAGCAGGTGGCTGAGCAGGTGCAGACGCAGGTAGGCGTCCGCGGTCGACGCCGGGGCGGAATCCAGGGCGATTCGGGTCGTCACGAAGTCGAGCCGGACGTTGCGGCGTGCATCCTCGCCGACTAGGCCCTCGAGCTCTGCGGGGGCGATGTGCGGGTCGCGGCCGGCCGGCAGCTCGCCGAGTTGGGGCGACGGGTACCAGGTGTCGAGCACCGTCCCATCCGCTGCGATTGTCGCGATTCCGTAGCCCCAGGCTGCTGTGTCAGTCATGGCTTCAGGTTAGCGCGAGCTCCCTTCGAGGCTCGCTGCGCTCGCACCCTTCGAGACGCGCGCTGAGCGCGCTCCTCAGGGCAGGCCTCAGGGAGCGGTGGCTGAGCGCGCTCCCTTCGTGACGCGCGCGGAGCGCGCTCCTCAGGGCAAGCCTCAGGGCAGGCCTCAGGGAGCGGTCATCGCTAAACTGGCCGGATGCCGAGCCTCGACCTGTCCGTGACGTCCGTCGAGCTCACCAGGGCCTTGTGCGACATCGAGTCGGTGTCGGGGAACGAGAAGTCGATCGCCGACGCGATCGAGGCGGCCGTCTCCGGTCTTGCCCACCTCGACGTCACTCGCGACGGCGACGCGATCGTCGCGAGGACGAATCTCGGCCGCAGTCGCCGCGTGGTCATCGCCGGCCACATCGACACGGTCCCGGTGAACGGCAATCTTCCGACCAGGCTCGACGGCGACACGCTGTGGGGCCGCGGGACGGTCGACATGAAAGCCGGTGTCGCCGTGCAGCTCAAGCTCGCCGCCGAGCTGACCTCCCCCGTCGTCGACGTGACCTGGATCTGGTACGACCACGAGGAGGTCTCCTCCGACCTGAACGGTCTCGGCCGCCTCGCCCGTCATCGTCCCGAGTTGCTCGCCGGGGACTTCGCGATTCTCGGGGAGCCGACCAGTGCCCTCGTCGAGGGAGGGTGCAACGGCACCCTGCGCGTCGACCTGCGGACAACAGGCGTCCGCGCGCACTCCGCGCGGGCCTGGGTCGGAAGCAACGCCATCCACGCCGCAGCGCCCATCCTGAGCCTTCTCGCTGCCTACGAGCCGCGTGAGGTCGAGGTCGACGGGCTCGTGTACCGGGAGGGGCTGAACGCGGTCGGCGTCTCCGGCGGGGTGGCAGGCAACGTGATCCCCGACGAGTGCGTGGTATCCCTCAACTACCGCTTCGCGCCGAGCCGCAGCGGCGCGGAAGCGCTCGAGCACATCCGCGAACTGTTCCCGGGGACCGAACTCACGGTCGTCGACCTCTCCGAGGGCGCCAGGCCCGGCCTCGACGCCCCGCTCGCCCAGGAGTTCCTCGCGGCGGTCGGCGGCGAGGCGAAACCGAAGTACGGCTGGACGGATGTCGCCCGCTTCTCCGCACTCGGCATCCCGGCGGTCAACTACGGCCCCGGCGACCCGCTGCGAGCCCACGCGGACGACGAGCGCGTCGAACTGTCCGAGATCATCGAGTGCGAGCGAGGGCTCCGGGCATGGCTCAGCGGGGTTTGAATCAGCCTTCACTGAGGGCTCAGCCGGCACTGAAAGCCCTGCGCATCCGGTACCGACTCACGCCATGGTGGCTGCGGGTGCTCGTCGTGTGGCTGCTTTCGCGCATCGTCACGACCGGCATTCTGCTCTGGTTCGCGGCCCGGCAGGAGGCCAACGCCTGGACCGGCGCGCATCCGGGATATCTGTCCTTCGCGCAACTGTGGGACAGCACCTGGTACCACTACGTCGCGGCGGCGGGCTACCCGTCGACGTTGCCCGTGACGGATGCCGGCCAGGTCACCGAGAACGCCTGGGCCTTCCTGCCCGGCTACCCCATGCTCGTGCGCGGCCTGATGATCGTGACCGGCCTCCCGTGGGCTCCGCTCTCGGTGTTCGTCTCCTTCGCGTTCTCCCTCGCGGCCGCCCTCATGTTCTACCGGCTCATGCGGCTCGTGCTGCCGGGGGAGACCGCGCTGTTCTCCGTCGTGCTGTTCTGCGTCGCTCCGCTCTCGCCCATCCTGCAGGTCTCCTACGCGGAATCTATGCACGCGTTCCTGCTTGCACTTGCCCTGTACCTGCTCGTGCGGCGGCGGTACGGCGCGCTGATTCCGGTCGTTGCCCTGATGGCGCTCACGCGGCCGAGCGGGCTCGCGTTCGCCCTTGCACTTGGAGTGCATGTCGTCTACCGCTTCGTCATCCGATCGCGTGACCCCTTCCCGCCCTGGGAGCGCTGGCTCGCGGCCGGTGTCGCCGTGTTCAGCGCCATCATGGGTCTCGCCTGGCCGTTGCTCGCCTGGGCCGTCACCGGCTCGATGGCGGCCTACACCGACACCGAGCTGGCCTGGCGCTCGCCGTACCTCGGGTACGGGCAGCTCGTCCCGTTCACCCCGTGGATCCAAGGCGCTCAGTACTGGCTGCCCGGCGTGCTCGGGCTCGTCGTCCTCGCGGTCATCGTGATCGGGTTCTTCGCGTTCCTGTTCTCGCGGCCGGCCCGCAGGCTCGGCGTCGACCTGCGGATCTGGGCGGCGAGCTACGCCCTGTACCTGCTCGCCGTGTTCTTTCCGCAGTCGAGCACCTTCCGGCTGCTCATCCCCCTGTTCCCGCTCGCCGGGGCGCTCGCACAGCCCCGTTCACGGCTCTACCGGGTCTCCATCGTCGTGCTGTTCGTCATCGGCCAATGGGTGTGGATCTACTACTGCTGGTGGGTGGACGGCTACGACTGGACGCCCCCCTAAGGGCACAAAAACAGCCCGCCGTCGCAGGCTCCGCACCGCGCCCGATTTCGGGTGTCGGTGAAATGCGGGATAATAGAGAGAGATTCCAGGAAAGGGGACCATTCATGGCAGCCATGAAGCCGAGGACCGGTGACGGGCCAATGGAGGCTGTTAAGGAGGGTCGACTCATCATCGTGCGCGTACCGCTCGAAGGTGGTGGTCGTCTCGTCGTGTCGGTCAACGACGCAGAGGCCAAGGAACTCCATGACGCGCTCGCAGGGGTTGTCGCGGCGATCAAGTAGGCGGCGCTAGAACCCGAAGCTGACGATCGGGGGAAGCGCTCCGCTTCTCAACCTGTCGAGCACGAACAGTTCGTGCGGAACGAGCGGCGTCGGCAGCGCCTCCAGCGGGAACCAGTCGAGCGCTGCGGCCTTCTCCGTCTCCAGGAGGCGCGGCTCTCCCCGCCAGTCACGGCATTCGAAGAAGAAGTCGACGCGCTCGTCGATGCTTTGGTGATTGCGCTGCGTGCGGTGCATCGCGGTGAGCGGCGTGAGCTGCTCGGGCCGGATGCTCACTCCCAGTTCCTCCAGCGCCTCCCGGCAGGCCGCATCGAAGACGGACTCCTCGGCTTCGACATGCCCGGCGGCCGCACAGGCCCAGTGACCGTCCATGAAGCCGGTTCCCTCACGGAGCTGGAGCAGGACATCCGCGCCTCGTCGGAAGATGACGTATGCCGCAGGGACGACACGGAAACGCTCCATCCCTACTGTTCGACCTTGGTGAGCTGAAGGAGGCCGTCTCCGACCGGGGAGAGCGCGCTGATGACGGCCTCGGAGCCGGCGATCTCGCGCAGCAGGCTCCGGTAGCCGGCGACCACGTCGTCGCGATGCGCGGGGTCGGCGACCCTTCCGCGCCACAGGGCGTGGGCGATGACGACGGTTCCGCCGCCACGAACGAGTCGAAGGCCGTGCTCGACGTATTCGATGACCGATTGCGGGTCCGCATCGACCAGGACGACATCGTAGGCTTCCTCGTTCATCCGGGGGAGAACATCGCGAGCGCGCCCGGCGATGAGCCTGACCCGATTCGCCGGGATGCCGGCGTCGAGGAATGCCTTCCTCGCGAACTGCTGGTAGTCGGGCTCGATGTCGATCGAGGTGAGCGTCGCCTGCGGGGCACCCGCGAACATCCAGAGTCCGCTCACGCCGACGCCGGTCCCGATCTCGATGATGTTCGTGGCAACGGTCGCCGCCGCGATGACGGCCAACTGGGCGCCCATTCCGGGGGAAACCGCTTCGACCCCGAGCTCGAGCGAATGGGCACGGGCCTGCACGATGTCGTCATGTTCGACCACGAACTCTTCAGCGAACTTCCAGTTCGAATCTTTCTCAGTCACGGCGCTCCTCGCTGCCTCAACTCTAGAGCCCAGAGACGTCGGAAACAGTTAGTCTGAGTGAGTGTTCGGGCTGACGTTTGAGAAGCTGCTGCTGATCGGGATCCTTGCTGTGTTCCTGCTCGGGCCCGAGCGACTCCCGCACTATGCCGCGCAACTCGCCAGGCTCGCGAAATCGCTCAAGAAAATGGCCGATGGCGCAAAGGACCGGATGCGCGAGGAGATGGGCCCCGACTTCGACGACGTCGACTGGAAGAAGCTCGACCCGCGGCAGTACGACCCTCGCCGGATCATCCGGGAGGCGCTCGTCGATGACGTGCTGACCACGAGCGCACCGCCCATCGCCGAGTCCGCGTACATGAAGCGCAAGAAGCGCCTCGAAGAGGAAGGCAAGCAGGCGCCATTCGACGCTGAGGCCACCTAACCGCTGGTTTCCGGTTGGTGGCGCTACTGCGGCGACACCTGGTCCGCCAGGTACCGCCCGATGGGAAAGGCCGCGGTGGCCGCCGGCGAAGGGGCATTGAGCACATGAGTCGTACGGGCGGTGCGTTCGATGAGGAAATCCTGCAGGAGGGTTCCGTCGCGACGCACGGCCTGAGCGCGGATGCCCGCCTCGCGCGGCAGAAGATCACGCGACGTCACTGACGGCGCGTACTTCTGCACCTCCTTGACGTAGCTTGATCGGAGCAGCGAGTTCCGCACCTCCCTAGCCGCGGTGCCGATGTTGTTCGCCGCCACCCGCCACAGCCCGGGGAACCGGGCGTACTCCAGCACATCCCTCGGGCTGACCGAGAACTTCGGGTAGCCCTCGCGCGACAGCCCAAGCACGGCAGACGGCCCGACCGTGATGTCGCCGCCGATCGTCGGACTGATGTGAACGCCCAGGAAGGGCAGCTCAGGGTCAGGGATCGGGTAGATCAGGCTCCCGACGAATCGTCCCCGCTTTTCAGACAGCACAAAGTACTCCCCGCGAAAAGGGATGATCTGCACATCCGTCTTCACTCCGGCGAGCCTGGCAAGGCGATCGGCCTGCAGCCCGGCGCACACCACAAGATAGGAGGCGTCCACCCGCAGTGTAGGAGTCATGACGACAACCTCGTCCTCGGTTTCCGTGATGGCGGTGACTATTGTGCCCAGATGGATGGCGACGCCTGCCTTCTTGAGGCCATCGAGGATGGCGAGGCTCACCTTCGTGTAGTCGACGATGCCGGTGCTGGGGATGAAGAGCGCCTCCAGTCCGCTGACGTTCGGTTCGCGACGCCTCAGCTCGGCACCGGAAACCCTCTCCGAGGAGAGCCCGTGGATCGCAGCCCGCTCCTCGAGGGCCTTGAGCCTGCCGACCTCCAGATCGTTGGTGGCGACCAGGAATTTGCCGCAGACATCGACGGCGATGCCGTTCTCCTGGCAGAAGGCCGTTGTCGCCGCGGTTCCCTCGATGGCGAATTGGGCCTTGAGGCTGCCAGGGGCGTAGTAGATGCCGGAATGGATCACGCCGGAGTTGTGGCCGGTCTGGTGCCGCGCCGGGGCGTCTTCCTTCTCGAGCACGGCGACCGTCGCCCCTGGGTGCTGTTCGACGAGCGCCTTGGCCGTCGCCAGCCCAACGATGCCGCCGCCGATGACGCAGAAATCTACCTGAGTGGTGTTCATGAGCCGCTTGCCTCGTGTGGAGGGTCTGATTCCACGAAGGATGCCGATTATGCCAGCAGAGAGGAGGTAACCGCCAGAGCCGCCTCAGCTGGGATCAGCGCCGACGAACGGCCTTGAGCGCGCGCAGCAGCAGGAGCATGACACCGCTCAGCCTCGCGAACTCGGCGCCCGTGCGGGGAAGCGTGAGCAGGCCGGTCGAGCCCGCGACGGTCCGCGCGTCAACGAAACGCAGGAGCCCCTCCGGTCCGTTGCGGCGGCCAAGCCCGGACTGCTTCATCCCGCCCATCGGCGCATCGATCGAGGAGAACGAAGCACGGTAGCCCTCGTTGATGTTCACGCTTCCGGCGTCGATCGAGGCCGCGATCTCGCGGGCGCGCCGGCGCGAACCGCTGAAGATCGACGCGTTGAGCCCGAACGGGCCCGAGTTCGCCGCGAGCACCGCTTCCTCCACGCTGTCAACGACGGTGATCGCGACGACCGGACCGAACGTCTCCTTGCCGGAGCAGGTCATGTCCTCCGTCACGCCGGTCAGCACGGTCGGCTCATAGAACAACGGGCCGAGGTCCGGGCGCGCCCTGCCCCCGGTGAGGATCGTCGCGCCCTTCTTCACGGCGTCGTCGACGTGGTCCTTGACGCGCTCGAGCTGGCTCGGCAGAGTGAGCGATCCGACATCCGTCGTGTAGTCGAACGCCGGACCCTGCACGAGAGCCGCTGTGCGGGCCGTGAACTCCGCGGTGAACGCCTCCGCGACGGCGGAGTGCACGTAGATGCGCTCGATCGAGACGCACAGCTGCCCGAGGGAGGCGAAGCAGGCGTACACGGCGTTTCTCGCCGCCTTCACGGGATCGACGTCGTCGAGCACGATCATCGGATTCTTCCCGCCGAGTTCAAGGCTCGCCCCGCGCAGCGCCTCGGCTGCCCGGATGCCGACCTTGGTTCCGGTCGCGGTCGAGCCGGTGAAGCACAGATAGTCGGAGTGGTCGTTGACCGCGTCGCCGATCTCGGAGCCGTCCCCGGTGACGACCGCCCAGAGATCGGCCGGGACACCCGCGTCGATGAACGCGCGCCGGGCCGCGAGGATGCTCAGCGCTCCCTGATCGTCGGCCTTCTGCAGAACGGCGTTGCCGGCGGCGAGCGCGGGGATGACATCCATGACGGAAAGGCTCAGCGGGTAGTTCCATGGCGTGATCACGCCGACGAGACCCTTCGGACGGTAGCCGACGCAGGTGGAGATGACGGTCGGGATGCCGCCCCTGCGGCGCTTCGTCCTCAGCACGCCCCGCGCGGAGACCGCGTAGTAGCGCGTGACGTTTGCGGCCTGAAACAGCTCCTCGAAGGCCTGGCCCCTCGTCTTCCCGGTCTCGGACTGGATCGCATCGAGGAGGAGTTCCCGGTGCTCCAGCAGCAGGTCGTGGGCCCTCAGCAGAACGGCACGCCGGTGGGCGAATCCGGCCGCCTGCCAGCCGAGCTGGGCGACATGCGCGCGGCCGGCCGCGGAGGCGACATCCGGCACCGAACTGTACGGAAGATCGTGGAGCTTTTCTCCGGTGAAAGGGGCGTTCACCGCGCGACGGCTCGCGTTCGATGAGCTGAGATCGCGGTCGAGGTCTTCGGCGACCCCGCGCGGCAATGGTGTTCCGGGCATGTGGCCAACGCTACACTCTCGTAAATGACCGCAACGGAGCGCTCCGAGAGCACCATCAGCCTCAGTCGCAGGACGATCGCGAGCTACGCGATCGGTTCGCTCGGCACCGGGGGATTCGCCACCCTGCCAGGACTCGTGCTCGTGTACTACCTCACCGACACGCTCGGGGTGACCGCGCTCGTAGCGGGAATCCTCGTGACCGTCGCCAAGGTGTGGGACGTCGTGATCGACCCGGTCATCGGCGGAAGGAGCGACCTCAGCCTCGCCCGCACCGGCTCGCGGCGGCGGTTCATGATGCTCGGCGCCGTTCTGCTGCCGGTGTTCTTCATCCTGACCTTCGCCGTGCCGTCCGGCATGCCGCCCCTCGCGGCCGGGCTGTGGGTTCTCGTTGCGTTCCTCCTCGCCGCGACCGCGTTCAGCCTGTTCCAGGTGCCGTACATCGCGCTCCCCGCAGAGCTCTCCGAGGGATACGACGAACGCACCCGCCTGCTCACCTGGCGCGTCGTTGTGTTGACCCTCGCGATCCTGCTGTTCGGTGCAGGCGGCCCAGCGCTGCGCAGCCTGGGCGGGGGAAGCAATTATCTCGGCTACCTGCTCATGGCCGTCGTTGCCGGGCTCGTGATCGGCGGCGGGATGTTCGCCTCGAGCTTCGTGGCGAAGAAGGCGATGACCATAGTCTCGGAGCAGAAGCCGGCCTCGGTCCGCGAGAACTACGCCGCAGGCATCCGGGCGTTGAAGCGCAGCCAGCCGTTCCGAGCGCTTCTGCTCACCTTCCTGCTGCAGGGGCTCGCAACGGGCCTCATGCTCGCCGGTGCTCAGTATGTCGCGACCTGGGTGCTCAAGAGCGAGGATGCCGTCACGTTTCTGTTCATCGCCCTCATCGCGCCGGCTCTCCTCGCGGCACCGCTCTGGGGGGCGGTGGCCCGGCGCATCGGCAAGGAGCACGGTTTCGCGATCGCCAGCGCGCTGTTCGGAGTCGCCGCGCTCAGTCTCGTCGGCCTGCTGTGGGCGCCGGGCGCGTGGGTGTACCTGCCGGTTGCGCTCGCCGGCGCGGGCTACGCCGGGATGCAGTCGCTGCCCATGGCGATGCTGCCGGACGTGATCTCGCACGACGCCGTCACGAGCGGTGAGGGGCAGGCCGGAACGTTCGGCGGCATGTGGACCGCGGGGGAGACGACCGGAATGGCGCTCGGCGCGACCGCACTCACGATCGTGCTCGCCCTCTCGGGGTACGCGGAGTCGGTCGCCGGCACTGTCGTCGTACAGTCGGCGTCGGCGGTCGCCGGCATCGTGCTGAGCTTCAGCGTCGTCCCGGCCGCGATCATCGCTGTGAGTCTCGTGTCGCTCGCCCGGTACCGGCTGCGCAAGGAGCACGTGAACCCGTGATGTTCCAGGAACCGCCTGTGGACATCCTGGCCAGGCTGCAGGAGCTGCGCAACGCGGACGCGCCGACCCACGGCGGGCACGTGCTCTCCTATGTGTACGACAGCGGGCTGGCCGAGCTCGATGAACTGGCCGCGGCGGCGATCCGGATGGTACAGCCGGTCAACGGTCTCGACCCGACGACGTTCACCTCCGTGGCCACGATGGAGCGCGAGGTGCTCGGGTTCGCGCGGAGCATCCTGGGCGGTGATGAGAATGTGGTGGGCACGGTCACCAGTGGCGGGACGGAGAGCTGCCTGCTCGCCGTGAAGACCGCGCGCGATGCCTGGCGGGGCTCCTGGCATCCACCCGGCACCGTGCCGCGCCTGCTCGCGCCGGTCACCGCGCATGCGGCGTTCCAGAAGGCCGCCCACTATTTCGGACTCGAGCTCGACCTCGTGCCGGTCGGCCAGGACGGCACGGTTGCCGCCTCCGCGCTCGCGGAGCGGATGGGCGACGACGTCGCACTGGTCGTGGTCTCGGCCCCCGGTTACCCGTTCGCGGCGCTCGACCCGATCGAAGCGGTTGCGGCGGCCGCCGCGGAGCGTGGGATCGCCT
>DATCXP010000054.1:0-26989 GCA_036565765.1 Terrimesophilobacter sp.
GATCGACGTCGACGCGCTTTACGACGGCGAGGAACTGTACATCGGCGGAGTCATGGAGCACATCGAGGAGGCCGGGATCCACTCCGGCGACTCCTCCTGCACCCTGCCGCCGGTGACGCTCAGCCGGGACGTCATCGACCGGGTGCGGGTCGCGACTCTCGCGATCGCGCAGGGCATCGGGGTGCAAGGGCTCCTCAACGTGCAATTCGCGGTCGGGCAGGGCGTGCTCTACGTGCTCGAGGCGAACCCGCGGGCGTCCAGGACGGTGCCGTTCGTGTCCAAGGCGCTGGGCATCCCGTTGGCCAAGGCGGCGGCGCTCATCATGGTCGGGACCAGCATCCGCGACCTGGTCGAGCGCGGGATGCTGCCGGTCGACGACGGTTCGCTGTGCCCGATGGACTCTCCCGTCGCGGTCAAGGAGGCGGTGCTGCCGTTCAAGCGGTTCCGCACGGTCGAGGGACGCATCGTCGACTCGGTGCTCGGCCCGGAGATGCGATCCACCGGCGAGGTGATGGGGATCGATTCCAACTTCCCGAAGGCGTTCGCGAAGAGCCAGGCGGCGGCCTACGGCGGCCTTGCCGCGAGCGGGACGGTGTTCGTGTCGGTCGCCGACCGGGACAAGCGCGCCATCGTGCTGCCCGTCATGCGCCTGCAGCAGCTCGGATTCGACATCCTCGCGACGGAGGGAACCGCCGAGGTTCTCGCGCGGAACGGGATCGACGCGCGCGTCGTCCGCAAGCATTCGGATGCCGAGGGCGCGGCGGCGGCCGATGAGCGGACGATCGTGGAGCTCATCGGAGACGGGGAGGTCGACATCGTGATCAACACGCCGAGCGGCAGAACCGCACGGGCGGACGGCTACGAGATCAGGACGGCCACGGTCGCCGCGGACAAGGCGCTGTTCACGACGATCGCCCAATTGGGGGCCGCGGTGTCCTCGGTGGAGGCGATACGCGAGGGATTCAGCGTCCGCTCGCTCCAGGAGTACGCCGCGGACCGCGCAGAACGGTTGAAGAATGCTGGTTGAACCCTCCCAGTTCGGGGAGCGCCTGTCCACCGCGTTCGCCGACCACGGCCGGCTCTGCGTCGGCATCGATCCCCATCCCTATCTGCTCGACGGGTGGGAGCTGCCCGACAGCGCCGAAGGTCTCCGCGAATTCGGCCTGAGGGTCATCGAGGCGGCGGCCGGCCGGGTCGGCATCGTCAAGCCGCAGGTCGCGTTCTTCGAGCGTTTCGGCTCCGCGGGCTACGCGGCGCTCGAGCTCGTGATGGCCGCGGCGCGGCAGGCCGGCCTCCTTCTGATCGCCGACGTCAAGCGCGGGGACATCGGCAGCACCGTCGAGGCCTACGGCCAGGCGTGGCTGGCTCCGGGTGGTCCGCTCGAAGCGGATGCGATGACCATGAGCGCATTCCAGGGCGTCGGCTCCCTGGCCGCTCCGATCGCGTTCGCCCAGGAGCACGGAAAGGGCATCTTCGTGCTCGCCGCGACATCGAATCCAGAGTCGGTCGCGGCGCAGAAGGCGATCATCGGCACGGGGGAGCAGCACGGGCTGACCGTTGCTGCCGGTATCGTCGATGGTGTGATCGACGTGAACCGCGCGACTTCCGGCGCCATCGGAGCCATCGGGGTCGTTCTCGGCGCCACGGCGGACCTTCCTGCCTACGGAATCGAGGTCGATCGCCTGGTCGGCCCGCCGGCGACCCCCGTGCTCGCCCCAGGTGTCGGCAGGCAGGGCGCGGCGTTCGAGCACCTCAGGATGCGCTACCGTCAGGCGGCGCCGTACACGATCGTGACCGCTTCCCGCAGTGTCCTGGACGCCGGACCGAGGGGACTGGCCGAGGCCATGACGCGACACGCCGGCGAGTTGGCTGCATGCCTCGGGTGACTCCACCCGAGGTCGATCGGGTCGCGGCGTCGAAGGCCGCGGTGGCGGCCAGGAGAGCGCGGGCGGCGGTCAAGCGTGCCGTCGCCGAGCGCACGCGCACCGCGATCGACGTGCTCGAAACCGGCTGGGCCGAGCCCGGTGGTGCGGAAGCCGGTCTGAGGGTGCGCGAGCTCCTGTCCAGCGTTCCTGGGATGGGACCCATCCGTTCTGCCAAGATCATGCAGCAGCTCGGCATCGCCGAATCCAAGCGCGTCGGGGGGCTCGGCATCCGCCAGCGCGGGGTGCTTCACGGCTGGCTCTCCCTCCGGGAACGGATCCCGCAGCGGCCGCGCCCCTCCAGGCTCGTCGTGCTGGCCGGGCCGACGGCGGTCGGCAAGGGTGCCGTCTCGACCTACATCCGGGAACACCACCCCGATGTCCTGTTGTCGGTCTCTGCCACGACCAGGAAGCCGCGCCCTGGAGAGGTCGACGGCGTCAACTACTTCTTCGTGACCGATGAGGAGTTCGACCGGCTCGAAGCGAGCGGGCAGATGCTCGAAACGGCCACCGTGCACAATGCCTTCCGTTACGGGACGCCGAGAGCTCCGATCGACGCGGCCATCGCGGAGGGCAGGAGCGTTCTGCTGGAGATCGACCTGCAGGGCGCCCGCTCGGTGAAAAACGCGATGCCGGAGGCCGTTCTGGTGTTCCTCCTGCCTCCGAGCTGGGAGGAACTGGTTCGCCGGCTCATCGGGCGGGGAACCGAGGATGCGGCGGAACAGGCCCGTCGGCTCGAGACGGCGAAGATCGAAATGGCCGCCCAGGACGAGTTCGACTACCGCGTCGTGAACTCCGAAGTCGGCCAGGCGGCTCAGGAGGTCGTAGACTTGATGGCGATCCCCACCGAAAACAAGGAGTTTTTTCATGGTTGAACGCGCCAAGGGCATTATCGACCCGCCCATTGACGAGCTGCTCACCAAGGTCGACTCCAAGTATGCACTCGTGATCTTCGCCTCGAAGCGCGCCCGTCAGATCAACGACTACTACGCCGACCTGCACGAGGGAAGCCTGTTCGACAACGTCGGACCGCTCGTCGACTCGACGATCGACGACAAGCCGCTCTCGGTCGCGATGCATGAGATCAACGAGGGCAAGCTCATCGTCAAGCCGATGGTAGAAGCGCTGACGGACTGAGCGGTCCTCACGGTGACGACGCGCGCGCTGAATATCGTCGTCGGCGTGACCGGCGGCATTGCCGCCTATAAGGCTGTCGGTGTCATCCGGGCGCTCGTGCTCGATGGGCACGACGTCCACGTCGTCGCGACCCCTGCGGCGCTGCGCTTCGTCGGCAAGCCGACGCTCGAGGCGATCAGCCGGAACCCGGTGCACACCGAGCTCTACGAGGGCGTCGCCCAGGTCCGCCATGTGGCGATCGGCCAGGGCGCGGACCTCATCGTCGTGGCTCCGGCGACGGCGAACACGATCGCGAAGCTCAGTACCGGGCTCGCCGACGATCTGCTCGGCACGACGATCCTCGCGAGCACCGCACCCCTGGTGATCGCACCGGCGATGCACACCGAGATGTGGCAGCATCCGGCCACGGTGCACAACATCCAGACCCTGCGCGACCGTGGTGTCGTGATCGTCGGGCCGGCGAGCGGGCAACTCACCGGCTCGGACAGCGGTCCTGGGAGGATGTCGGAGCCCGAGGAGATCGTTGAGGCTGCGCTGGCGGTCGTTCGGCCGCAGGACCTCGCCGGGAAGAGAATTCTCGTCACGGCGGGCGGGACGCGGGAGGCGATCGACCCGGTGCGCTTCATCGGGAACCGCTCGAGCGGGAAACAGGGTGTCGCCCTCGCGCGCGCCGCAGCCGCCCGGGGAGCCGAGGTGACGCTCGTCGGGGCGAATCTCGAGGTTGCCGTTCCGGCATCCGTACGGTTTCTGAACGCCGGCTCCGCCCAGGAACTGGCCGCCGTGACGCTCGAGGAGGCGCACTCCTCCGACGTCGTCATCATGGCGGCAGCGGTCGCCGACTACCGCCCTGAGGACGTCTCCGAGACCAAGATCAAGAAGGATTCCCAGGGGGAGCGCCTCAGTCTCGAACTGGTGAGGAATCCCGACATTCTCTCCGGACTCGTCGAGCAGAGGCACGCCGGGCAGATCCTGATCGGGTTCGCCGCGGAGACGGAGCGGGATCCCGGGAAGCTGCTCGAGGTCGCCCGCGCGAAGCTGGCACGGAAGGGCTGCGACTTCCTTGTCCTCAACAGGGTCGGTCCCCACGAGGGTTTCGCCACGGATGACAACACGGTCACGGTGCTGGAGAAGGCCGGCGATATAGTGATGGAGACTTCCGGTCCGAAGTCGTCGGTGGCAGATCGAATTCTCGATCTGTTGTCCTGAACCACCAGCTGATAGGCGAATTTTGAGCACAGCCCTGCGTCTGTTCACGAGCGAATCGGTCACCGAGGGGCACCCGGACAAGATCTGCGACCAGATCTCCGACGGCATCCTCGACGCCCTGCTCACGGTCGACCGCACCAGTCGAGTCGCCGTAGAGACCATGGTCACGACCGGGCTCGTCCACATCGCCGGTGAAGTGACCTGCTCCGGCTACGTGGAGATCCCGAGCCTCGTGCGGGACATCGTGACCGGAATCGGCTACACCTCATCGGCCGTCGGATTCGACGGCGCTTCCTGCGGGGTCGCGGTATCGATCGGCAACCAGTCGCCGGACATCGCGATGGGCGTCGACAGGGCACTGGAGGTGCGCGACGGGTCCGATGTCGACCCTCTCGACCGGCAGGGCGCCGGCGACCAGGGCATCATGTTCGGCTACGCAACGACCGAGACGCCGCAGCTCATGCCGGTGCCGATCTGGCTGGCGCACCGCCTCGCCGAAAGGCTTGCCGAGGTGCGCAAGACCGGCCGGCTCGACTACCTCCGCCCCGACGGCAAGACCCAGGTTACGGTCGGCTACGAGGGGGACCGGCCGTTGACCATCGACACCGTCGTCCTGTCCACCCAGCACGCCCCCTCCGTCGGGAACACGCAGTTGTTCGCCGAGGTTGAGGAGCTTGTCATCCGCCCCGTCCTGGACTCGGCGGGCCTGGATCACGCGGCGGCGAGAATCCTCATCAACCCGACCGGGCGGTTCGAGATCGGCGGGCCGCAGGGCGACGCCGGCCTTACCGGCCGCAAGATCATCGTCGACACCTACGGCGGTGCGAGCCGTCACGGCGGCGGGGCCTTCAGCGGCAAGGACCCTTCGAAGGTCGACCGGTCGGCCGCGTACGCCATGCGCTGGGTCGCCAAGAACGCCGTCGCCGCCGGCCTCGCCGACCGGCTCGAAGTGCAGGTCGCCTACGCGATCGGGAAAGCCGCACCGGTCGGCCTCTACGTCGAGACCTTCGGAACGGCGAAGGCCGATGAGAGCAGGATCGAGGCGGCGATCCGGGAGGTCTTCGACCTGCGGCCCGCGGCGATCATCCGCGATCTCGACCTCATGCGCCCGATCTACTCCGAAACCTCCAGCTACGGCCACTTCGGCCGCGAGTTGCCGAATTTCACCTGGGAGAGGCTCGACCGGGTCGCAGAGCTCCGCAGCGCGGTCGGGTTGTAGCCATGCCGTCGGCATCCCTTGCTCGGGTGCTGCTCGATTCGCCGCTGCCGCAGCTCGATCGCCTTTTCGACTATCGCGTACCTCCAGGGCTGGCCGCCGAAGCGCTGCCCGGTGTTCGCGTGAGGGTTCCTCTGCGCTCGGCCGGCCGGGTTGCCGACGGATTCATCATCGAAGTCGTGGAGGCCGCTGACCAGATCTCCGGCGACCAGATCCTCCCCAACTACTCCGGCGTGCTCAGCGAACTGGATTCGGTGGTGTCGGCCGTGCAGATCCTCACTCCGGAGGTCTGGGCGCTGGCCAGGCGGGTGGCCGACCGTGCGGCGGGGAGTGCGAGCGACGTCATCCGGCTCGCCGTGCCGAAGCGGCAGGTCAGGGTCGAGAAGGCCTGGCTGGCCAGGGAATCGAGCGAGCCGGAGCCGTTCGACGCCGTCGGCCTGTCCGACTACGGCACCGCGGGCATCGATGCGGCGATTCTCGGCGGCACCCGCCTCGCGATGGATGCGATACCGCAGGTGGTCGAGGTGGCCGGCCGCTGGGTGGGGCAGTGGGCCGCGAGCCTGGCCGCGGTCGCCACGCGCGCCCTGCTGAAGGGGTCCGTCATCCTGTGCGTTCCCGACTACCGGGACCAGGAACAGCTCGTCCATGCCCTCGAGGCGGTGCTCCCGGCCGGACGAGTTGTGCGCCTCGACGCGCGCCAGAGCAACCCGGAGCGATACCGGGCCCTGCTGTCCTGTCTCGAGGACACTCCGCGGGTGATCGTCGGCAACCGCTCCGCCGTGTACGCCCCGGCGAGAAACCTCGCCATGATCGCCCTGTGGGACGACGGCGACCCGCTGCATTCCGAGCCGCTCAGCCCCTACGTGCACAGCCGGGACGCGGCCCTTGTGCGCCAGGAGCAGCAGGGTTGCGCGCTCGTCTTCCTGGGGCACACGAGGAGCACCGAGGTGCAGAGGCTCGTCGACCTCGGCTGGCTCGAGTCGCTCACTCCGACGCGCCGCTATCTGCCCAGGGTGATCCCGACGGCGCAGCAGGTCTCCGGCGATCGCCTCGCCGAGCAGGCGCGCATCCCGTCGAGCGCGTGGCGGGAGGCGAAGGCGGCGCTGGAACGCGGGCCGGTGCTCATCCAGGTCGCACGCCCGGGGTACGCGCCCCAGCTGGTCTGCGAAGCGTGTCAGCAGGTCGCTCGCTGCGGCCGGTGCAACGGTCCGCTGGGGCTCAAGACCGCGCGCTCCGCGCCGAGTTGCGCCTGGTGCGGAGCGATCGCGACCAGCTGGCACTGCACGAATTGCAACGCGACGAGATTCCGGCTGCGCGGCCAGGGTGCCGGACGCACGGCAGAGGATCTCGGGCGTGCCTTTCCGGGCGTCCCGGTCATCGTGGCGGATGGCGAACGGCCCATTCTCGAGGTCGGGAGCAAGCCGGCGCTCGTGATCGCGACCCGGGGGGCCGAGCCGATCGCCGCGGGCGGATATCAGGCCGTCCTGCTGCTCGACGGCGAGAGGATGCTGGCGCGGGAGAGCCTGCGCGTCGGCGAGGATTGCCTGCGCTGGTGGTCGAACGCGATCGCGCTGGCCGCGCTCGGCGCACCGAGCGTGCTCGTCGGCGTCGGGGGAGCACTTGCCGGTGCCCTCGTGACCTGGCGCCTGGACGAGTACTCACGGCAGGAGTTGTCCGACCGCAGAAGGCTGCGGTTTCCGCCGGCCGTTCGGGTCGCGACCGTCACGGGGGATGCAGCCTCGGTCGAGAGCGCGGTGACGGCGGTTGTCGCGGAGCCGGCGGTGGATGTCCTCGGTCCTGTCGAGACCGACCGCGGACAGCTGCGCGCCATCGTGCGCCTGGACTACGCGGAGGGGTCTGCGGTCGCGGCGGCGCTGCGCGCCGAGGTGATCCGCAATGCGACGAGCCGTCGCAAGCGGGTGCCCGCCGGTGGGGGAGCGGCATCGTTGCCTACACTGAGAGTCCGGTTCGATGATCTCGAGCCGTTCGAGCAATCCTAGGAAGGCCGCGTGACATCAGTGCCCGCGCACCCCTTGCGCATCGTATTCGCCGGCAGCCCGGCAGCGGCGGTTCCCAGCTTGCAGGTCCTCGCCCGGGGAGCACACGACGTTCTCGCCGTGCTGACCCGGGAGGACTCCGCGCTCGGCCGGAAACGGGTCATGACACCGACGCCCGTCGCGTCGCTCGCCGAGTCCCTCGGGATTCCGGTGATCAAGGCGAACCGGCTTGCCGGGCGCGCCACGGAGGAGATCACCGCGCTCGCCCCCGATCTCGGCGTGATCGTCGCGTACGGCGGGCTCGTTCGGGAACCGCTCCTGTCCGTTCCACGGCTCGGCTGGATCAACCTCCACTTCTCCCTGCTGCCGCAGTGGCGCGGCGCCGCTCCGGTTCAGCGCGCGATCATGGCGGGCGACGACGTGACCGGCGCCTCGGTGTTCCAGCTGGTTCCCGAGCTGGATGCCGGTGCGGTCTTCGGCCAGCTGACTCAGCCGATCGGGGGGAACGAGACGGCCGGTCATCTGCTCGGCTCGCTCGCGGAGGCCGGGGCGGAGCTGCTCGCGCGCGTCATCGATGCGATCGCCGACGGCTCGGCCCGCGCCGAACCCCAGTGGGGTGCGGTCACGCTGGCGCCGAAGCTCACGATCGAGGACGGCAGGATCGACTGGCAGGCGCCGGCCGGCATGGTGCACAGCCGCATCAGGGGAGTGACGCCGGAGCCCGGAGCGTTCACCACCGTGGACGGCGTTCGGCTGAAGATTCTCGACGCGGTCCGCGCGCGCGATCGGGCACGCCTCGAACCCGGCCTGATGGATCTCGACGGTGGCAGCGTGTTCGTCGGCACGGGATCCGAGCCGATCGAGCTCGTGACGGTGCAGCCCGCGGGCAGGAAGCCGATGCCCGCCGCCGCCTGGTGGCGCGGACGCGCCGGTGACGGGCCGACGGTGGCGCAGTGGTGAATGGCGCAGTGGTGAATGGCGCAGTGGTGAATGGCGCAGTGAAGAGGGCACAGTGACGGCCGCGAGGCGCAGTTCCGCATCGCGGGTGCAGCCGGCACGGCGCGTGGCCTTCGAGGTCATCCGGGCCGTCTCAGAGTCGGATTCCTACGCGAACCTGCTGCTGCCGGTCAAATTGGACCGGGCGAAACTGCACGGTGCGGATGCCGGGCTCGCCACCGAGCTCAGCTACGGGACTCTGCGTCTGCAGGGCTACTACGACCGGGTGATCGAGCTCGCCGCCGGTCGCGCGACCAGCAGGATCGACGCGCCTGTCCTTGACGTGCTGCGCCTTGCGGCGCACCAGCTGTTGTCGATGCGGGTCGCCCAGCACGCTGCGGTCGACGAGGCGGTCTCTCTCGCCCGGGAGGTCGGGTCCCAGTCGGCGACCGGGTTCGTGAACGGAGTGCTCCGCACCATCACGCGCAGCTCGCCCGAGGAGTGGCGGGGGAAGGTTCTCGCCGAGCCGAAGACCGACGACGATCGTCTCGCGGCGGAGTTCTCGCATCCGGCCTGGATCGTCCGCGCGTTCCGGCAGGCGCTCGCCGCCGAGGGGCGGGAGGGCGAGCTGCCTGCGCTTCTCGAAGCGGACAACAAGGCGCCGAGCGTGAGCCTTGCCGCTCTGCCCGGCTTCGCCGCGGTGGGCGAGCTGACCGGGGCGGATCCCGGGCGGTTCTCGCCGTTCTCGGCAACGAGCGACGGTGGGGACCCCGCCCGATGGCCCGCCGTGCGGGAGGGCCGCGTCCGCGTGCAGGATGAGGGATCGCAGCTCGCGGCGCTCGCGCTCAGCCGGGCGCGACCGGTTCTCGCGGGGGAGCGCTGGCTCGACCTGTGTGCCGGACCGGGCGGCAAGGCCGCACTGCTCGCCGCGGAGGCACTGGCCGGTGGGGCGACCCTCGTGGCGAACGAGCTGATTCCGGCCCGGGCGAAGCTCGTGCGGAATGCCCTCGCGGTGTTCCCCGACCCCCCGCAGGTGCTGGTGCAGGACGGGCGGAACATCGGCGACTCGCTCGCCGGGCAGTTCGACCGCATCCTTCTCGACGCGCCGTGCACCGGCCTTGGGGCGCTGCGCAGGCGCCCGGAGGCGCGCTGGCGCAAGCAGCCCCGGGATATCCCAGAGCTCAGTGCGCTGCAGACCGAGCTGATCGACTCCGCCGCGAAGGCGCTGAAGCCCGGTGGCGTGCTCGCCTACGTCACCTGTTCCCCGCATCCGGCCGAGACACGACTGATCGTCGAACAGGCTGTGGCGAGGGACGGCCTCAGGCCGATCGACACCCCAGCCGTGCTGGCATCATTCACCAGGCAGCCGCTCGATCTCGCTCCTGCACTCCACGCTCAGCTCTGGCCGCACCGCCACGGCACCGATGCGATGTTCGTGGCCCTGCTCGAGAAGGCTCAGTAGGCTGTAAGCATGCCGGTCCGCATCAATCCCAGCATCCTGTCGGCCGACTTCGTGAACCTGGAGCGGGATCTGGCCGCGATCGCCTCAGCGGACCTCGTGCACGTCGATGTGATGGACAACCATTTCGTGCCGAACCTCACGTTCGGGCCGCAGATGGTTGGCCGCATCCAGGCGGTGTCACCTCTGCCGCTCGACGTCCATCTCATGATCGACGATCCCGATCGCTGGGCGCCGGGGTACGCGGAGCTTGGAGCGTTCTCGGTGACCTTCCACGCCGAGGCTGCCGCGGATGTCGTCACGCTCGCACGACGCCTGCGGGAGCTCGGCGCGCGGGCCGGCCTCGCGGTCAAGCCGGGGACGGCCATCGAGCCGTACCTCGAACTCCTCCCCGAATTCGACCAGGTCCTCGTCATGACGGTCGAGCCGGGGTTCGGCGGACAGGCGTTCATGGCCGGTGTGATGCCGAAGCTCGGCCTGCTGTCCGAGGCCGTCGGCAGGCTCGGACTCGACGTGTGGCTGCAGGTCGACGGCGGTGTCGACGAACGCACGATCGAGATCGCGGCGGAGGCGGGAGCGAACACCTTCGTCGCCGGGTCGAGCGTGTTCAACTCAGGAGATCCTGGCGAGAACATCGCGGCGCTGAGGGCAGCTGCCGCCCTCCACGCCCACTGAGGCGCCGCAACCTGCTTGGATAGACGGATGAGTGAATTCAACAAGACCAAGCCGGAGATCGAGTTCTACGACGGCCCCGCGCCGGAGCAGCTCGTCGCGACGGACATCGAGGTCGGTACCGGTGACGAGGCGGTCTCCGGCGCGACCGTCGAGGTCCATTACGTCGGAGTCGACCTCGAGACCGGCGAAGAGTTCGACTCGAGCTGGAGCCGTGGCGAATCGATCAATTTCCCGCTGCGCGGACTCATCGCGGGCTGGCAGGAGGGCATCCCCGGCATGAAGGTCGGCGGTCGCCGCCAGCTCGTCATCCCACCGCACCTGGCCTACGGGCCGGCCGGGGGAGGGCACGCGCTCTCCGGGCGCACACTCATCTTCGTGATCGATCTGCTCGGGGTCTCGTAGGCTTCTGGATCGATCTCGAGCCCCGAGGTTCTCAGAGGACCGAAGCCCACTGAACTCGCAGTGTCACCAAGACGGCAGTGGCCCTTCGAGAACCTCGGGGGAGTTCAACCTCACCCCGGGGTGGCCAGCGCGAGGTTGCGTTCGCGTTGCCGCTCGCGTTGTCGTTCTCGGTCTCGTTCCCGCTGCAGGTCCCTGAGCGCTGCACTTCGGGAATGGAGTTGCCGCGGCTGTCGGGCCGGGTCGATTTCCAGCGGTGGAAGGAGCCAGTACTCTGCGCCGCGCCGGGCGATCTCCCAATGGTTGTTGTGGAGAAGCATGTGGTGGTGTCGGCACAGGAGTACTCCGTCGCAGACGTCGGTACGGCCACCGTCCCGAGCCCACTGGTTGATGTGGTGGGCTTCCGTCCAGCCCGGAGATTTATCGCAATCCGGCCAGATGCATCCGCCGTCTCTTGCCGCCAGGGCGATCTTCTGCCTCCCGGTGAATAGGCGGGCCTCTCGCCCCAGCGCGAGAACGTCTCCCGCGCCAGAGAAGCGGATGGGAATGGTTCCCGCGGTACAGACAGTGCGTTCGACGGTTTCGATCGAGATCGGGATATCGGAGCCCTCGATCCGGCCGTTGCCACTTCTCGTGCTGAGCGCGTTCTCGGTGACGAGGATGCGAACCGCAGGCGTGCGGGAGCCGATGATTCGAATGCGGTTGGCTTGGTCATCCTCCGGAGAGCCCCCGCCAGTTCCGGAACCTCCGGCACCCCACGCGGTGCGGTCGGCCAGGTCGGCGTCGACTCCGAGGCGGAGGAGCCCGGCGAACGCATCATGGAGGTACTGGTCGTTCGTGCGTTCGTCATTTGCGATCTTCTCTGCCCAGGCCACGTCGGCACGGTCGATGAACCGGGGTCCGCCACGACGCGGTGATATGAGCTTGTCGTAAACATCGTCGATGTGGGCAGCGGTTTCCAGGTCCGGATCGAAGGTGTAGCGGGACATCCCGTTCGGTCGTTTCGTGCGCCGGAACGACCGCTGCTCGTAGATCGCGCGCTCGCGCTGGGCGATGCCGGCAGCGTCGAGTTCGTCACGGTACTGCCGGGCTAGCGTGTACAGCCGGTCGGCGTTCAAGGGACCGGCCTCGGCGAGCAATCGGGAGGCGGCGCACGTCAGGTTGTCGACCGTGATCCCCGCTTCCACGCCGCCCGATGCGTCGCCCGCCTCCAGGTCGCACGTCGAAGGCGTCCCGAGGCCGGATCTGATCGCCCGGGCCTTGTCGATCGTGAGGTTTCCGGCGGCAACGGCAGCGCCCACGGCGGCGAGCCACGGTTCGCGAATCACATATCCATCCGGGAGCTCTCCGGTGACCGGGTCAGCGGCGGTCTCGATCATGGCCTCGTGCACCATAGCGCCCACAGCCACGAGAGTGGTCGCCTCCCTCACAGTGGACCCCGTCGTGTTCTGGATCAGTTTCTCGGCCGTTCCAAAGCCCTCCCGCTGGGCCAACCCGGTATACCCGAGATCGCGGCGGGAACGAAACGCCACTTCACCGGCCACGGCCGAGGAACGGGAATCGACGATACGCCGCAACTCCGACAGGCTCCGCTGCGTGGAGAGAAGAGCGGAATCATCCAGCCCCTTGATGGAGAGGAGATCATCCGGAATCCCCACAGCCGCCACCCGAGCCGCGTTGATCGCGGACGAGAAGATAGCTACGGGACTGGGCATGAGTCAATTCTCCCAGCCCCGAATAAACATGTGAAGAGGTATGCCCCAATCTTGGGATAAGTCGTTTCCCAGGGGCCTGTGGAGGAGAGGAGCCGAGAATACGACAGGCTCGACCCGAGAGAATGGGGCTCGACCCGAGAGGGCTGCGCGGGCTAGTACCCTTGTCCCGTGAAGACTTTCGACGAACTGTTCGCCGAGCTGAGCCAGAAGGCCGAGACCCGGCCCGCCGGTTCCGGCACGGTGGAGCGCCTGGACTCCGGGGTGCACTCCATCGGCAAGAAGATCGTCGAAGAGGCCGCGGAGGTCTGGATGGCCGCGGAGCACGAAAGCCTCGAGGCCACCGCGGTGGAGATCTCGCAACTGCTCTACCACCTGCAGGTGCTCATGCTCGCCAAGGGTTTGAGCCCCGCGGATGTCTACCGACATCTCTAGAGCCGCGACCGCGACATCCGCCGCTGTGCCACTCCACCCCTTGCCACTCCACCCCTTGCCACTGCACCCCTTGCCCCTCCACCCGTTCCCGCTCGACCCCGCCGCACTGAACGATCAGGCGGCGAGCCAGGAGACTTGACCATGCTCAGAATCGCCGTCCCGAACAAGGGAATGCTGTCCGACACCGCGACCCAGATGCTGTCCGAGGCGGGGTATGTCGTTCGTCGCGATCCGAAGGAACTCATCGTCTTCGACCCGGCCAACGACGTCGAGTTCTTCTACCTGCGCCCTCGCGACATCGCGACCTACGTCGGTTCCGGCGCGCTCGACGTCGGGATCACCGGTCGCGACCTGCTGATCGACTCCGGCTCGGAGGCGAAGGAGTTCGCGGGTCTCGATTTCGGCGAGTCGACGTTCCGGTTCGCCGGCCCGGCCGGACGGTTCGAGAGCCTCGCAGACCTCAGCGGTGTGCGCGTCGCGACGAGCTATCCCGGCCTGGTCGGGGCGTTCCTGAAGCGTGAGGGCGTGGATGTCGAGCTCGTCACCCTCGACGGCGCGGTCGAGTCCGCGGTGCGGCTCGGCGTGGCGGATGCAGTGGCCGACGTCGTCTCGACCGGGACGACGTTGCGGCAGCAGGGCCTCGAGGTCTTCGGGCCGGTCATCCTCGAGTCCACCGCAGTTCTCATCAGCTCGGGCGCCGACCTGCCCGGCCTGCCGATCTTCCAGCGGCGCATCCAGGGCGTGCTCGTCGCCCGCCAGTATGTGCTCATGGACTACGACCTGCCGGCGCATCTCGTCGAGGCCGCCTCCAGGATCACGCCGGGCCTGGAATCCCCGACCGTCTCCCCGCTGCGCGACAGCGACTGGGTCGCGGTGCGGGTCATGGTGCCGCGGGCCAGGACCAACGCGATCATGGACGAGTTGTACCAGGTGGGCGCGCGCGCCATCCTCGTGAGCTCGATCCACGCCGCGCGCATCTGAGAGGGAGTATTCGGCATGACCGACGTCAGTGTTCGCATCATCCCCTGCCTGGATGTCGCCGACGGGCGCGTCGTCAAGGGCGTGAACTTCCTGAACCTGCGCGACGCGGGCGACCCGGTCGAACTCGCCCGCCGATACTACGAGCAGGGAGCCGACGAGCTCACCTTCCTCGACGTCACGGCGACGGTCGCGGGCCGCGCCACCACTTATGACGTCGTGACGGCGACGGCGGAACAGGTGTTCATCCCGCTCACGGTCGGTGGCGGTGTGCGCAGTGCGGAGGATGTCGCCAGGCTGCTCGGCGCCGGCGCCGACAAGGTCGGAGTGAACAGTGCCGCGATCGCGCGACCGGGGCTGATCGACGAGATCGCAGACCGGTTCGGAGCCCAGGTGCTGGTACTTTCGCTCGACGTGAAGCGCGCGGACGGCGGCTTCAGGGTCACCACTCACGGCGGCAGGGTCATGACCGAGCGCGACGCGCTCTCCTGGGCGCGGGAGGCCATCGACCGCGGCGTCGGAGAGCTGCTCGTGAACTCGATCGACGCGGATGGGACGAAGAACGGCTTCGACCTCGAACTGGTTGCGGCCATGCGCGAGCTCAGCACGGTTCCGGTCATCGCCTCGGGGGGCGCTGGCGCCCTCGGGCATTTCGCGCCCGCCGTGCGCGCCGGGGCGGATGCCGTGCTCGCGGCATCCGTGTTCCACAGCGGCGAGTTCACGATCGGCGACGTGAAGCGCGAGCTCGCGGCGGAAGGCATCACCGTGCGGGAAACGAACTGAGGGAGGCCACGACATGAATCCTGAAGACCTGAAGCGGGCGATCGCGCATGCGGCATTCACCGAGGAAGGACTGCTGCCCGCGATCATCCAGCAGGAGGACAGTCGCGAGGTGCTCATGCTCGGCTGGATGGATGCCGAGGCCATGCGCCGCACCTTCAGCGGCGGGCTGGTCACGTTCTGGTCGCGATCCCGGCAGGAGTACTGGCGCAAGGGCGACACCTCGGGGAACCAGCTGAGAGTGCGCGGCGCCGCCCTCGACTGCGACGCCGATACCCTGTTGATAACCGTCGAGCCGGTCGCCGCCGCCTGCCACACCGGGGCGCACTCCTGCTTCGACGTCGAACCGCTCGCCATCACGCACACCTGGACCCAGGAATGAGCCCGACAGAATGAGCCTGACAGAATGACCTCGACCACTCGTGCCGCCTTCGAGGAGCTGCTCGGCGCCCACCGCGTCGTTCCCGTGATCCGGGAACTGTTCGCGGATGGCGAGACCCCGGTCGGCATCTACCGGAAGCTCGCCCAGGGCAGGCCAGGGACTTTCCTGCTCGAATCGGCAGAACAGGGCGGAATCTGGTCGCGGTACTCGTTCATCGGAGTCTCCAGTTTCGGGGTGCTCACCCAGAGCGCCGGGGAGGCCACCTGGCTCGACTACGGACTTCCCGCGGAGCGCGCCCTCGGCGCCGAAGCACCGTCCGCCCCGCTTCTCGCGCTCAGCCTGCTGCACGAACGCTGGCACACTCCCCGGATTCCCGGTCATCCGCCGCTCACCGGAGGACTCGTCGGGTTCATCGGCTGGGAGGCGATCCGCCAGATCGAGCGGTTGCCCTCCGCCCCTCCTGCCGACTTCGAGATTCCCGGCCAGGCCATGAGCTTCGTGAAGGAGCTCGTCGTCGTCGACCACCGCACCGGAGCGGTGCTGCTGATCGCCACGGTGCTCAACGATGGGACGGACCCGGCGCCCGCCCTGTGGGAGGACGCACAGCGCGGGCTCGACGCCCTGCAGGAGCGCCTCGCGCAGCCCTCGGAGGCGTGGCTCGCCGAGGTGGATCTCGCCACAGAGCCCGCGGCGCAGCCACGGGTGTCCGCGGAGGAGTTCACGGCGTCGGTCGACAGGGGCAAGCAGTTCATCCGTGACGGCGACGTGTTCCAGGTCGTGCTGTCCCAGCGCTTCGATCATCCGGTGACCGCCCATCCGATCGATGTCTACCGTGTGCTGAGAACGCTCAACCCGAGTCCGTACATGTACCTCCTGTCCCTCGTCGATCCGGACGGCGAACCGTATTGGGTCGTCGGTTCTTCGCCGGAGGCCCTCGTCAAGGTCGAGAATGATCGCGTGTACATGCATCCGATCGCCGGCTCCAAGCCGCGCGGTGCGAGCCCCGAGCGGGACCTGGAGCTCGCCGAGGAGCTGGCGAACGACCGCAAGGAACGGGCCGAGCACTTGATGCTCGTCGACCTCGCCCGCAACGATCTGCTCAAAGTGTGCACTCCGGGGACTGTCGAGGTCACGGAGTTCATGCAGGTCGAGCGTTTCAGCCACATCATGCACCTCGTGTCCTCTGTCGAAGGGGATCTGAGGCCGGATGCCACCCCGATCGAGGTGTTCCGGGCCACGTTCCCCGCCGGAACGCTCTCCGGTGCGCCGAAGCCGAGGGCGCTGGAGATCATCGACGAGCTCGAACCTGCCCAGCGGGGGGCATATGGGGGAGTCGTCGGCTACTTCGGATTCGCCGGCGATCTCGATCTCGCGATCGCGATCCGGACCGCGACGATCTCCGGCGGGATCGCGCGGGTACAGGCCGGCGCCGGAGTCGTGGCCGATTCCGATCCGCGGTCGGAGTACCTCGAGACCCAGAACAAGGCGGCGGCGCCGCTGCGGGCCGTGGCCGTCGCGAACGCCATGAGAAGGGTCACCTGATGACCGGGCGTCGCCTCAAGACGATGAGCATCGTCGCCGGGGTCGTCTTTGCGGGGCTCGCCCTGCTGAGCTGGACCCAGACCTGGTTCGTCGTGGTGCTCGGCGGGCAGGCGGCAGGGCATGCGCCCATCGCCGCCGATGGATCCGTCGGCGCCCCGGCGGTTTCCGCGCTCGCCCTTGCCTGCCTCGCCGGGATCGGGGCGATGGCGATCTCCGGCCCGTTCTTCCGCGCCGTGCTCGCCGTCCTGCAGCTCGTCATCGGGGCCTGCATCGTGCTCTCGGCCGCCCTCGCTCTGTCCTCACCGGTGTCGGCGGTCCTGTCGCTCGTCACCGAGGCGACGGGTGTCGCGGGAACGGGGCCGGCGGCCGAGCTGATCGACTCGGTTGCGGCGACGGTGTGGCCATGGGCGTCGCTCCTGTCCGGTGCTCTGCTCGCGGCACTGGGCATCGTCATCCTCGCCACCGGGCGCCGCTGGCCGGGGTCCTCCCGCAAGTACCAGCCGGTCCGCCTCGAGGAGGCCGAAGGATCCGACTCTGCCGTCTCCGACTGGGACTCGCTGAGCGGCGGGTCGGACCCGACCTCCCGCTAGACTGGCAACATCCTTCCGAGCACACAAACTGGAGTGACATGAGCAGCGCAGACATCGGCGACCCGGGTCACGGAAATTCTCCCGCAGCCTGGGTGGCCGTCATCATCATGCTGGTGGCGTTCGTGATCGGGACGTTCGCGTTCTGGTTCGAATCGCTCTGGATGGTGTGGGTCGCGGGCGTTCTGCTCGTGATCGGTCCGATCTCGGGCTGGATTCTCGCGAGGCTCGGCTACGGAGTGGATGGCCCGCGTTACCAGCCGAAGAACTCGCACTAGCGGCGTGCCAGAGATTCACGGCATGCTCGGCGATCTCATCGCGGGGGCAGTCGCCGACGCCTCCGCGCGCCGAACGCTGCGCAGCCAGTCCCAGGTCGAAACGACCGCGCTCGAACGAGCGCCCGCGATCGATGTGCTGGAGGCGCTGAGACCCGCCGAACAGGTCAGGATCATCGCGGAGATCAAGCGCTCGAGCCCGTCCAAGGGCGCACTTTCGGACATTCCGGACCCGGCCGCCCTCGCCACCCTGTATCAGTCGAGCGGTGCGAGCGCGATCAGCGTACTCACCGAGGGACGACGCTTCGGCGGATCGCTGGCCGACCTGGAGGCGGTGCGCGCCGCAGTCGACATCCCGGTGCTGCGCAAGGACTTCATCGTGCTGCCCTACCAGGTGCTCGAGGCCAGGGCCGCCGGCGCGGACCTCGTGCTGCTCATGGCCTCCGCACTCGACCAGCCGGCACTGGTAGAGCTTCACGCGCTCGTCACCGAACTCGGGATGACGCCACTCGTCGAGGCGCATGACGCCGGGGAGCTTTCGAGAGCGATCGACGTCGGGGCGAGACTCGTGGGTGTGAACGCACGCAATCTGGACACCTTCGAACTCGACCGCGAGCTGTTCGGAAAGCTCGTCGACCGCATTCCCTCCGGCACGATCAAGGTCGCGGAGTCCGCCGTGACGTCGGCGGAGGATGTCGCGCACTACCGCAAGGCTGGCGCCGACGTCGTCCTCGTCGGCGAGGCTCTCGTGACGGGCGACCCGGTCGCCATGCTCCAGGAATTCCTGGCCGTCTGATGGGGCTGCGCGAGGAGAACGGACCGTACTTCGGCGAGTACGGCGGTCGTTTCGTTCCCGAGTCCCTGGTGAAGGCCCTCGACGAGCTCACGGCGGCGTACGCGGCGGCGAAGGCGGATCCTTCCTTCCAGGCCGAGCTGGACCACCTGAACGCGAGCTACACCGGGCGGCCGTCGATCATCACCGAGGTCCCGAGATTCGCAGCCCACGCCGGAGGAGCGCGCGTCATCCTCAAGCGTGAGGACCTCAATCACACCGGCTCGCACAAGATCAATAACGTGCTCGGGCAGGCACTTCTCACCCGGCGCATCGGGAAGACGCGGATCATCGCCGAGACCGGCGCAGGCCAGCACGGAGTGGCAACGGCCACCGCCGCCGCACTGTTCGGCATGGAATGCCGGATCTACATGGGCGAGGTCGACACCGAGCGCCAGGCGCTCAACGTCGCCAGGATGCGTCTTCTCGGCGCCGAGGTGATCCCCGTCACGACCGGTTCCCGCACGCTCAAGGACGCGATCAACGAGGCCATGCGCGACTGGGTCACGAACGTCGAGACGACCAACTACATTTTCGGAACCGTGGCCGGGCCGCACCCGTTCCCTGCCATGGTGCGCGACTTCCAGAAGGTCATCGGCGAGGAGGCGCGGCAGCAGGTGCTCGACCTGGTCGGCCGGCTGCCGGATGCGGTCGCCGCCTGCGTCGGAGGAGGCTCGAACGCGATCGGCATCTTCGACGCCTTCCTCGACGACCCCGGTGTCGCCCTGTACGGATTCGAGGCGGCCGGGGACGGCGTTGACACGCCGCGTCACGCCGCGACCATCACGAAGGGCCGCCCCGGAGTCTTGCACGGCGCGCGGAGCTACCTGCTTCAGGATGAGGACGGCCAGACCATGGAGTCCCACTCGATCTCCGCGGGACTCGACTACCCCGGCGTCGGACCGGAGCATTCCTGGCTCGCCGACATCGGGCGCGCGAGCTACCGTCCGATTACGGATGCCGCGGCCATGGACGCGCTGCGCCTCCTGTCGCTCACCGAGGGCATCATCCCCGCGATCGAGTCCGCTCACGCCCTCGCCGGGACCCTCGAGCTCGGCAGGGAGCTCGGGCCCGACTCCGTCATCCTGGTGAACCTGAGCGGTCGCGGCGACAAGGACATGGAAACCGCGGGAAAGTACTTCGACATCCTGGACGCCCAGCCGTGAGCGCGGGCATGAGTCCGGTCGAGACCGTCATCGCCGCCAGGAAGGCCGAGGGAAGCGGCGCCCTCATCGGCTACCTGCCGGTCGGGTTCCCTGACCTGCCGACGAGTATCGACGCGGCCGTCGCGATCGCCGAGAACGGCGTCGACGTGATCGAGCTCGGCCTGCCGTATTCCGACCCGGTCATGGACGGCCCGGTCATCCAGGCCGCGACCCAGACCGCGCTGGCCGCAGGATTCCGTCTCGCGCACGCCTTCGAGGCCGTCGCCGCGATCTCGGCGCGCGTGCCGACCCCCGTCGTGCTCATGACCTACTGGAACCCGGTGCTGCAGTACGGCGTCGACCGTTTCGCCGATGACCTTCTCGCCTCGGGCGGTGCAGGGCTCATCACCCCCGACCTCATACCGGATGACGCCGCAGAGTGGATGTCGGCCTCCGAGCGCACCGGGCTCGACCGCGTGTTCCTCGCAGCACCATCCTCCAGCCAGGAGCGGCTGCGGATGATCGTCGCCAGCTCCAGGGGCTTCGTGTACACGGTCTCGACGATGGGCATCACCGGGGCACGCGCGGAGGTCGACAGCGCGGCGCGCTCGCTCGTTGCACGGCTGCGTGAAGTCGAAACCGGGGAGGCCGGAGCGCAGCACGCCTGTGTCGGGCTCGGGATCTCCACGGCCGATCAGGTACGTGAGGTGCTCGGCTACGCCGACGGAGCGATCGTCGGTTCCGCACTCGTCGCGGCCCTGACCGACGGCGGTGTCGCGGAGCTCGCCCGCACGGCAGCCGCTCTCGCGCGCGGTACTAGGCTGAACTAGCGTTTTCTGCGCCACCCACGAAAGGCATCGAAGGATCTTGTTCGCACCCCTGGCCTCAGTAGCCCTGAGCATTCCGAGCCCCGACTACGCCTGGCAGGTTCTGAGGATTCCGATCGGGGAGTGGCTCAGCTGGCTCGGCGTGTCCACCGACTACCAGCTCAACATCCACGCCTATGCACTGTGCATTCTCGCCGGGATCGTCGCGGCGACGATCCTGACCGGCTACCGGCTCAAGCAGCGTGGCGCCGACGCCGGGGTCGTGCTCGACATCGCGCTGTGGGCGGTTCCGTTCGGCATCGTCGGTGGACGCATCTTCCACGTGGTGACCCACCCCGACGATTACTTCGGCCCCGGCAAGGATCTCCTGAAGACGCTGTACATCTGGGAGGGCGGCCTCGCGATCTTCGGTGCGCTGCTGCTCGGCGCGGTCGGGACCTACATCGGCTGCCGGCTCTCGGGGGTGCGATTCTGGAGCTTCGCCGACGCTCTCGCCCCGAGCCTGCTCCTCGCGCAGGCGTTCGGCCGGCTCGGCAACTACTTCAACCACGAGCTGTTCGGGCTCCCGACCGATCTGCCCTGGGGGCTCGAGATCGAGTCGAGCAACCCGGCGTTCCCGGCAGGGCTGCCGGCCGGAACCCTGTTCCACCCGACGTTCCTCTACGAGATCATCTGGAACCTGATCGGCGTCGGCGTCCTGCTGTTCCTGGAGCGCAAGTGGCGGATGGGCAAGGTCACGATCCCGTTCGCGGATGTCGACGTCCTCGCACCGATCGCGGGCGCCTACCGGCTGCAGTGGGGCAAGATGCTCGGCCTGTACCTGATCTGGTATGGCCTGGGCCGCAGCTTCTTCGAGTCCATCCGAATCGATCCGAGCGAGATCTTCTTCGGCATCCGCACGAATGTGTGGGCGTCGTTCGCCGCGATCCTGGTCGGGATCGTGATCATCGCCGTGCAGAGCCGGCGCCATCCAGGACTCGAACCGAGTCCGTACCTGCCCGGTCGCGAATGGTCGCCCGATGCTGTTGTACACTCTGAAGACGTTTATTCGGACTCCGATTTCGATGGCAAAGACGGCTCGATCTCACCAGAACCCGTAGGGTCCGCACAGACTAAAGCCACACCGGCGAAAGCCAAGCAGGCTGCCATAAGCGGCCCGGGCAAGTCGTAGCTCCAGCGCTCACATCCGTGGGCCGGTGAGCCCTCGCCGCCATCTCGGGCCAGTGACGTCCCCTCCTGAAATCTCGTGAGGACGTGCCATGGTCCTGAAGACCCCGCATCAGCGTTTCAGTGCCGTGCCCGCCGCGATCGGCCTGTACGACCCCTCCCAGGAGAAGGACGCCTGCGGCCTCGCCATGGTCGCGACCCTGCGCGGGAGCGCCGGCCACGACATCATCGAGCTCGCCCTGACCGCCCTGCGCAACATGGAGCACCGCGGCGCGATCGGAAGCGACGCGGGAACCGGCGACGGCGCGGGGATCATGACCCAGGTCCCGGATGCGTTCCTTCGTGCTGTCGCGGGCGTCGAGCTTCCGCATGCGGGCCGCTACGTCGTCGGCGCGGCGTTCCTGCCGACCCGCGCGGCGGAGCGCTCCGAGGTGAAGCGGCAGCTGGAGGAGTACGCCGGTCAGGAGCGGCTCAGGGTGCTCGGGTGGCGCCCGGTACCGGTGCGCAGGGAGCAGCTCGGAACCCTGGCACGGGAGGCCATGCCCGCCATCGAGCAGGTGTTCCTCGTTCCGGAGAACCCGGAGCTGTCCGGAATCGCCCTCGATCGCCTCGCGTTCCGCCTGCGCAAGCGCGCCGAGCGGGAGCTCAACCTGTACTTCCCGTCGCTGTCCTGCCGCACGCTCGTGTACAAGGGCATGGTCACGACGCTGCAGCTCGAACCGTTCTACCCCGACCTCTCCGATGAGCGTTTCGCCTCGCGACTTGCCCTCGTGCACTCGCGGTACTCGACGAACACGTTCCCGTCCTGGCCGCTCGCCCAGCCGTTCCGTCTGGTCGCACACAACGGCGAGATCAACACGGTGCAGGGCAACCGCAACTGGATGCGGGCACGCCAGTCGCAGCTCGCCTCCGAGCTGCTCGGCGACATCCGCCCGCTCCTCCCGATCGTGACACCGGGCGGGAGCGACTCCGCCTCGTTCGACGAGGTCGTCGAGCTGCTCATGCTCAGTGGCCGCTCCCTCCCGCACGCCGTCATGATGATGATCCCGGAGGCGTACGAGAACCAGAGCGAGATCGCGGAGCAGCGGCGCGCGTTCTACGAGTACCACTCCGGGCTCATGGAGCCATGGGACGGCCCTGCCGCGATGGTGTTCACGGACGGAACGCTCGTCGGGGCGACGCTCGATCGCAATGGGCTGCGACCTGGCCGTTTCCTCGTGACCGACGACGGGCTCGTCGTGCTGGCGAGCGAGATCGGCGTACTCGATGTCGACCAGAGCCGCGTCGTGCGGAAGGGGCGGCTCCGGCCCGGCAAGATGTTCCTCGTCGATACCGAGGCCGGACGGCTTATCGAGGATGACGAGATCAAGGACTCGCTCGCGGCGCAGAAACCCTGGGGGGAGTGGCTCCACGACGGCCGGATCAACCTGCGGGACCTGCCGGAGCGCGAGCACATCGTCCACACCCCCGCCTCGGTCGTGCGCCGCCAGCGCACCTTCGGGTACACCGAGGAGGAAGTCCGCATCCTCGTGGCGCCGATGGCGCAGAACGGTGCAGAGCCGATCGGGGCGATGGGAACGGACACGCCGGTCGCGGTGCTCTCGGACCGGCCGCGGCTGCTCTTCGACTACTTCACCCAGCAGTTCGCGCAGGTCACGAACCCGCCGCTCGACAGCATCCGGGAGAAGGTCGTCACCTCGATGAAACTCGGCCTCGGCCCCGAGCTCAACCTGCTCGCGGCGACACCAGAGCACGCCTACCAGATCATCCTGGACTTCCCGGTCATCGGCAACGACGAACTCGCGAAGATCCAGCACATCGACGCATCCCCGGGAAGCCGGACGACCACGACGATCCGCGGGCTGTACCGCTTCGACGAGGGCCCGCAGGCGCTGCCGGACCGCCTCGCGAGGATGTGCGAGGAGGTCGATTCCGCCATCGAGCGCGGCGCGAAGTACATCGTGCTCTCGGACCGTGATTCCAACAAGGATCTCGCACCGATTCCGTCGCTGCTCATGCTCTCCACCGTGCACCACCACCTCATCCGTGCCGAGAACCGGCTCAAGGTCGGCCTCATCGTCGAGGCCGGCGATGTTCGCGAGGTTCACCATGTCGCCCTCCTGGTCGGGTACGGCGCTTCGGCCATCAACCCGTACCTCGCGATGGAGAGCGCGGAGGAGCTCGTCAGGAGTGGCGTCATCACCGACCTCACGCCGGAGCAGGCCGTCGCGAACGTGATCGCGGCGCTCGGCAACGGAGTGCTCAAGATCATGTCGAAGATGGGGATCTCGGTCGTGTCGTCCTACGCCGGCGCGCAGGCGTTCGAGGCGATCGGGCTCGACCGGGCCTTCGTCGACGAGTACTTCACCGGAACCCTGAGCCGCCTCGGCGGCATCGGGATCGACGTGATCGCCGCCGAGAATCTCGCCAGGCATCGCAGCGCGTACCCGGATGAGGCCGCCAGCACCGCCCACGAGCGCCTGGCCGTTGGTGGGGAGTACCAGTGGCGCCGCGACGGGCCACCGCACCTGTTCAATCCGGAGACCGTATTCCGGCTGCAGCACTCGACGAGGAGCCGCCGCTACGACGTGTTCCGCGAGTACACGAAGCTCGTCGACGATCAGGCCGGCAATCTGATGACCCTGCGCGGGCTGTTCGAGTTCCGCGAGGGGGTCCGGCCGCCGGTTCCGCTCGCCGAGGTCGAGCCCGTCTCCTCGATCGTCAGGCGGTTCTCCACCGGGGCGATGAGCTACGGATCGATCAGCGAGGAGGCCCACACGACCCTCGCGATCGCGATGAACCGTCTCGGGGCGCGCAGCAACACGGGTGAGGGCGGAGAGACCGTCGAACGGCTGCTCGACCCGGAGCGGCGCAGCGCCATCAAACAGGTCGCCTCCGCCCGATTCGGTGTCACGAGCCTCTACCTCACGAACGCGACAGACATCCAGATCAAGATGGCCCAGGGCGCCAAGCCGGGGGAGGGCGGCCAGCTCCCGCCCGCAAAGGTCTATCCGTGGATCGCCAGGACCCGTCACGCCACCGCCGGTGTCGGGCTCATCAGCCCGCCACCGCACCACGACATCTACTCGATCGAAGATCTGAAGCAGCTCATCTTCGACCTCAAGCGCGCGAACCCGGAAGCCAGGGTGCACGTCAAGCTCGTGAGCCAGTCCGGGATCGGGGCCGTCGCGGCCGGCGTCGCCAAGGCGCTTGCGGATGTGGTGCTGGTGTCAGGTCACGACGGTGGAACCGGCGCGAGCCCGCTGAGCTCGCTCAAGCACGCGGGGACGCCCTGGGAACTGGGCCTTGCCGAGACGCAGCAGACGCTCATGCTGGGCGGAATGCGGGACCGGGTCGTCGTGCAGGTCGACGGGCAGATGAAGACCGGACGCGACGTGATCGTCGCCGCTCTGCTCGGTGCCGAGGAGTACGGTTTCGCCACGGCGCCCCTCATCGTCTCCGGTTGCGTGATGATGCGCGTGTGCCACCTCGACACCTGCCCGGTCGGGGTCGCGACCCAGAATCCGGAGCTGCGCGCGCGGTTCTCCGGGAAGCCGGAGTTCGTGGTGAACTTCTTCGAGTTCCTGGCGGAGGAGGTGCGCGAGTACCTCGCCAGGCTCGGCTTCCGGAGCGTCGAGGAGGCCGTCGGCCACAGCGAGCTTCTGAACGTCGATGCCGCCATCTCGCACTGGAAGGCCGACGGGCTCGACCTCTCCCCGATCCTCTCCGGCCCGGACTTTCCGGACGAGGCGCCGCGCAACAACCGCAGGAAGCAGGACCACGAGCTCGAGAAGCACTTCGACAAGACCCTGATCGCGCTGAGTTCTGACGCGCTCGACAACGGGGATCCGGTCGTGATCGAACTTCCCGTGCGCAACACCGACCGGGCGATCGGGACCATGCTGGGTCACGAAGTCACGAAGCGATATGGCGAGCACGGACTCCCGAGCGAGTGCATCGACATCACGCTGCACGGGACCGCCGGGCAGTCGCTCGGGGCGTTCCTGCCGAGCGGCATCATCCTGAGGCTCGAGGGCGACGCGAACGACTACGTCGGCAAGGGGCTCTCCGGAGGGGACATCGTGCTCCGGCCGCATCGCGGCAGCATCTTCACGGCAGAACGGAACGTCATCGCCGGCAACGTGATCGGCTACGGTGCGACCGGCGGCTCTCTCCACATCCGCGGGATCGTCGGGGAGCGATTCCTGGTCCGCAATTCCGGAGCGACGGCGGTCGTCGAGGGAGTCGGTGATCACGCCCTCGAGTACATGACGGGCGGAACCGCGCTCATTCTCGGTGCAACAGGGCGCAACCTCGGAGCCGGGATGTCCGGCGGAACGGCCTACGTCTATCGGCTGCGCCCGGACCGGGTGAACCATGCCGACCTCGACAGCGGTGAGCTCGAACTCGGGAGCCTGGATCGTGCGGACGTCGAGCTGGTCAGGGGGCTCCTGGAGCGGCACGTCGAGCTCACCGACTCCGCCGTCGCCGCGCGGATGCTCGGCGACTTCGACCTGACCGCGTCCGATTTCGTGAAGGTGCTTCCCCGGGACTTCGCCGCGGTGCTGGAGACTCGCACGGCCGCGGTGGACGAGGGACTGGATCCGGACGGCGAGATCGTGTGGGGCAGAATCATGGAGGTCACCGGTGGCTGATCCGAAGGGTTTTCTGAAGACGCGCGCGCGGGAGTTGCCGCCGAGGCGGCCCGTTGCGATCCGGCTCATGGACTGGAAAGAGGTCTACGAGGCCGGAGACGCCGCGACCCTCAAACGCCAGGCCGGCCGCTGCATGGACTGCGGCATCCCGTTCTGCCACCAGGGCTGCCCCCTCGGCAACCTCATTCCGGAGTGGAACGACCTGATCCGCCGCGGGGAGGGGCGCGAGGCGAGCGAGCGGCTCCACGCGACCAACAACTTCCCCGAGTTCACCGGCAGGCTGTGCCCAGCCCCCTGCGAAAGCTCCTGCGTGCTGGGCATCAGCCAGGAGCCCGTGACGATCAAGCTCGTTGAGCAGTCCATCATCGACCAGGCCTGGGCGAACGACTGGGTGCAGCCGCATCCGCCGGAGCGTCTCACCGGCAAGACCGTCGCCGTCGTCGGCTCCGGCCCGGCCGGGCTCGCTGCGGCGCAGCAGCTCACGAGGGCCGGCCACACGGTCGCCGTGTTCGAGCGCGACGACCGGATCGGAGGGCTGCTGCGGTACGGGATCCCCGATTTCAAGCTCGAGAAGAAGCACATCGAGAACCGGTTGAAGCAGATGCAGGCGGAGGGCACGCGCTTCCGCGCGGGCGTCAACATCGGTGTGGACATCAGCTGGACCGACCTGCGGTCCCGCTACGACGCCGTGATCGTGGCCACCGGCGCACTCGCCCCGCGGGATC
>DATCXP010000058.1:0-5981 GCA_036565765.1 Terrimesophilobacter sp.
CGCGCTCACCCTGTCCGGGTGTTCCGGCGGCACCGCCGCCGCACCGTTCGCCGATAAGGCACCTGCGACGATCGAGGGGACCGTGTCCCTGTGGCACTTCTTCACCGACCGCGAGGCGGCAGCCATCAAGTCGGTCGTCGCCGACTTCGAGAAGGCGAACCCGAAAGTGAACGTCACCATTCATGACGGCCAGGACGACGAGAAGATCGCCAAGGTCATCGCGACCGGCGGCAACATCGACCTCGCGATCTCCGGTTCGACCGACCGGGTCGGCTCGTTCTGCTCTACGGGATCGTTCCGCGACCTCGACGGCGTGATCAAGCGTGACGGCGTCGACATGTCGCAGATCTCCGACACCGCGAAGAATTACACCTCGTTCGACGGCAAGCAGTGCACGCTCCCCATGCTCGCGGATGTCTACGGCCTGTACTACAACACCGACCTGCTCGCCGCGGCCGGCTACACCGAGCCCCCCAGGACGCTGTCCGAGCTCGAGGCCATGGCCATGAAGCTCACGACGTTCAACGACGACGGATCGATCAAGACGCTGGGCTTCAACCCGCTCATGGGCTCCTACGAGAACGCACCCATCCACTACGCCCCGGCCGCCGGTGCGACCTGGATGGAGAACGGCAAGAGCGCGATCGACTCGGATGCCTGGAAGGACCTCATGACCTGGCAGAAGGGCTTCGTCGACGCGATCGGCTTCGACAAGTTGCAGGCCTTCACTGCGGGACTCGGAGACGAATGGTCTGCCGACAACGCATTCCAGACCGGCCAACTCGCCATGAATCTCGACGGGGAATGGCGCGTCGCATTCCTGGCGGACCAGAAGCCTGACCTGAAGTACGGCACGGCACCGTTCCCGACGGCGGATGACCACACCGACCTCTACGGTGGCGGCTACACGAGCGGCACGATCGCCGGCATCGCGAAGGGCTCCTCGAACCCGGAGGCGGCCTGGGCGCTCCTGAAGTACCTCACGACGAACACCGACGCCGTCGTGAAGCTCGCGAACGGGATCAAGAACGTCCCGACGACGAAGGATGCCCTCGCCTCGGCGAACCTGGACTTCCCGCCGCAGTTCCAGACCTTCCTCGACGTGATCGCGAGCCCGCACCTGGCCACGAACCCGGCGACCGTCATCGGAAGCGGCAACCAGGATACTTTCGCGACCTACTGGCAGGCCTGGCAGTCCGGTGACGGGGGCGACCTCACTGCTGGACTCAAGAAGGTCGATATGGACATCGACAACTCGATCGCGCTGAGCACCGGCCCGTAATGACCGTCACGGCGACGCCAGGTGGGCGGGTGGCATCGGCCACCCGCCCCTCCTGGCCGCGCACCAAGCGGCGGCTCCTCGTGTGGGCCATGCTCACGCCCGCCCTTCTCGGCCTGCTCGTATTCTTCGTCTATCCCCTGGTCGCGAACGTCTACTACTCGCTCACGAGCTACGACCTGCTCTCCCCTCCGCGGTGGATCGGCTTCCGCAATTACGAGTACCTGTTCACGAAGGATCCGCGAGTCGTGACGGCGACGATCAACACCTTGTGGTTCGTCGTCATCCTCGTTCCGGTGCGGATCGTCGCGGCGCTCACGGTCGCCTGGCTGCTCGTGCGGGCGAAGCGCGGGAGCGGCTTCTGGCGCACCCTGTTCTACCTTCCCGCACTCGTTCCACCGGTGGCATCCGTCGTCGCGTTCGTATTCCTGTTCAACCCCGGGACCGGACCGGTCAACCTGTTCCTGAAGTTCTTCGGGATCAGAGGCCCACTGTGGTTCAACGATCCGGCGCTCTCCAAACCGTCCCTCGTGCTCCTCGGCGTGTGGGTCATGGGCGACATCATGATCATCTTCCTCGCCGCTCTTCTCGACGTACCGCAGGACCAGTACGAGGCGGCGTCGCTGGACGGCGCGAACGGCGCCCAGAAGGCCTGGTACGTCACGATCCCGACCATCGTGCCGGTGCTCGTTTTCGCCGTCGTGACCGGAATCATCTCCGCGCTGCAGTACTTCACCGAGGCCGCCGTCGCGAGCGCGGTCGCGAGCGGCAGCGCAGGGGTGACCACGACGAATCCAGGATCGGTGCTCGGGTATCCTGGCGACTCGCTGCTCACCTACACGCAGTGGCTGTACGTCCGCGGTTTCAGCAACTTCCAGCTCGGCTACGCGAGCGCCCTGGCCGTGCTGCTGTTCATCGTCGCGAGCGTCCTCGTCGGCGTACTGCTGCGCAAGGTCAAGGCCTTCACACCGGAGGACGCATCGTGACAACACTGACACTCAAGCGCGGGAAGCCCAGCCGCACGCTGTCCTGGATCGCCGAGCACACCCTGCTCGTCGTGCTCGGCGTGCTGTTCGTCGGACCGATCGTGTTCGTGCTGCTGACATCGTTCATGTCGAGCACCCAGACGCTCACGGCGTCGTTCTGGCCCAACCCCTGGGACTTCAGCAACTATGGGAAAGCGTTCACGCAGGTGCCGCTCGCCCTCTGGTTCGCGAACTCCGCGCTGTACGCCACCCTCGCGACGGCGTTCATGCTCGTCTCCTCCGTTCCCGCGGCGTACGTCCTCGCGAAGATCCGGTTCCGGGGCGCGAACCTGATCTTCCTCGCGATCATCGTCGCGATGCTCCTGCCCCCGCAGGTGACCGTCGTCCCGATCTACGTCATGTGGGCCAAGCTCGGGCTCACCGGAAGCCTGTGGCCGCTCATCCTGCCGAACCTGCTCGGCGACGCCTTCTCGATCTTCCTGCTGCGCCAGTTCTTCCTGACGATCCCCAAGGAGTATTCGGATGCCGCCAGGATCGATGGCAATGGCGAGCTCGGGGTTCTGCTGCGAATCGTCGTCCCGATGGCGAAGCCGGGGATCGCCGCCGCCGCGATCTTCCTGTTCTTCGCGAGCTGGAACGACTACTTCGGCCCATTCCTGTACGCGTCGGAGAATCCGCTGGCCTGGCCGGTCTCCTACGGCCTCGCGACCTTCCACGGCTCGCACGGCACGGACTGGGGCACGACCATGGCCGTGACCATGCTCGTCACGCTCCCTGTCGTCATCATCTTCTTCTTCGCGCAACGCACTTTCGTCGAGGGAATCACCCTCACCGGAGTAAAAGGCTGAAGTCAGCCACAGATCGACAGACTAAGGACAGGCAATGAAACTCACCGTCATCGGCGGCGGATCCACCTACACGCCAGAACTCATCGACGGTTTCTCCCGCCTGCGCGAGCTGCTCCCGATCGAGGAGCTCTGGCTCGTCGACCCCGATGCGCACCGGCTCGAGCTGGTCTCCGGGATCTCGCGGCGCATGTTTGCGCGAGCAGGACATCCCGGAAAGATCGTCGCGAGCTCGGATGTCGTGGCCGGAGTCTCCGATGCCGACGTCGTCCTGCTGCAACTGCGCGTCGGCGGGCAGGCGGCCAGGAAGGGCGATGAGACCTGGCCACACGCCTGCGGCTGCATCGGTCAGGAGACGACAGGCCCCGGCGGCTTCGCGAAGGCTCTGCGCACGGTCCCCGTTGTACTCCAGGCCGCAGAGCTCGTGCGCCGTCATGCGAAGAAGGACGCCTGGATCATCGACTTCACCAACCCGGTCGGGATCGTCACTCGCGCTCTGCTGAACGAGGGTCACCGCGCGGTCGGACTGTGCAACGTGGCGATCGGGTTCCAGCGCCGGTTCGCCGGACTCCTCGGTGTCGACTGGAAACGGGTGCAGCTCGACCACGTCGGTCTCAATCACCTCACCTGGGTGCGCGGTGCCAGCGTCGACGGGAAGGATCGGTTCCCCGAGCTCTTCGAGGCCCACCTGACGGAGCTCGCCGAGGAAGTCGAACTTCCGGAGAGCCTGTTGCGCCTGCTCGGAAACGTGCCGTCCTACTACCTGCGCTACTACTACGCGCACGACGAGGTGCTCCGGGAGCAGCTCGGCTCCCCCACTCGCGCCGAGGAGGTCATGGCGATCGAGCACGCGCTACTGGAGAAGTACGCCGATCCAACCGTCGACACGAAGCCGGAGGAGCTCGAGAAGCGCGGCGGCGCCTACTACTCGGAGGCCGCGGTCGACCTGATCGCCTCGCTCACCTCGAACCGCGGCGACGTGCAGGTCGTGAACCTGCGCAACGACGGCAAGCTGCCGTTCCTTCCGGATGACCACGTCATCGAGGTTCCGGCGAGGGTCGACAGCGGGGGCGTGCACGCGCTTCCCATCGATCCACTTCCGGATGACATGGCCGGCCTGGTGAGTCATGTGGCCGGGTACGAGCGTCTTGCCCTCGACGCGGCCGTCCACGGCGGGCGCGATCGCGTGCTGCGCGCCCTGCTCGCCCATCCGCTCGTCGGCCAGTACGACCGCGCGGAGAAGCTCAGTGATCTTCTGATCGCCGAGAACGCGCAGCACCTGGCGTGGGCCAAATGACGGCCACACCGATGAGCACACCAGCGGCCGAGCCCATCGTCATCGCCGTCGACGGCGGCGGCACGAAGACGGATGCCGTAGCCCTCAGCCTGGACGGCCGGCTCCTTGGCACTGCGCGAGGCGGCGGCTCGAGCCCGCAGACGATCGGCGTCGAGGCCGCGGTCAGGCTCGTCGACGCGGTCGTGAACGAACTGCTCGAGCCTCTCGATCAGGCACCGGTTCTGCAGGCGAACGTGTACCTCTCTGGGCTCGACCTCGCAGTCGAGGTCGCGACCTTCCGCGCGGCGCTCGATCCGCTCCCCTGGACGAAGGGCGGGCGGCCGTTCGTTGCCGACAACGACATGTTCGCACTCCTGCGCGCCGGGACCGAAGAACCGAACGCCGTTGCCGTCGTGTGCGGTACCGGGATCAACTGCGTCGGGGTCCGTGCCGACGGGGAGCACGCGCGCTTCGACGCGCTCGGCACGATTTCCGGAGACTGGGGCGGCGGCGGATTCCTTGGAGAGCAGGCCCTGTGGCATGCTGCCCGCGCCACCGACGGGCGTGGCGGGCCGACGATGTTCACCACGAGCATCCCCGCCCACTTCGGCCTGCCCAGCGTCCAGGCAGTCATCGAGGCTTTCCACTTCGGACGTTTGTCCCCCAGCCGGTTCCCCGAGCTTGCCCCCCTGGTTCTCGCCGCCGCCGACGACGGAGACGCGGCGGCCTTCGCCATCCTGGACCGCCAGGCGGAGGAAATCGTCTCCATGGCAGTCTCGGCGATCACCCGGCTGAACCTCGGCGACACCGACCTGCCGGTGGTGCTGGGCGGAGGGGTCCTCGCCACGGCCAACCGGCGGCTCCTCGTCGGGATCACGGTGGGCCTCGCGGCACGGGCACCGCGCGCGCGGGTCGACCTCGTACGGGCCCGCCCGATCCTCGGTGCGGCGATGCTCGCGCTCGAATCGGCCGGCGCGGACCGGAACGCTATCGCCAGGGCGCAGGTGGCCGTCGCCGAGCACTTCTCGCCGGCCTCCGCGGAGTGAGCCGGGCCCTGAACTGACACCACACGCCGCCCCGCCGATCAGCGACCCCACGGGATTCCGGCAGCCGTTCTCTGCGGCAAGCTAGTGGCTATGGACACACCGTTATCGGTCATCATCGCGCCGGACTCGTTCAAGGGATCGGCGACCGCCAGGGACGCAGCCGCAGCGATCGGCAGAGGCTGGGCGGAGGTTCGCCCCCACGATCGGCTCACCCTGCTGCCGCAGGCGGACGGCGGGGAGGGGACGCTCGATGCGGTGGCCGCAGCCATACCCGGCGCCGTGCTGCACGAGGTCGGGCCGGTCGTCGGGCCGGACGGGCGGCCGACGACCGGCGCCTGGCTGGAGCTGCCCGGACGGGTCGCGGTGGTCGAGCTCGCGCAGTGCTCCGGCCTTCCGCTCATGAAGGCGCTCGACCCGCTCGGTGCGACGACGCGAGGGCTCGGGCAGGTCATCCATCATGCGCTGGATGCCGGGATGACATCCCTGGTCATCGGGCTCGGTGGATCGGCCTCGACCGACGGAGGCGCGGGGGCGCTTGCGGCGCTCGGA
>DATCXP010000072.1:0-11287 GCA_036565765.1 Terrimesophilobacter sp.
GAGACAGAAGGGCTCGACCCGAGACAGAAGGGCTCGACCCGAGACAGAAGGGCTCGACCCGAGAGACCGCGAGCCCCGCAGGAAAGGGATCCGGGCAATCAAGCGGGCGTTCACCGGCTGGTGCAATGATCTAGGGATGGATGCCGACGGCTACATCGACGACATCGGTCTCGCGACCGACAGTCTCGACGACGACTACGAGTCGACCTGGGTCGACGACGGGACGCTGCCGCCGGAGCGCTTCCTGGACCGCGAGCTGAGCTGGCTGGCGTTCAACCAGCGCGTGCTCGAGCTCGGAGAAGACGAGAGCATCCCTCTGCTGGAGCGCGTGAACTTCCTCGCCTACTTCGCCATCAACCTCGACGAGTTCTTCATGGTGCGGGTCGCCGGGCTCAAGCGCCGCATCGTGACCGGCCTCGCCGTCCCGTCGAACATCGGGCGGGCGCCGACCGACATCCTCGCCGACATCAGCGAACTCGCCCACGAGCTCCAGACACGCCACGCGACCGCGTTCCGGGACGGAGTCAAACCCGCACTCGACGCAGCCGGCATCCACATCGAGACCTGGGCGGATCTGGGCCAGGCCGATCGCGACCGCATCGACGAGATCTTCTCCACCCAGATCTTCCCGGTGCTCATGCCCCTCGCGGTCGACCCGGCGCATCCCTTCCCGTACATCTCCGGCCTCTCGCTCAACCTCTCGATCCGGGTGCGCAGCCCCAAGACCGGCAAGGAGGAGTTCGCCCGCCTCAAGGTTCCATCGGTGCTGCCCCGCTTCGTGCAGCTCCCCGACGACGAACGCGGCCTGCTGCGGTTCATCCCGCTCGAAGACCTGATCTCCAACCACCTCGAGGAACTCTTCCCCGGCATGGAGATCCTCGAGCACCACGAGTTCCGGGTGACCAGGAACGAGGATGTCGAGGTCGAAGAGGACGAGTCCGAGAACCTCATCCAGACTCTCGAGCGCGAACTGCTGCGCCGCCGCTTCGGCCCGCCCATCCGCCTCGAGATCACCGACGACATGGACGAGCGCACGCTCGAGCTGCTCGTGCGCGAGCTCGGCATCACCGACCAGGAGGTGTACCGGCTGCCCGCGCCGCTCGACCTCGGCGGACTGTTCGAGGTGTTCCGGATCGACCGGCCGGCGCTCAAGTACCGCAAGCACGTCCCGACCACGAGCTGGGCGCTGCTGCCGACCGAGCCGACGGGGGAGACCGACCTGTTCGCCTCCATCGCGCGGCAGGACATCCTGCTGCACCACCCCTACGAGTCATTCGCGACGAGCGTGCAGGCGTTCCTCGAGCAGGCCGCCCGCGACGATCACGTGCTCGCCATCAAGCAGACGCTGTACCGCACGAGCGGAGACAGCCCCATCGTCGAAGCGCTCATCGACGCCGCCGAGGCCGGCAAGGCGGTGCTCGCACTCGTCGAGATCAAGGCCCGCTTCGACGAATCGGCGAACATCAACTGGGCCCGCCAGCTCGAGAAGGCCGGCGTGCACGTCGTGTACGGCATGGTCGGGCTGAAGACGCACTGCAAGCTCGCCCTCGTCGTGCGCGAGGAGGGCGGCGTGCTGCGCCACTACAGCCACATCGGCACCGGCAACTACAACCCGAAGACGAGCCGCGCCTACGAGGACCTCGGGCTGCTGACCGCCGACGATCAGGTCGGCAAGGATCTCACCCGCCTGTTCAACGAGCTCTCCGGCTACGCGATCGAGAAGAAGTTCAAGCGCCTCCTGGTGGCCCCGCTGCACCTGCGCAAGGCGCTGCTCAAGCGGATCAGAGTGGAGACCCAGAACGCCGAGGCCGGCGCGCCGTCCGGCATCCGGATCAAGGTCAACTCGATCGTTGACGAGGCGATCATCGACGCGCTCTACCGGGCGAGCCAGGCCGGCGTGCCGATCGACCTGTGGGTGAGGGGAATCTGCAGCGTGCGGCCCGGAGTCGAGGGGCTCAGCGAGAACATCAGGATCCGATCGATCGTCGGGCGCTACCTCGAGCACTCGCGCGTGTTCTCATTCCTGAACGGCGGCGACCCTCAGGTCTTCATCGGCAGTGCGGACCTGATGCACAGGAACCTCGACCGGAGAGTCGAGGCACTCGTGCGACTCACGGCCCCGGATCAGCTGCAGGAGGTCGACGAACTCTTCGACCTCGCGATGTCGGAGTCGACGGCCACCTGGTGGCTCGATGAGTCCGGCGGGTGGACCCGCCACGCGACGACCGCGGGTGGCGCTCCGCTCGCCGACCTGCAGAATGTAAGGATGCGGCAGTTTACGACGCGGCGGCACGGCGGAGCCCGATGAGAAGGATCACGAGCCCCGCAGTCGTCGTCGCGGCTGGCGCAGTGTGCTGGCGCGAGGTCGGCGGCCGGGTCATGGTGCTCCTCGTCCACCGCGGCGACAGGGCGGATGTCTCGCTCCCGAAAGGCAAGCTCGACCCTGGCGAGGCGCCCCCGCAGGCCGCCGTGCGGGAGATCGAGGAGGAGACCGGCATCCGGGTCGCCCTCGGAGTCCCCCTCGGAACCGTCCAGTACACGCTCGGTGGTGGTCGGGAGAAGGTGGTCCACTACTGGGCGGCCGAGGTGGTCGACGGTGCACTCGAGGCTTCGACATTCTCGCCCAACAACGAGATCGCCCGGCTCGAGTGGCTGAGCCTCGACAAGGCGCGGAAGGCGCTCAGCTACGACCGCGATCGTGAAATCCTCGACCGCTTCTCGGAGCTCTTCGACTCCGGGAGAGCGAGGACCTTCGCCGTGATCGCCCTGCGCCACGGCAAGGCGGTTCCGCCGTCGAGCTGGGACGGCCCTGACTCGACCAGGCCGCTCCTGCACCGCGGCCTCGAACAGGCGAAGAACATCGCCGCCGCGATCGCGGCGTACCGGCCGGAGAAACTTCTGAGCAGCCCTGCGGCGCGCTGCCTCGGCACGATGGGCCCGCTCGCGGAGCTCACGAGCCTCCCCGTGAAGCTCTCGGCCGGGATCAGTCAGGATGCCTACGAAGAGGGCGCCTCGACGGCGCGCGCGATCGTCAAGCGGCGCCTCGGCAAGCGCAGGACCGTCGTTCTGTGCAGCCACGGGCCGGTACTCCCCGATCTTGTCGAAGGGGTCGCGAAGGCGACCGGAACCCCACTCGACGCCCGGCTGCGGCGCGCGGCGATGCTGTCGACCGGGGAGTTCACCGTGCTGCACGTCGCCCTCGAGCATCCGGATGGCGGCATCGTCGCGATCGAGACTCACTCCCCGCAGCCCGAGGCCTGAGCCCGCGGAGTTCGGCGGTCGTTAACCTTCCGTTCACCGAGCAGGAGGACGGTGGTCATCGTGCGTTCCTAGCATCGTTCCTGGGGCCAGCACCGGCCTCGCGAATCGAAACCCTCGAAGGGAACACAGTGAATCTCAAGCGCCTTGGCAGCATCGCAGCCATCGCTGTCGCCGGCACCATCCTCCTCTCGTCCTGTGCGACGAACGAGCAGCCGGGAGCGGGTGTACCGGCGGGTCTATCGGGAACCCTGAACGGTTCAGGAGCCTCCTCCCAGGGGAGCGCGTCCGACGCCTGGATCGCCGCATTCCAGATCGCGAATCCGGATGTCACCATCAACTACTCGCCGGATGGTTCCGGAGCGGGCCGCAAGGCGTTCATCAGCGGGGGCGTCGCCTACGCGGGGTCCGACTCTGCACTGAGCGACGAGGAGCTCGCCAAGCCGTTCGCGGCCTGCGCTCCAGACTCGAAGGCGATCGACCTCCCGGTCTACATCTCGCCGATCGCGCTCATCTTCAAGGTGGAGGGGGTCGACAAGCTCAACCTCGACGCCGCCACGATCGCGAAGATCTTCAAGGGGGACATCAAGAACTGGAACGACGCCGCCATCGCCGCGCTGAACCCGGACGCGAAGCTCCCCTCGGGCCCGATCACGGCCGTGCACCGCTCGGACGACTCCGGCACGACCAAGAACTTCACCGACTACCTGAACAAGGTGGCTCCGGAGGTCTGGGACGCCGAAGCGGCCGACAAGTTCCCGTACAGCGGTGGCGAGGCCGCCCAGGGCACCTCCGGTGTCGTTGACGCCGTCACCAACGGCACCAACACGATCGGCTACGCCGACGCGTCGAAGGCCGGCAAGCTCGGTGTCGCCGCCATCAAGGTCGGAACCGAGTTCGTCGACTACTCCGCGGCCGCCGCGGCAGAGGTCGTCGCGGGGTCCCCGCTCGTCGAGGGACGCGATGCGAACGACATCGCGATCAAGCTCGACCGCAAGACGACCGACCCGACGCACTACCCGCTCGTTCTGGTGAGCTACGTGATCGCCTGCCAGGAGTACACGGACGCCGCGACCGCGCAGCTCGTCAAGGCCTACCTCGGCTACATCGCGAGCAGCGCGGGTCAGGCCGAAGCGGCGAAGTCGGCCGGTGCCGCACCGTTGTCGACCGAACTCTCAACGAAGGTCGCTGCAGCGATCGCCACCATCAAGTAGGGAACGCTGGCATGCGGCCCCTTCTCGTTGCAGAAGGGGCCGCAAGCCAGTCAGACTGGGACCACCAACCACCAAGGGCCGAGGAACACGCACAGTGACCAGATCGTCAGCGAGCACGCCCAGCCGGGTGAGGACCCGGCCCGCTGACCGCATCTTCTCGGGGAGCACGCTCGCCGCCGGCATCCTCATCCTCAGCGCCTTGGCCGCGGTAGCCGTGTTCCTGATCGCCCAGAGCATCCCGGCGCTCGTCGCGGACCCGAAGGAGCTCCCCAGCGCCCCGGACAGCTTCTGGTCCTACGTCGCGCCGCTCGCGTTCGGAACCGTCTGGGCCGCGGCGCTCGCGCTCGTGATGGCCCTGCCGGTCTCCCTCGGGATCGCCCTGTTCATCTCGCACTACGCGCCACGACGGATCGCCCAGACGCTCGGCTATGTGATCGACCTGCTGGCCGCCGTGCCCTCCGTCGTGTTCGGCCTGTGGGGCATCAAGGTCCTCGCGCCGTTCGTCCAGCCGTTCTACGCCTGGCTCGTCGACAATTTCGGATGGTTCCCGCTGTTCACTCCGCCGGTGTCCGGAACCGGTCGCACGATCCTCACCGTCGCGATCGTGCTCGCCGTCATGGTCCTGCCGATCATCACGGCGGTGTGCCGCGAGGTGTTCCTGCAGACACCGGTACTCCACGAGGAGGCCGCCCTCGCGCTCGGCGCGACCCGCTGGGAGATGATCCAGACCGCGGTGCTGCCGTTCGGGCTGCCCGGCATCATCTCCGCCTCGATGCTCGGTCTCGGCCGTGCACTCGGCGAGACCATGGTCGTCGCCATGGTGCTCTCCCCCGCCATGGTCATCCATTTCGTCCTGACCGGTTCCGCGAACCCGCCGACGATCGCCGGCAATATCGCGCTCAACTTCCCGGAGGCCCACGGTGTCGGGGTGAACGCGCTCATCGCGACCGGGCTCATCCTGTTCGTCATCACGCTGCTCGTGAACTCGGGGGCCCGCATCCTCATCAACCGCCGCAAGGCGTTCTCGGGGGCGAACTGATGACCACGGCGACGGGCAACGGGATCGTCAACAGCCTCACGAGCGCTCGGCTCCCGAAGTGGGCGCCGTGGGCGCTCCTTGCCATCGGCTGGGTCGTCATGGCCGTCGTCTTCGCCTTCCTGCAGGCGAGCACAGGATCGGCCGACTACAACATCGTCGGGGCGATCTTCTTCGGCACCGTGCTGTTCGACGTTCTGCTCGTGACCGTCTCCTACCTCGTGGAGGGCTCGAGAAAGGCGCGCGACCGCCTCGTCACCTCCCTCGTGTCGACCGCCTTCGTCATCGCCCTCCTGCCCCTCGTGTCGCTCGTGTTCACGGTCGTCATCGACGGCTGGAAGCGATTCGACATCCCGTTCTTCACGCAGTCGATGCGCAACGTCGTGGGCGCTGGCACCGAGGAGCTGCCCGGAGGAGCGCTGCACGCGCTCGTCGGGACGCTCGAGATTACCGGGATGGCCACCCTCATCTCGGTCCCCATCGGGTTGCTGTCCGCGATCTACCTCGTCGAGTACGGCCGCGGTCACCTCGCCAGGGCGATCACGTTCTTCGTCGACGTCATGACCGGGATCCCCTCGATCGTCGCGGGACTGTTCGCGTTCGCCCTGTTCGCGCTCCTGTTCAGCGACCCCGGCATCCGGTTCGGATTCGGTGGCGCGATCTCGCTCACTCTGCTCATGATCCCGACCGTGGTCCGATCCAGCGAGGAGATGCTCAAGCTCGTGCCGAACGAGCTGCGGGAGGCCGCGTATGCGCTCGGGGTGCCGAAGTGGCTCACGATCCTGAAGGTCGTCATCCCGACCTCGATCGCCGGCATCACGACCGGTGTGACCCTCGCGATCGCGCGCGTGATCGGCGAGACTGCGCCGCTGCTCATCATCGCCGGCTACACGGCGAGCATGAACTACGACCTGTTCAACGGCCGGATGATGGCCCTGCCGCTCTTCGTCTACACGCAGTACGCGAACCCCGGCACCGACGTGCAGCCCTACCTCGACCGCGCCTGGGCCGGCGCGCTCACGCTCATCCTCATCGTCATGGCGCTCAACCTGATCGCCCGCCTCATCGCCAGGATCTTCTCCCCCAAGCTCGGCCGATAACCCCCAAAGGAACCCGCAGTGTCTAAGCGCATCGAAGTGAACGACCTGAACGTCTTCTACGGCAAGTTCAAGGCCGTCGAGGACATCACGCTCACGATCGAGCCGCGCACCGTCACGGCGTTCATCGGGCCGAGCGGATGCGGAAAGTCCACCTTCCTGCGCACGCTCAACCGCATGCACGAGGTCATCCCCGGCGCCTACGTCGAGGGCGAGGTGCTCATCGACGGCAACAACCTGTACGGGCCCGGCGTCGACCCGGTGCTCGTGCGCAGGCAGGTCGGCATGGTGTTCCAGAGGCCGAACCCGTTCCCGACGATGTCGATCCGCGACAACGTGCTCGCCGGCGTGAAGCTCAACAACCGCAGGATGTCGAAGCCCGACGCCGACGACCTGGTCGAGAGTGCGCTGCAGGGCGCGAACCTCTGGAACGAGGTCAAGGACCGTCTCGCGCTGCCCGGCTCCGGGCTCTCCGGCGGCCAGCAGCAGCGGCTCTGCATCGCCCGCGCGATCGCCGTGCAGCCGGACGTGCTGCTCATGGACGAGCCGTGCTCTGCCCTCGACCCGATCTCGACCCTCGCGATCGAGGACCTCATCGAGGAACTGAAGACCGACTACACGATCGTCATCGTGACCCACAACATGCAGCAGGCGTCGCGGGTCTCCGACCGCACCGCGTTCTTCAACATCGCGGGCACCGGCAAGCCGGGCAAGCTCATCGAGTACGACGACACGAACAAGATCTTCGCGAACCCGTCGGTGCAGGCCACGGAGGACTACGTCTCGGGGAAGTTCGGCTAGCCCCGCGAACGAAAACGACGGAGAACCGGCCGCAACGCGCGCTTTCGTGCCCGGATGCGGCATCCGGAGCCCGATCTCCGTCGTTTTCGTTCACGCGGCCCACGCGCGCCGGGGTGACCCAAATGAAGGCAATCCAGCCAATGCGGTAGCTGCTGCCCCGTCAATACGTGCCGAGAAGCGCCGAATGCCTTCATTTGGGACGCTCAGACGGCTTCGGTGCGCACGGCTATGCGGGCGGCGCGTCCACGATCCCGACGAAGCGGCTGCCGATGCCGTCGTACTCGCTGCGGGCAAGGCCCGGCCCAGGCTCCGGAAGCTCGTCGGCAGGATGGTGCGAGCAGCTCAGGTAGCTGAACTCCGGCCACCACTTCTTCGGCCGTGCGTCCTCGGAGAACCCGCAGATGTCGCACCGGAGCTGCACCCATACCGGGCGCTTCCCGGTGCGGTTGGCGCGCGACTGGGCGAGCCAGGCCGGCGGGTTCTCGTCGAGTTCGGCGAGCTCGGCCTCCGACATCCGTGAGGGCAGCCCGTGCCGCCTGGCCATCTCGAGTGTCACATCGAGGCGCAGTGCCGCCTCCCGCCGGGTGAGCATCATGCCTGCGGTGCTCCGTCGCGCGACCCGGCCTGCGAGCCGACGAAGACCAGGACGGCGATCATGATGGCGCCGACCACGAGTGCGATGTCGGCGACATTGCCGACGAAGAAGCCGGCATAGTCGATGAAGTCGACGACGTGTCCGCGTCCGAAGCCGGGCTGCCGGAACAGCCGATCGCCGAGGTGGGTCAGCGCGCCACCGAGCAGCAGCCCGAGGGCGACCATCCACCAGCGGGAACGCACCCGCCACGCGTACCAGCCGATCAGTCCTGCGGCCAGCCCGGCGAGGATCGTGAACACCCAGGTGAACTCCGTGCCGATCGAGAACGCGGCGCCGGGGTTGTAGACGAGCCAGAACGAGAGGATGCCGTTGATCACCGTCACGACCTCGCCACCGCCGAGCGCGGTCTCGGCCCACCACTTCGTGGCCTGATCGGCGAGGACGACGACAATGGCGATGGCGATCACGAACCAGAACAGGCGGCGCGGCTCGGCGGCCGTAGCTTCAGTCATGGGCATCCAGTCATTGTTCTGCCGCGCGACGCCGGGCGGAGTGGTGCCGGGCCGCAGAACGCCTCTCGGCGCGAGGCCGCTCGGAGCGGCGAATATTGGAGCCCGGGGTTACTGCGGCCCGGCATGGACCCTTGCGGGCCACGATGATTCTAACCGCACCGCCTGCGACATCCGAGCCGTCGACGGAATGCCGGGGTGACTCTCAGTCGAGCGAGCCGTTGCGCCAGAGCTTCGCGCACGAGGTGAACTCCGCCGCCGTCTGGGAGAGCCGGAGCGCCCTCGTGGTGAGCTCGGTCGCACGGTCGGGCTCGGTGACCTCCACGTCATCCGCGACGCTCGTCGCGCCCGCGGAAGTCAGCCGGCAGAATGCCGCCGCCCGGTCGAGGGCGACCGCGAAGTCGCCCTCGAAGAGCCCCCGCAGGATCTGGTCGGCGAGCGCCGTGATCTCGTCTGGCCCGGTCGGCGTCGGCGCACCGGCCACCACGTGGTCGATCGTCGGAGTGGTCTCGGTTCCGCGCTGATAGAGGAAGCTCACGGTCTGCGCGTCCTGGCGGATGAGCGCGCGCATGAGGTAGATGCGCCACAGGGCGCCGGGCAGGCTGCGCGGGCTCGAGCGCGACCACAGCTCCGCGAGCGCATCGATGCCGTGTTCGTCGGTGAACGCGACGAGGCGATCGACGATGTGCGGTTCAGGATGCTCGCGCACACGCGTCAGAAGCGCCTGCGCCGTCTCATGGGCGACGCGGCTGATCTGGGCGGGGTCCTGCCCTCCCTCGAAGGTCTCGAACTTCGAGCCGGAGAACTGGGTCGGCTTGTGGAACTCGTCGGTCATCCGGTCAAGCTTAAGCGAGAGACCTACTATGCAGAGGAGAAGGTCTTGACGCGAGCCTGCGCCGCTCATTCTCACCTGAAGCCCTGGCCACCGCCTATCCTGATGGCATGCCCCGACTCCTGAGCGTCACCGTTCTCGCCCTCGCCACGTCGCTCGCTCTCGTCGGGTGCTCCGCCTCGCCCCCGGCAGGACCGTCGGAGCCGGACCCCGGTACGAGGAAATCATCCGAACCCGGCGTTGCTCCGGCGACGGGCGAAACGATCATGGGCGACGGTTACAGTTTCGTCGCACCCGACGGCTGGTCGGCACCCGAGGGCTTCGAGAAGCCGGCCGGCGTCGACACGTTCGTGGCGAATCTGGCCGACTCCGATGGCTTCGCCGACAACGTCAACGTCTTGCTGTCACCGGCTGGGGAGGTCACCCCCGAGCAGATCGAGTCGGATGGCGTCGCGGAACTCGAGGCTGCCGGAGCCACCAACGTGACGGTACGTGATCGCGTCATGGTCGCCGGAGCGGAATCCGCTCAACTGTCGGCCGCGTTCACTTCCGGCTCGGCTCAGTACCAGATCGAGCAGATCTACGCCACACGTGCCGGACAGACGTTCGTGGTGACGTTCTCGTTCAGTAGCACGGTTCCTGAGGCCGATCGCAGCGCACTCACCAGCTCGGTGCTCGCGACCTGGTCCTGGAGCTGATCGATACGATGCTTCTGCGGGCGACCCGCATCTAGGCGGTTCGGATTCCCGGGCGCGGATTCCGACGGTAGATTTGTCACGCGGGCCTCTAGCTCAGTTGGTAGAGCAAAGGACTTTTAATCCTTGGGTCGTGGGTTCGAGCCCCACGGGGCCCACCCTGCAGACCGTACACCGACACCGTTCTGGTCCAGATCGCGACGGCACCTCAACCACCTGCCTCCGGCCGGGATCCGGGCCCCACCGCGTAGCTCAGGATGGCGAACTGGCCCGAACGGGTGAGGTCCGTCAAATGTAGACGGTCCGCCTCGATCCCACGAGGCAACAGGGACGCGCCAGAGCCGAGCGTCACCGGAGCGATCCCGACGATGACCTCGTCGAGCAGACCGGCGTCGGCGAACTGGCCGACCAGATCCCCGCCGCCGACGATCCAGACATCCTTGCCTCCTGCGGCCTCGCTCGCCGCCGAGGCGATCGCCCGCACATCGCCACTGACGGGGCGCAGATCGACGCCGTCAACGAGCGGTAAGTACCGATGACTGACCAGGAACGCCGGGCGCTCGGCGTACCACTCGTGCCACTTCGCCGCATCCGGCATCTCGTGTTCGCGCATCCAGAGGTAGGTCGACGCTCCCATGACCATGGCTCCGACCTCGCCCAGGAAGCGCTGGTAGATCCCGTCCAGCTCCTCGCCCTGGTCGACCGTGAAGAGCCACTCGAGGCCGTGGTCGGGGTCGGCGAGAAACCCGTCGAGCGTGCTGGCGGTGTAGAACCGGAACCGAGTCATACGTGGCAGGCTAACCGTCACCCCCGACGTCTGACCTGTCGAAGAGTGCACACAACGGGCAGGCGGATCTCAGCCGAACGTGAACGAGTAGGCCTTCAGCCCCGGCGAGAGTTCGACGTCGAGCGTGTCCCGCCGGGCGGAGCCGAGCGAGACCAGGTCGTAGATGTTGGGCGCACCGCTCACCCGGATGCTCGTCTCCACACCGTCGCGGGTGACCGTGAGCGTCCCCGTCCCGCCGACATCGAGATACACGTGCTGCGCCTTGAAGTTCAGCCGGATGGCCGCGTCCTTCCCGGCCGAGATGGACTCGGCGTCGAGCGTCCAGGTGCCGCGAAGCGCGAACTGGTCGTAGGCGACCTCCTTCGGGAACCGGTAGTCGTGCGTCCCGTCGGAGTAGTCGCCACCGCCCCCGAAACTATTGGCGCGCTGCGTCCCGAGATAGCTCTCAGGGGTCTGCTCCGGC
>DATCXP010000078.1:0-9739 GCA_036565765.1 Terrimesophilobacter sp.
ACTTCTGTCTCCGGTCAGGTGAATACATGTGGCCGGAGCACATGGCAAGTTACCCAAGCGGCCAAAGGGATCTGACTGTAAATCAGACGTCTCAGACTTCACAGGTTCGAATCCTGTACTTGCCACCATGACTGCAACATCGCAACTCCTGACACTCGCGGCCTCGATCGCCATGACCGCAGGAGAGTTGGCCGCGAGGCGCCGGGCCGAGGGCGTCCAGGTCGCGGCGAGCAAGTCGTCGCTCGAGGATGTCGTGACGGAGGCCGATCGCGAGACCGAGGCGCTCATCCGCTCCCTGGTGGCCGAGGCGAGGCCGGATGACGGCTTCCTCGGCGAGGAGAGCGACGCGACCGCGGGAGGCAGCGGGCTGACCTGGGTCGTCGATCCCATCGACGGCACCGTGAACTACCTGTACGGCATCCGGCACTACGCCGTGAGCATCGCCGTCGTCGAGGGCGACCCTGATCCGCAGACCTGGCATGCGCTCGCCGGCGTGGTCGTGAATCCTGCGATCGGTGAAGTGTTCACGGCGACGGATGGCGGTGGCGCCCGGCTGGGGAACTCACGGATCGCCGTCGCGCCCGCCGTCGACTTCTCCCAGGCGCTCATCGGGACCGGGTTCGCCTACCGCGCCGAGGGCAGGGTGCGGCAGGCTGAGGCGCTCGTGAAGCTGATCGGGCGCGTCCGCGACATCAGAAGGCAGGGGTCGGCCGCGCTCGACCTCTGCGACGTCGCGGCCGGCCGTCTGAACGCGTATTTCGAGAGGGGCCTGAACCCGTGGGATCATGCCGCCGGCGCGCTCGTCGCGCAGGAGGCCGGTGCCCGGGTGAGCGGTCTGGCGGGCGCGCGAGCGGGCAAGGACTTCGTTCTGGCCGCGGAGCCCTCGATGGCGGCCATGCTTGAGCGAGTTATTTTCGATATCAGCGCGTGAAGTCCGGGGTGGCATTTTTTCTGTCGCGTGGGCTATTCTTTATGAATCCGTTATCTGGGCGGTGTCCTTTTCCCCCAGAAACCCGAAATACCCGGCTTGCCAATTCCCCCATTGTGCTAGCCGATTGTCGAGGAGTACCAGTCATGATGCCGCCCGAGTCCGTTGCGCGCCGTGCCCGGCTACTCCGACTCACGAACTCTGGAGTGCGATAGCGGGTGGGGGACTTCAACTGGAGCTTCGAGCCTGAGCCCGCTGATACGAGCGGCTCGGGATCGGGTTTCGCGCAACTCGGGATCGCCGTGACGGCCGAGGCGCCGCAGCAGACGCAGCAGCCAGTGAGCCAGCCTGCCGCTCCCGCGCTCAGTCGCCGGGAATTGCGCGAGCGCGAGGCGCAGGCGAAGGCGTCCGGGCAGAGGAAGACCCCGCATCAGCCGCACGCCACAAGGAAGCCGCGGGCGCCGAAGCAGCTCCGCCCCGTCAGGCCGCCGCGTCGCGCATCCGGTCCCACGTCTCACCCCGCCCGTCCTGCCGCACGGAGTGCGGCGCGTCCGAAGTCGCTCAAGCGCCGGATGCTCTCGAAGCTCATGACCCTCGGTGCGATGCTCGGCGCCGGGCTCATGATGGTCTCGACCTCCCTGCCCGCGAACGCGTTCTTCCCGAACGAGGCGGTGTCCGCAATGGGGGATCAGGCGATGTCTGCCTCCGCACCCGAGGCGGAGGTCCAGTCGCTCAGGATCGCGATGGCATCCGCCTCACCGGAGGTCTCCCGCGATTCCTACACGGCGATCTCGCTCAAGGAGCAGATCTTCCTGCGGTATGGGAATCGGAACTTCGCCTACACGAACGACCCGAACGGGACCATCCAATGGCCGTTCCCGATCGCCGTTCCGATCAGCGACGGTTTCGGATACCGGATCTCGCCGTGCCCGGGATGCTCGACCGACCACAAGGGTGTCGACTTCACCCCCGGCGCCGGCGCGGTCATCCAGGCGATCGCCGACGGCACCGTGAGCGCGGTCGTGGCATCCCACTACGGACTCGGCAACCACGTCATCATCGACCACCACATCAATGGCCAGCTCGTGCAGAGCGTTTACGCGCACATGGCGGACGGCTCGATGAAGGTTGTGGTCGGCCAACAGGTCAAGGTGACCGATGAGGTCGGTCTGGTCGGGAGCACCGGCGAATCGACCGGGGCCCACCTTCACCTCGAGATCCACGTCAACGGCGTACCGGTAGACCCGTTCGCCTGGCTCAAGGCGAACGCGAACTGACTACACCTCGCTGAGGCGGTAGCTTTCCGTCTCCTGGCTCTCCCACTCGTCGAACGGGTCATTGGCGATCGCTTCACGAGCGAGGTGGATCGACGCCTGCATGCTCTCCTGCGACGACCACAGTGCCATGCCGACGAGCACCCCTGCGGACTCGTCCCGCAGGGTGCGGACGCTGATCAGCCCCGGGGCGGACCCCAGCGCATCTCCGAAGCGGTGCATCGAATCGATGAGCGCCCCCTCCGCCCCCGGCCGTGGGCGGTGGATGGACAGGTGTACGAACATGGTGGTCCTCTCGGGATGCCGTCGCGTCGGGCGGGGAGAAACTATCCTGCTGGTGGATGCTAGTCTCTTACGGTGCCAATCGACGCTCGTCGTCGTTGTTTGCGCGCCCCCTTAGCTCATTGGTAGAGCACTTCCTTGGTAAGGAAGAGGTGGTGGGTCCGATTCCCACAGGGGGCTCGGTCACCCGCTCCGGGTGCCGTGGCTGGGTAGCTCAGTTGGCGAGAGCGCACGACTCATAATCGTGAGGTCGCGGGTTCGAATCCCGCCCCAGCTACAGATGTGCGTTCCGCTGGTTGAGTCGCCGTCTTAGACGGCGTATCGAAATCTGCCCCGTCTCACGCTCCGAAAGTGACCTCACGATTCGAGGGGTTCATCCTTTCTCAAACAGATCGCCCACTTTCGAATCCTGCTCAGCCAACCGATGTCCCGCAGCTCAAGCGCGCGGCACATGGCAGCGACGGCATTCCTGAGGCGCGCGTGCCGTCAATGGAAGTGGAAGTTTCGCTCAAGGTCCGAGACAATCGGTCCCATGGGATTATCGATAAGTCATTTGGCTGTGAGGCCGCTTGGGCTTGCGGCAGTAGCTTGCCTGTCACTGGGATTGATGGGCTGTGCGGGGCAAACTCTGGATCCGCCTGGAGCGGCTCATCCAGATTCTTCCCACCTACCGGATTCTGGTGATGTCTCGCCTGACGACCACAGCGCCGGGCATACGGAGTCGGTCGATATTCTCGGTTGGAATTTTCCAGCTCGGATTGGCGAATTCGAGTTGCTGACGAATGCAGATCTCGCCGTGCTGGCGGAACGCGCATCCTGTTCGGACCGCGTTCGCTCCGACTCCTATGAGGAACACGCGGCATTCGTGGAACGATTGGGGGATCAGCCTGGCCACCACGCCTATTACGTGATAGACCGCGCCCGATACCTCTCTGAGGGAACCTGCGATAACGACGACAGCCCAACCGTCGCGTCGATCGCCCTGCGAGAGCAGTACCCGACTGCCGGCACTGACTTCAGGGCAACGGCATATGGTGACGCCGTGTGTCTCAGTGTCTATTGCTATCTCGCACACGATGGAGTCACAGCGGCCGTGATCGTCGGCAACTGGGACCGCGCCGCACTCAACCGTCCGGACACTGAGCTCGTGATCGGCAAGCGGCTTCAGATACTGGAGAGCCTGTTTTCAGCACGCACCTCATGATCCACGGGTGACAGCTTCGAGTATCGTTGGCCCGGCGTCAACGACGGGCGGGTCACCGGCACGGTCCGCAGACCATCTTTACCGCAACATCCCGCTCCACGTGACAGGCCTCATCGCGCCGATCACCGCCAACTCTTCGGAGTGTCAGCACTCTACTCGGCACCTCATCTTTCGCTCGTAACCGGTGTCGCCGGCAAACGCACGTCTGTTCTCCGCTAGATTACTTATGGCTCGGTAAGCGACCGCTGCCAAAGACCCCCTTCCGCCTGATACTCGGGAGGGGGTTTCTTCATCGCGTGACCCTATCTGGGGCCATTCTGGCAACCGCTTGCGCAGATACGGTGGCGATGAGCGTCACCGCATCCCCTGTGCCGTGAAGCTCCGCCCCCGTCGCCCCCGAGCGCGACCTCGGCGGGGGCGTTACCCATTGGATCTCGCCCCACCGCCGCAGCCGATGTCTGTTGTAGTCGCACACTCGAAGTGCCCGTCCACCACTAGATTCGGTGACATGGAATCAGTTGCCGATCGGATCGTGCTGATCACCGGCGCGGCGATGGGGATGGGCAGGCTGTACGCCCAGCGCGCGGTGGCCGAGGGTGCGGCATCCGTCATCCTCCTCGATGTGAACGCCGAGGCTCTCGAAGCGACTGCCGCCGAGCTCACCGTGGCGGGCGGGAGGGTCGCGAGCTACACCGTCGACCTGTCCTCGCGGGAGGACATCGCGGACGTCGCCGCCCGGGTGCGGCGAGAGGTCGGCAATCCGGATGTCCTGATCAACAACGCCGGGATCGTGCGCAGCAGCTTCTTCTGGGAGCACGACCCGGTACGCGACATCGAGGCGACCATGCAGGTCAACACGCTCGCGGCGATGTACCTGACGCGCGCCTTCCTGCCGGCGATGATCGCGGATGGCCGCGAGAGCCGTATCCTGAACGTCGCCTCCGCCGCCGGCACGCTGTCCAATCCGCGTATGAGCGTGTACGCGGCGTCCAAGTGGGCCATGATCGGCTGGAGCGATTCGGTGCGCCTCGAGTTGGTAAAGGCTGGCCACCCTCAGGTGAGGATCACGACGCTCGCCCCGAGCTACATCAGCACCGGTATGTTCGCGGGCGTCCGCGGCCCGCTTCTGACGCCGATCATGACACCGGAGAAGGTCGTCCGCCGAGCCTGGGCGGCCATGCTCGCGGGCCGGCCCCTGCTCATGATGCCGTGGACCGTCGGACTCTCCCGAGTACTGAAGGGTCTGCTGCCGACCCGGGCGTGGGACTTCGTCGCGGGACGCCTGTTCGGGGTGTACCGCTCGATGGACGAGTTCACCGGCCGGGGCTAGTCCCCACCAGCTGGGGCAGAACCACTATTGACGGTCGATCGCCGCGAGGATCGTCTCGGCGAGCTCCCTCGGCCGGGTGAACTGCGGCCAGTGCCCGGTCGGCAGGTCGACGAGTTCGTAGTCCCTGAGCCGGGCCAGCTCGGCGACCCAGGGACGACCTTGCGCGATCCACTCGCGGAACCGGCTCGCGGGCATCTCGCAGCAGATGAGCGTCGCGGGGACGTCATAGCGTCGCGGATTCCGCAGGACCTGCTTGTCGTTCGCGACGCGCGCGGGCTCGGGGATCGCGATACTGCGGAACCTCTCGCGAAGGCCGTCGTCGAGGTCGATCAGGTCTTCCTCCTCGAACTCCGACCATTCGGGCAGGGGGATTTCCCCGTCAACGACGGGCAGCTCGTCGTTGATGACCTCCCCGTCACCGAGCGGGCCGCTGTCGACGTAGACGACGCGGGCGACGGAGTCCGGGCGGGCGTCCACTGCGGCATGGGCGATGGCACCTCCACCGCTGTGGCCGATGAGCACGACGGGACCGGGCAGGGAATCGATCGCGGCGACGACCGCGTCGACGTGGTCGCGCAGGCCCAGCCCCGCGCGGTCGGCGCCCGGAGATTCGAGGCCGGGAAGGGTGAGCGCGTGAACGGCGTGACCGGCATCCTTGAGCGGTGCCACGACGTCGTCCCAGGAGGCGGCATCGAGCCAAAAACCGGGGATGAGTATGAGATCCATGCGTCGAGGGTAGGCGCTCTCCGCGACAAGGGGAAGGGCTCGCGCAGCACCACGATGGAGCGCGCTGGAGGCAGAGAATAGGCTGGGACATCCAGAACGTTAGGGACTCCATGGCTGAACCGGTCACCGGCCGCTCCCAGAAGGGGGCGGCGAAGCGGCAGGCGATCCTGGATGCCGCGCTCGCGGTGTTCGGGGAGGTCGGCCTGCACGGGGCGTCGCTGCGGGAGATCGCGGGTCGGGTCGGTGTGAGCCATCAGTCACTCATGCATTACTTCCCGACCAAGAACGAACTGCTCATGGCCGTTCTGCGCCGCCGCGATGAGCGGCTGCGGCGGCACTTCGACGACGAAGACGGCATGTCGCTCGCCGAACTGATCTCCCTCGCCGAGGACAACGTCGGGATGCCCGGCGTCATCGAGCTGTACAACATGGCTTCGGCGGAGGCGACGAACGAGGATCATCCCGCGCACGCCTACTACGCGGAGTTCTACGAGAGCATCATCGCCTCGAACGCACGGTACCTGCAGCGCGCGGCGGATCGCGGCGTGCTGCGTGAGGGATGGACGCCGGAGTCCGCGGCGCGCGCCATCCTCGGCATGATGGACGGCCTGCAACTGCAATGGCTTTACGACCGCGATGACGTTCACGTCGCCGAGACCATGAAATTACTGGTCAGCGCCCTGATCTCGGTGCCGCTGAACGAGCTCGGGAACACCGCGAAATAAACTTGCCACTTGGCAAGGTCTTGGCGTTATCCTGTCATCATGCCGAAGACTTCCGCCACCACCCCTGCCATCCCTGACACCCTCGCCGCGGAGGCTGTCGACCTCGCGCGCGCCTGGGCCCAGCGCGGTGCCCGCTCGGGAGGCAGCGGGTCCGCAGCACTCCTCGCCCAGGTTCTGAAGGACCAGAACGGCCTCGACTTCACGATCGGATTCGTCGACCGCGTCATCCGTCCAGAGGATCTGCGCGTCGCCGCCCACAACCTCGCCGACCTCGCGACGCGCACACCCGCATTCCTTCCCTGGTACATGCGTTTCGCGATCCGCGTCGGCGGGCTCGTCGCGCCGGCTCTGCCGTGGCCGGTCGTGCCCCTGGCCCGCGCGGTGCTGCGCAGGATGGTCGCCCACCTCATCGTGGACGCCCGGCCGGGCAGGCTCGGGCCGGCCATCGCCCGCCTGAAGAAGCCGGGCATCCGGCTCAACATCAACCTGCTCGGCGAGATCGTTCTCGGCAAGGCCGAGGCGGAGCGCCGCCTCGAGGGAACGAAGCGGCTGCTGCAGCGCCCGGACGTCGACTACGTGTCGATCAAGGTCTCATCGATCGAGAGCCAGCTCAACATGTGGGCATTCCCCGAGACGGTCGAGCGGGTCACCAAGCGTCTCACGCCGCTCTATGAGCTCGCCGCGGCTTCGCCGACCCCGAAGTTCATCAACATGGACATGGAGGAGTACCGCGACCTCGACCTCACGATCGCGGTGTTCGAGAGCATCCTCGACCAGCCGCAGCTGCTGAACCTCGAAGCGGGCATCGTGCTGCAGGCCTATCTTCCCGACGCGCTCGGAGCGTTCCAGCGCATCACCCACTGGTCGCAGGCGCGCGTTGCGCGCGGCGGCGCACCGGTGAAGGTGCGCCTCGTCAAGGGCGCAAACCTCGCCATGGAGACGGTCGAGGCGAGAATGCACGGCTGGGAGCTCGCGACCTGGCACAGCAAGCAGGCGACCGACACCAACTACAAGCGGGTGCTGGACTGGGCGCTCAGGCCCGAGAACACCGCGGCAGTCCGGGTAGGCATCGCCGGCCACAACCTGTTCGACGTCGCGTTCGCCCACCTGCTCGCCGAGGCGCGCGGCGTCTCCGACCACGTCGAGTTCGAGATGCTGCTCGGGATGGCAGAGGGCCAGGCGGATGCCGTGCGCCAGGACGTCGGCGGCCTCCTGCTCTACACCCCCGTCGTGCTGCCGCAGGAGTTCGATGTCGCGATCGGCTACCTCATCCGGCGGCTCGAGGAGAACGCGAGCCAGGAGAACTTCATGTCCGCCGTGTTCGAGCTCGTCGACAACGAGGAGCTGTTCAATCGGGAACGCGACCGCTTCCTCGCCTCCCTCGCCGATGTGGATACCGCGGTGCCCGCCCCCAACCGGCAGCAGTCGCGGCTCGCGCTCGAAGCCGACCGATGCCCGGGACGGGCGTCGACGCTGGCGTCGCGGCAAGGGCCAGAAATGGCCCTTGCTCCAAGCTCCAGCGCGCCATTCGGCGACGACTTCGCCAACACGCCCGACACCGACCCGGCGTTGCCGGCCAACCGCACCTGGGGTGCCGCCGTGCTCGGGGCGGTCGCCACGAGCGAGCTCGGCGTCGACCTCATCGCTGCGGCAAAGGTCTCCGATGAGAAGCAGCTGGATGTCGTCGTCACTCGTGCCCTCGCCGCATCCGGAGGGTGGGCCGATCTCGGGGGCAAGGGGCGCGCCGCGATCCTGCGCAAGGCCGCCGACGTGCTCGCCGAGACGCGCGGGGACCTCATCGAGGTCATGGCCAACGAGGCGGGCAAGACGATCGCCGAGGGCGACGTCGAAGTCAGCGAGGCCATCGACTTCGCCCGCTACTACGCGCAGCTCGCCGAGGAGCTCGACCAGGTGGATGGAGCGGACTACACGCCGTCGCGCCTGATCGTCGTGACGCCGCCGTGGAACTTCCCGGTGGCGATCCCCGCCGGTTCGACCCTCGCCGCGCTCGCCTCCGGCGCATCCGTCATCATCAAGCCGGCCAGGCAGGCGCAGCGCTCGGGCGCGGTCATGGTCGACGCGCTCTGGCGGGCCGGCGTGCCGCGCGACGTGCTCAACCTCGTGGACCTTGCCGACCGGAACCTGGGCGAGAAGATGGTGTCGCGCCCCGAGGTCGACCGCGTCATCCTGACCGGCGGCTACGAGACCGCTGAGCTGTTCCGCTCCTGGCGGCCCGAGCTCAAGCTCCTCGCCGAGACGAGCGGCAAGAATGCCATCATCGTCACGCCCTCCGCCGACCTCGATCTCGCGGTGGCGGATGTCGTCAAGAGCGCGTTCGGCCACGCCGGCCAGAAGTGCTCGGCCGCGAGCCTCGTCATCCTGGTCGGATCCGTCGCCCGCTCCGAGCGGTTCGAGAAGCAGCTCGTGGATGCCGCGACCACGCTGCGCGTCGGCTACCCGAGCGAGCCGACGAGTCAGATGGGTCCGATCATCGAACCTGCGACCGGCAAGCTCAAGCGCGGCCTCACCGAACTCGGGCCGGGGGAGCGCTGGCTGCTCAAGCCCGAGCAACTCGACGAGAGCGCCCGCCTGTGGTCGCCGGGCATCCGTACGGGCGTCGCGGCGGGAAGCGACTTCCACCTGACCGAGTTCTTCGGGCCGGTGCTCGGCATCATGCGCGCGGCGACGCTTCAGGACGCCATCCGCCTGCAGAACGCGGTCGACTACGGACTGACCGCCGGCCTGCACTCGCTCGACGCCGACGAGCTCGCCGCCTGGCTGGCCTCGGTCGAGGCCGGGAACCTGTACGTGAACCGCGGCATCACCGGCGCGATCGTGCGCCGGCAACCGTTCGGCGGCTGGAAGCGCTCCGTCGTAGGGGCGAGCACGAAGGCGGGCGGGCCGAACTATCTCGTGCACCTCGGCTCGTGGAAGAGTGCGAAGGCATCGGTCGGCGCTCCGGTTTCGGATGCGGTGGCCGGCATCGTCGCAGCCGCCGGCTCGGACTTCGTCCTGCGTGCCGCGCGCAGCGACCAGGCCGAGTGGGAGCGCGAGTTCGGCGTCGCGAAGGATGTGTCGGCCCTCGGGGTGGAGCGCGATGTCTTCCGCTACCTCCCGATTCCCGTCACGATCCGGCAGAACGCGGCCGGGTCGCTCGCCGAGCTCGCGCGGGTCGTGGCGGCGGGGGTTCGGGCCGGCGGACTGCTCCCGAGCGGCGCCGCCGCGGTCGACGGGGACGCGGGACGGAATCTCGCAGTAAGCGCGGCAGAG
>DATCXP010000089.1:0-2172 GCA_036565765.1 Terrimesophilobacter sp.
TGCGCGTCAGGCAACGAGGCGGTGGCGCTGGCGGTCGACCAGATCCGGCTCGGCCGCGCCGACATCGTGCTGGCCGGTGGCACCGAGGCCGCCATCCACCCGCTGCCGATCGCGGCATTCGCCGCCATGCAGGCGCTCTCCAAGCGCAACGACGACCCGCAGGCCGCCTCCCGCCCCTACGACCTGAACCGCGACGGCTTCGTCCTCGGCGAGGGTGCCGGGTCGATCGTGCTCGAGACCGAGGAGCACGCCCTCGCGCGCGGGGCGCGGATCTACGCGGAGCTGGCCGGTGGCGCCGTGACGAGCGACGCATACCACATCACCGCACCGGACCCTGATGGCTCCGCGGCGGCGCGCGCCATGAAGTCCGCGATCGAGCACGCCGGTGGAACGATCGACGAGGTCACCCACATCAACGCCCACGCGACGAGCACGCCGGTCGGCGACATCGCCGAATACCACGCGCTTCTGCGGATCTTCGGCGACCGGCTGCACTCCATCCCGGTGTCCGCGACGAAGGCGGCGACCGGCCACCTGCTCGGCGGGACGGGCGCTCTCGAGGCCATCTTCACGATCCTCGCCATCCACGAGCGGACCGCTCCCCCGACGATCAACCTCGACGACCAGGACCCGGCGATCCCCCTGGATGTCGTCACGGCACCCCGCGCGCTCGGCTCCGGCCCGCAGCTGGCCATCAGCAACTCGTTCGGCTTCGGCGGGCACAACGCCGTCGTGGCGTTCCGGAGCGTTTGACGCCGGCCAGGGAGCACCGTTGAACATCGCAATCGTCTGCGATTACTTCCTCGACTTCGTCGGAGGAGCGCAGACGTCGATGGAGCAGCAACGCCGGGCACTGACTGCCGCCGGACACCGGGTGACGATGGTCTCTGCTGCGCGGGATCGCGGCCAACTCGTGCAGGCACTCGATGAGAGCCTCCTGGTTCGGCCCCGGTTCATCCTCCCGGGAGTCGACCTCCCCATCGTGGCCAACGATGCGGCGCTCCGTGACGAGCTGGTGGCCCGGTTCCGTGCCGCGTCCGTCGATGTCGTGCACGTGCAGACCGAGTTCGGGCTCGCCCATGCTGCGGCGGATGCCGCTGCGGTGCTCGGCATTCCGGTCATTCACACCGTGCACACCTTCTACTGGTCCAGCGAAGGCACTTGGCATGCGCTGTTGACAGGACTCGTTCGCCGGATGCTGCGGCACTACACCGGCGCTGAGATCCCCCGCCGGAAGCTCAGCAGACGCCCCCTCGACAATCTTCTGCGCAACCTGACGCTCGCGATGGCGCTGCGGGCAACAGCCGTCGTGTCTCCCTCCGCGCACCAGGCGCGCGACCTGGCTGTCGCGGGAGTGACTCCGCCGCCCGCAGTCGTCCCCAACCCGGTCGCGACGTCGACGACGGCCGTGGCGCCGCTCACCGAAGAACAGGTCAGCACTCCCGCATTCCTGTGGGTCGCCCGATGCGAATCGGTCAAACGTCCCCTCGTGTTCGCCAAGGCGGCCCTTCGTGCGCTCGAGCAAACCGGCGACGGTTTCAGCGTGGACTTCGTCGGTGACGGCAGCGAGATCGGGGCACTGCGCAGGCTCGCTGCGGGTCAGCCCCTCCTGCGGGTGCACGGTGCGCTGGACAACGATGCCGTCCTGCGGCTCATGGACGCCTCCTCCGCGGTCGTGCTGAGCTCGCTCGGGTTCGACAATCAGCCGATGACCATCGCCGAGGCGGTCAGTCGGGAGCGCGGCATCCTGTACTGCGACCCGCGGCTGAGCGAGGGGCTCTCCCACGCCGGCTACCTCTCGGCGACTCCGGGTGTCGAAGGTCTCGCCGACGCCCTCGTGGCTCTCGTGGAGGACCCTGAACTGCTGCTCGCCATGTCTCGCGGTGCGGCCGAGGATGCCGCAGAGTTCAGCGCCGTCAGGTTCGTTGAGCGCATTCTTGCGGTCTACACGGCAGCGGGGGTTCGGCGCTGACCTGAGGCCGCAACATCCGCAGCTTCCGCAGCCTCGGGCCAAAGCATCCAGGCAAGCCGCTCAGCAGAACCGAACCGCCGCGTCGGGAACGTCGGTGATCACGCGGCCGAACGGACTGGTCCATTCGAGAACTCCCGGTGAGGTTTGAACCACCTTCCACCGGGTGTTGCCTTTGAGCACGTGGTGGTAGCGGCACAGAA
>DATCXP010000090.1:0-14547 GCA_036565765.1 Terrimesophilobacter sp.
GCACGTCGAGCACGCGGACGGCCTCGCGCACGGAGGAGCGGCCGACGCCGAGCTCGGCGGCGAGTGCGCGTTCCGGCGGAAGGTGATCCCCCGGGCCGAGCTCGCCGGAGAGCAGGCGCGCCTCGATGTGGTGGAGCACGCCCTCCCAGGCTCGTGGTGCGTCGGCCATCCTCGTCCTCGAAATTATGTGGTCAGACCACACTAACACCCGCGCGGGATTCGGTACGGGGCGTGTACAGAACAGGGGGGAAGGCGCGAGCGACCATGCTGCGCAGAGATTCCAGGCTCCCCGTGACCAGGCCCTGGGCTCGTACCTGCACGAGCACGTTGCCGATCGCGGTCGCCTCGACGGGGCCGGCAAGCACGGGGCGGCCGAGGCGGTCGGCCGTGAGCTGGCAGAGCAGCTCGTTCTGAGATCCGCCGCCGACGATGTGCACGACGGAGACCGTGGAGCCGGAGAGTGCGCAGGCCGTTTCGACGGCAGCTGCAAACGAAGCGGCCAGGCTCTCGAGGATGCTGCGCACGAGTTCCGGTCGGCCGGCCGGCACCGCCTCACCGCGCTCGGCGAGAACGGAGGTGATGCGCGCCGGCATGTCGTCGGGGGCCATGAACCGCGCGTCGCTCGCATCGAAGGTCGGCACCGGATGCGATACCGCCGCCGCCTGTTTCAGAAGAGTCGGCAGGTCGATGCTCACTCCATCGCGCTCCCACTCGCGGACCGACTCGCTCAGCAGCCACAGCCCCATGACGTTGTGCAGGAATCGGACTCGCCCATCGACCCCACCCTCGTTCGTGAAGTTCGCGAGGCGGCTTTCCTCGGTGAGCACGGGGGAGCGCAATTCGACCCCCACCAGCCCCCAGGTTCCGCACGAGATGTAGGCGAAGTCCTCGGTCGTGGCGGGGATGGCGACAACCGCCGACGCGGTGTCGTGCGATCCGGCGGCGGTCACGACGAGGTCGGCCGAAGCGCCCAGCTGTGCGGCGACCGTCGGAAGCAGGGGGCCGATCGTGTCGCCGGCATCCACGAGCTCGGGGAAGATGCGCAGGGGCAGTCCGAGCCGGTCGATCAGGCCCTCGTCCCAGTCGCGGGTGATGACGTTGAGCAGTCCGGTCGTCGAGGCGTTGGTGCGCTCGGCGGCCTGGCGGCCGGTCAGCCAGAAGTTCAGCAGGTCGGGGATCAGCAGGAACGAGTCGGCACCATCGAGCGCGCCGACCTCCTTCTCCGCCCACAGTTGATAGAGCGTGTTGAACGAAAGGTACTGCAGTCCATTCGTGCGGTAGAGCTCAGGCGGTGCGACCGTGCGGTGCACGGCTTCGGACGCCGGGACATTGCGATCGTCTCGGTAGTGGTACGGCGTCCCCAGCATCCGATTGTCGCGCATCAGCGCATAGTCGACCGCCCAGGAGTCCACGGCAACGCTTCGGAGTCCCGGCTCCTCGCGGATGGCGCTCCCGAGTCCGGCGAGCGCGTTGCGGTAGAGCTCGAGGATGTTCCAGTGCAGCCCGTCGACGATGCGCACCGGCGCGTTCGGGAACCGCGCAACGGAACGCAGGACGATCTCGTTTTCGCCGACCTGTCCGAGCATGACCCGGCCGCTCGTCGCGCCGAGGTCGATCGCCGCAACCACGCCCGTCATCGTCACCTCAGGAACGCGGCGGCGACGCCGGCGTCGACGGGGATGTGGAGTCCGGTGGTGTGACTGAGGTCGCTCGTGCACAGGACGAAGACCGCATTAGCGACGTTCTCCGGCAGCACCTCGCGCTTGAGCAGGGTGCGCTGCGCGTAGTACTCGCCGAGCTTCTCCTCGGGAACCCCGTACACCGCGGCCCGCTTGGCGCCCCAGCCGCCGGCGAAGATTCCGCTGCCGCGCACCACGCCATCCGGGTTGATTCCGTTCACCCGAACGCCGTACTCGCCGAGCTCCGCGGCGAGCAGTCGCACCTGGTGGGCCTGGTCGGCTTTCGTCGCGCTGTAGGCGATGTTGTTGGGGCCCGCGAACACCGAATTCTTCGACGAGATGTACACGATGTCCCCGCCGAGCTTCTGCTCGATGAGCACTTTCGCCGCGGCGCGCGAGACGAGGAAGGAGCCCTTCGCCATCACGTCATGCTGCAGGTCCCAATCGGCGACCGTGGTCTCCAGAAGCGACTTCGACAGCGACAGCCCGGCGTTGTTCACAACGATGTCGAGTCCCCCGAAGGCGAGGAGCGTTGCGTCGACGGCGGCCTGCACCTGCAGCTCGTCGGTGACATCCGCGCGGATGCCGATCGCGACATCGATATCGCCCAACTCGGCGGCAGCGGCCTGAGCCTTCTGCAGGTCGAGGTCGGCGATCACGACGCAGGCCCCCTCGGCGGCGAGCCGGGTCGCGATCGCCTTGCCGATTCCGGATGCCGCACCGGTCACGAGCGCGATCCGCGTTGCAAGGGGCTTCGGCTTCGGCATCCGCTGCAGCTTCGCTTCCTCGAGCGCCCAGTATTCGATCCGGAACTTCTCGGCATCGCTGATCGGGGTGTACGTGGAGATCGCCTCCGCGCCACGCATGACGTTGATGGCGTTCACGTAGAACTCGCCGGCGACGCGGGCGGTCTGCTTGTTCGCGCCGTAGCTGAACATGCCGACGCCCGGAATGAGCACGATCGCGGGGTCGGCGCCGCGCATGTTGGCGCGCTGGAGCTTAGGGGATCGGCCCAGCGATCCTGCGACGCCAGCGCCGAGCGAGCCTGCGAGCGAGGATTCTTCGAGCGAAGAGTACTTTTCGAAGTATGCCGTGTAGTCCGACCGATATTGCTGGTGCAACTCGTCGAGTCGTTTGATCGAGTCCTCGATGCTCGCGCTCGCCGGCAGGTCGAGCACGAGCGGCTTGACCTTGGTGCGCAGGAAGTGGTCGGGGCAGCTCGTGCCGAGCGCAGCCAGGCGAGGGTGTTCCTTGCTCGCGAGGAAGTCGGTGACGACCTCGGCGTCGGTGAAATGGCCGACCATCGGCTTGTCGGTGGAGGCGAGCGCGCGGATGTGCGGCGCGAGCGCGGCGGCTTTGGCGAGCCTCTCGGCCCGCGGCAGGGCGGCGTAGCCCTTCAGCTGTCTGCCGAATGGGGCCTTGCGACCCTTGGCGGCGATGTAACTCTCCGCCATGCTGATGATCCAGAGGCTGTTCTTCTCGACCTCCTTGCTGGTCTTCCCCCACGCAGTGATCCCATGGCCGCCGAGGATGCAGCCGATCGCACTCGGGTTCTTCGCCTTGATCTCGGCGATGTCGAGCCCGAGCTGGAATCCGGGCCTGCGCCACGGTACCCAGACGACTTTGTCGCCGAACGCCTTCTTTGTGAGCTTCTCACCGTCGGCCGCCGTCGCGAACGCTATTCCGGCATCCGGATGCAGATGGTCGACGTGTGCGGCATCGATGAGTCCGTGCATGGCCGTGTCGATCGACGGCGCCGCCCCGCCTTTCCCATGCAGCGTGTAGTCGAACGCGGCGACCATCTCGTCCTCCCGGTCGACCCCGGGGTAGACGTCGACGAGGGCGCGCAACCGGTCCAGGCGCAGAACCGCGAGACCTGACTCGGTGAGGGTGCCGAGGTCGCCTCCGGATCCCTTCACCCACATGAGCTCGATGGGCTCGCCCGTGACCGGGTCGATGTCACTGCCCTTCGCGGAGGTGTTCCCGCCCGCGTAGTTGGTCACCCTCGGGTCGGAACCGAGGCGGTTCGACCGGGCGACCAGTTCCTCTTTCGCCGACATGCTCACGCCCCCCACCCTGCTTGAGCGCCGCCTATCCGCTCGGTCTCGATCTTCTCCTGATAGCCGCTGCTGCGATAGGCGGCGATCGGATCGGCGGGCAGTCCGCGTGACTGCCTCCATTCGGCGAGAGCCGGCCGCACGTCGGTGTAGAAGGCGTCCATCATGATCCCGTTGGCTTCGAGCACATCGCCGGCCAGTTGCGCCGCGTCCAGTGCGCCGCGATCGAGCAGCAGGGCGCGCGCCGTCATCTCCTGCACGTTCAGCACAGAACGGATCTGACCGGGGATCTTCTTCTCGATGTTGTGGCACTGATCGAGCATGAACGCGACATCTCCTTCTTTGCCGTATCCGCCGCCGCGCACGACCTCGACGATGATGCGGAATAGCTGGAACGGGTCTGCGGCCCCGACGATCAGGTCGTCGTCGGCGTAGAACCGCGAATTGAAGTCGAAGGAGCCGAGCTTCCCGAGGCGCAGGAGCTGCGCGACGATGAACTCGATGTTCGTGCCGGGGGCGTGGTGGCCGGTGTCGAGGCAGACGAAGGCCTTCTCGCCGAGGGCAACGGTGTGGGCGTAGGAGGTTCCCCAGTCGGGAACGTCGGTGTGGTAGAACGCCGGCTCGAAGAACTTGTACTCGAGCACGAGTCGCTGATCGTCTCCGAGGCGGGCGTAGATCTTCTGGAGCGATTCGGCCAATCGGTCCTGACGTGCCCGGATGTCGTCCTGACCGGGGTAGTTCGTCCCGTCTGCGAGCCAGATCTTCAGATCGCGCGAGCCGGTTTCGTGCATGATGTCGATGCATTCGAAGTGGTGGTCGATGGCCTTCTGCCGCACCTTCGGGTCGGAGTGGGTGACGCTGCCGAGCTTGTACGCGTCATCCTGGAAGGTGTTCGAGTTCACGGTTCCCAGGCCGACTCCCTGGTCCTCCGCGAAGCGGCGCAGGGCGGCATAGTCGTCGACCTTGTCCCACGGAATATGCAGGGCAACGGTCGGGGCGAGCCCGGTCACCTTGTGCACCTGGGCGGCATCCGCGATCTTCTCCTGCGGCGTGCGGGGAACCCCGGCCTGTGCGAAGACTTTGAATCGGGTGCCGGAGTTGCCGAACGCCCAGGAGGGAAGCTCGATGGCCTGCTCTGCGAGCAGTGGCGCGATCGAGTCGAAGGTGGTCATGGTGTTGTCCTATTCTGTGTTGTGCTGCCGAGGGTGCCAGGGGCGGGTGTTGTCGCCGCAAGTTGCTCCTCGAGGTTGAAGATTTCCTCGAGCACGAAGAAGCCGGTGTCCGGCATCCGGTCACCGAGATCCTCGAAATATTCGGCCATCTCGGCCTGCCAGCGGGCGTTGACTGCCGTATCCGCCATGCCCGACAGGGCAGCTTCGAGCGATGGAGTCTCGAAGTATCCGATCAACAGGCCGTCCGGCCCGAGGAAGATGGAGTAGTTGTGCCATCCTGTGGAGGCGAGCGCGCCCAGCATTTCTGGCCAGACCGCTCTGTGACGCTTGCGGTACTCGTCGATGCGTGATGGCTTCACCTGCAGCCGGAAGCAGACTCTTTCCACTTTCGTCCTCCCCTCTTCGCTGTCGAGTAGCCGAGTGTGTTGGCCCGGGCCAGCAGCCATTACCTGCTGGCCCGGGTTTGGCACCGGGGCTAGTGTCCTGGTGCCGTGAAACGCGAACGACTCAGAAGTTGAAGTCGCCGATGTTGTCCTTCGTGAAGGTGTACGGGTCGCCCAGGAGTACGGTGCCGTTGTCACCCACGGTGAAACTGCCGAGAGAGCCGGCCTTGAAGGTGTCGCCCTTCTTGCCGGTAATGGTGCCGTCGATCAGGGCTTTGGCCGCGTAGGAGGCAAGGTAGCCGAGGTCAGCCGGGTTCCACAGCGCGAAAGCGGTGACCGTGCCGTCATTGACATAGTCCCGCATCTGGTTCGGAGTTCCGAGACCGGTCAGTGCGACCTTGCCCTTGAATGCGGACGTTGACAAGTAGCGTGCCGCTGCCGCGATTCCCACCGTGGTGGGCGAAATGATTCCCTTCAGGTTGGGGTGGGTCTGCAGCAGGGCAGCCGTCTTGTCGAACGAGGTCTGGTCATCGTCGTTGCCGTACACGGTGTCGACCAGCTTCACGTTCGGGTGGTTGTCCGCGAGGTCCTTCTTCATGAGGTCGATCCACGCGTTCTGGTTGGTCGCGTTTGCCGAGGCCGACAGAATGGCGATTTCGCCGCTGTCGCCGATCTCCTTGGTGATGAGGTCGACCTCGATCTTGGCGATGCCTTCTGCGGTCGCCTGGTTGATGAAGACGTCGCGATACTTGGCATCCGTGTCGGAGTCGAAGGTGACGATCTTCACGCCAGCCGCTCGTGCCTGAGTGAGCGCGCTGCCGAGCGCGGTCGGGTCATTGGCGGAAAGCACGATGGCGCCGACTTGTTGCTGCGTCAGGGTGTTGATGTAGCTGACCTGTGCGTCCGCAGTCGCCGCCGCGGGACCAACCTCCGCGTAGGTTCCCTTGAACTCCTGGATGGCCTTCTCGCCGCCCTTGTCCGAGGTGTCGAAGTAGGCGTTGCCGAGGTTCTTCGGAAGGAAGGTGATCTTGTAGTTGTGGCTTCCTCCGTCGTTCCCCGGAGTGGTCCCCGTGGTTCCGCCACTGGAGCAGCCGGTGGCAACTACGGCAAGAGCGACCGCTGCTGCAGTAATGCTGAGAGACCGCGCAAGAGTCTTGCGCTTTCCCGATGTGTTGAACAACATCTTTGCTTTACCTTTCTAATCATTGCTGAATCGTTTCAGAAACAGCTCATGGGGCAGGTGCGCTCCCGCTGCGGGGAGCGCTTTACTCTCTTGTTCTGCGGTGAGACGGTCGGAATCGTCTGGACCAAACAAGAAGCTGGGGGGCGAGCACCGAGGCGATCAGCAGGGTGCCGGTGATGATGTTGATGGCGTCAGAACTCACGTTCGCGAGTCGGAGGGCGCTTTGCAGTACCCCGATGAGGAGAACGCCGCCGATGACGCCGTGCAGCGCTCCCTTGCCGCCGAAGATCGAGACGCCTCCGAGAAGAACCGCGGCGATGATTGCCAGTTCGAGACCCGTCGCATTGTCGCCGCGAGCGCTTCCGTAGCGGAGCGTCCAGAAGATCCCCGCCAGAGCGGACACCACACCGCACAGCACGAAGGAGATGAACTTGCCGCGATTGACCCGCACGCCGGAGAAGATCGCGGTGTCCTTGCTGAGGCCGATGGCGAAGAGCTCCCGGCCGAACGGGGTGAAATGCAGCAGCACTGCGAATATCGCGATGAGAACGCCGACGAGCACCATGACCACTGGAATGCCGGACATGCCGAAGCGGCTTTGGGCAAGGTTCTGCCAGAATTCCGGGAATGTGGTGATTGCGGTCGTGCCGAGCAGTCCTACAGCGATTCCGCGGAACAGGGCGAGTGTTCCGATCGTCACGGCGAGCGACGGCAGCCCACCAACCGTCACCAGGAAACCGTTGATCGCTCCTGCGAGGAGGCCGACGATAAGACAGGCGACCATCGCGAGCTCGAATGGCATCCCCGCTTTGGTCAGCACCCCCAGCATCACACTGCTCAACCCGATGGTGCTCGCGACCGAGAGATCGATCTCGCCGGTGACGATGACGAGCGTCATCGGCAGGGCGATCATCAGGATGGGGGTCACGTCCAGCAGGAGGAAGCCGAGGGTCGTTGTGCTGCCGAAGTACGGCACGACTGAGGATGCGACGATCCAGACGACCACGACCGCCACGAGTATCGCGACCTCGATGCTGAGGAACCAGCGTCTCCAGAGCGGGCGGCCGTAATCCTTCATGCCACCCTTCAGCGCTTCACGGTTCAGGTCGAGCGATGACGCTGCATTACTCATGAGACACCCGCCGTTCCGATACCAGCCGTTTCGAAAGCCGCACCGCGAGCACCCTGTCGAGCACGATCGCGCCGATGATGAGAGCCCCGACGACTGACTGCTGCCAGAAGTCCTGGATGCCGAGGATCGGTAGCGCACGGTTGATGGTGAGAAGCAGGAATGCTCCGATCGCCGCCCCATACACAGTGCCGCTGCCGCCAAAGATGGCAACCCCGCCGATGACGGCGGCACCAACGGCCTGCAGTTCGAGCCCCGTTCCGGTCTGCGAGTTCGTGGTGCCGTAGCGTGCTGCGAACAGCACCCCGGCGAGCCCGGCGAGCGCCCCGCAGAGAACGAAGGCGACCAGCAATCGGCGCGTGACGTTGAGTCCGTACAATTCCGCGGCATCCGGGTCGGAGCCGATGGCATAGAGCTCGCGACCACCGCGCTTGTTGTGGAGATACCAGCCCGCGACAAGCGTGACGACCAGGGCGATGATCGTCAGGAAAGGGATGAAGAGGAAAGAATTTGTTCCGAGTCCCAGGAATGCGGCCGGCATGTCGGAGGAGTTGATGCGGTTGCTTCCGGTCCACAACACGTTGATGCCGCGGTAGGCGTAGAGGGTGCCGAGAGTGATCACCAGTGCAGGCACCTTGCCGAAGGCGACCAGCGCACCATTGACCAGGCCGAGAGCCGCGCCGAGGCCGACTCCCGCCAGGAAGACGACGCCGATCGGGATGCCGGGTATGTCGATGAACAGGCGTCCGGTGAGATAGGCGGTGAGTCCGACGACGGATCCGACCGACAGGTCGACGCTCCTGGCGATGATGACGAGCGCCTGTCCGACTGCGATGAGCACCAGGATGGACGGGGTCAGAAGCAGGTCGCGGAATCCATCCTGGCTGAACAGGAAGGTCGGGTTCACGACGGTCGTGACCACCACCACCAGGACGAGGGCGACGAGGATTCCGGTTTCGCGCGCGCGAATGAACTGGCGCAGCAGCCGGAGGGCACTGTTCACGGGTGGGGCCGCCGTCGTGGTCGCCGTCATCACCGGGACTCCTCGGTGCCGATTGCCGAGCTGGTCACGGACGGAGCGTGTGTCGCGGCGTACATGACGGACTCGGATGTCGCGTCGGCCCGGTCGATCTCAGCGGTGATCCTGCCTTCGCGCACGACGAGCACGCGGTCCGCCATCCCGAGCACCTCCGGCAGTTCTGAGGAGATCATGAGGATTCCCATGCCACGCCCCGCGAGTTGGGATATCAGCCGGTGCACCTCTGCCTTGGTTCCAACGTCGATGCCGCGGGTGGGTTCATCGATAATGAGCACGCGCGGGTCCGTCGCCAGCCACTTGCCGAGCACGACCTTCTGCTGGTTTCCTCCGCTGAGGGTGCCGGCGAGGGCGTCCAGCGCGCTCGCCTTGAGCTGCAGTCGCGAAGCCCAGACGCGCGCCGCCTGATTCTCGGCGCGCGAGCTGAGGAATCCGAACCTGCTCAGGGCATTGCGCAGCGGGAGAGTCGCGTTCCGTGCCACCGAGGAATCGAGGATGAGGCCCTGCCTGCGGCGATCCTCGGGAACGAGTCCCAGGCCCCTGGTCATCGCCGCGACTGGATTGTGCTTCGGAATCATCCTGCCGTTCAGGCTCACCGAGCCTGTGTCGTAATCGTCAACTCCAAAGACCGCCCGGGCAATCTCGCTGCGACCGGCGCCGACGAGTCCGGCCAGCGCCACAATTTCTCCTGAACGCACCGTGAAGCTGATGTTGCTGAACACACCAGTCGAGTTGATCCCGTTGACACTCAGCAGGACCTCACCGATGGCCGCCTCCTGCTTGGGGAAGAGGTCTGTGACATCGCGTCCGACCATTCGACGGACGATCTCCTCCTCGGTCACGTCCTTGATGGCGTCCGTCGAAATGTACTGGCCGTCGCGCATGACGGTGATGGTGTCGCTGAGACTGAAGACTTCGTCGAAACGATGCGAAATGAAGACAATGCCGCGGCCTTCGTCGCGGAGACTGCGAGCGACGGCGAAGAGCCGTTCGACTTCGACTCCGCTGAGGGCTGCGGTGGGCTCGTCCATGATCAGTACTCTCGCATCGAGCGAAATCGCCTTGGCGATCTCGATGAGCTGCTGGTCGGCGATCGAGAGGCCCTCGGCAGGACGGTCGAGGTCGAGGTGCACCGCCAGCCGTTCGAAGATCCGACTGGCCTCGAGGTGCATCGCTCTGCGGTCGATGCGGCCGAGGCGATCCTTGGGCTGCCGGCCCATGAAGATGTTCTCGGTGACCGAGAGGTCGGGAAACAGTGTCGGCTCTTGGTAGATCACAGCGATACCTGCCGCCTTGGCCTCGGCGGTGGACGTGAAGTCCACGGACTCACCGCGCAGCAGGAAGTCACCGCGGTCCCGCCGATAGAGTCCAGCGATGATCTTGACCAGCGTTGACTTGCCCGCGCCGTTCTCACCGACCAGGGCGTGGATCGATCCCGCTTCAACACGAAGGTCCGCGGAGGCGAGCGCGATGACCGCGCCGAATGCCTTGGCGACATTCCGGAGCTCAAGGACGGCCGGTTCAGTGGTATCGGGGCTTGTCGTCATCGACGAAACGAACCTCCACGTCGAGGGATTGAAACGTTTTAAGAATCGTGGTTGACTGCACTCTATGCCGACCGTGCCGACAGCGTCAAGTCTCCGAGTCAAGTTGATGAATCGTTCCAAATTCGTTCGCGCGCCGACCGGATCGCTGGCATCATTCAGAGAGTCAACGATCGCGGTCGCGTAACCGCATAGAGAGGAAGCCCAGGATGGCCGTCAGTGTCAAGGAGGTTGCCGCGCACGCCGGTGTCTCCGTCGGCACCGTTTCCAACGTGATGAATCGGCCGGAGAAGGTCTCGAATGAAACGGTCCGACGCGTGCAGGCGTCTATCGCCGAGCTCGGATTCGTGCGCAACGACGCAGCACGTCAGCTCAGGGCAGGAAGCAGCCGAGCCATCGGGATGGTTGTTCTCGACATCGGCAACCCGTTCTTCAGTGACCTGGTGAGGGGCGCAGAGGACAAGGCGACCGAGTCGGGCCACGCCATCATCCTCGGCAACAGCGATGAGAAGGTGGAGAGGGAGGGCGCCTACCTCGACCTGTTCGAGGAGCAGCGGATGCACGGTGTGCTCATCTCGCCGTTCGGCGACATCGAGCCCCGATTGCGCCAGCTGAGGAAGCGGGGAACGCCTGCCGTTCTCGTGGACAGGACGAGCCGCGAGGGAGACTTCAGTTCGGTCTCCGTCGACGACATCGCTGGCGGGGCGATGGCCGCCGAGCATTTGATCGCCCAGGGTCGTCGTCGCATCGCCTATGTGTGCGGCCCTCATGAAATTCGCCAGGTCGCGGATCGCCTCACCGGGGCGCAGAACGTCGTCCGCGCGCATCGGGGTGCCACGTTGGAGGTTCTCACCGGATCGGCCCTCAGTGTTCTCGAGGGGCGCAGAGCGGGGGAGTCCATCATCGCGAGATCACCACAGGATCGTCCGGATGCCGTGTTCGCGGCCAACGATCTCATGGCACTTGGAGTGCTCCAGGCCCTGTCGAAGCTCGGAAGGCTGACAGTCCCCGACGAAATCGCCCTGATCGGCTACGACGACATCGCCTTCGCCGGCGCCGCGGTGGTTCCACTGTCGTCGGTACGGCAACCGAGTGAGCTCATCGGCAGGACTGCGGTCGAGATCCTTCTCGAGGAAGCAGCCGACCCTTCGCTCGAGAAACGGCACGTCGTCTTCCAGCCGGAACTCGTGGTGAGGGAAAGCACGGCGGGTGCGCCTCTCGCTGAGTCTGGGCATCGGGAGTAACCCGCCGGAAGCTCGCTCGAACCCGGCAGCGACGAGCAGCAGCCTGCGTCACGCGCCGTCGGGGCGGAGGCCCACGCCGAGGATGCTGAGATCCTCGGCCCCAAGGCGCAGATGCGCGGCGGCCGCTGAATCCCGGATCGAGGCGACGCGGCTCGCCCCGACGAGGGGTGTGATCGCCGGTGACATGGCCAGCAGCCACGCCAGCGACACCTGCTGCACGGAGACCCCGTGGCGTGCCGCAACAATCAGGCGGGGATCTGACCGCGGTAGGGCCGTGTGGGTTCCTTCGAGCGGTTGGTAGGCAAGAAAGCGGATTCCGTTTCGGTGGCAGTAGTCGGCCATTCTCAGCTCTGATGGGACGACGTACGACAGGCGATTCTGCACGGAGGAGATCTCCGCCACCCGACCGGCTCGCTCGACCTGCTCGACCGAGACGTTGGAAAGTCCGATCATCCTGATCTTCCCCTGTTGCTGCAGTTCCAGCAGAGCCGCGACGCTCTCCTCGATCGGCACCCCCGGGTCGACGTGATGCAACTGATAGAGGTCGATAGTGTCGACCCCGAGCGATCGCAGGCTCACCTCGCAGTCGGCGAGAATGGCGCTCCGGCGACCGTCGATGGGGAAGTCATCGCCCTTCCTTCGGTGGCCGCCCTTCGTGGCAACGAGCGCTTGCCCGGCATAGCGACCAGCGAGAGCTAGTCGGATAATCGACTCGGCATAGGACTCGCTGCCAGGTCTGGAGTAGGCGAGCGCGGTGTCGATCAACCGGATGCCGGCATCCAGAGCGGCGTGGACAGTCGCGACGGAATCGGTCGCCGACTCCGCCTTGAACGCGAATGGGGCTGTGCCGAGGCCGAGCGCGCCGGCCAGTCGGAGATCCTGCTGCACGTGCGCCTCCTCGCTCATGTCGGAAGCGGGATCTCGATCATTCGAATCCCGAACTTGTAGATCGCTCTACATTGTGTGTAGATTGTTCCACACAACGCAAGGAGACATGGATGTCCACGGGACAACGGGGTCGTGCCGTCACGATCGATGACGTGGCGGCGAGAGCCGGCGTGTCCCGTTCCGCGGTGTCCAAGGTGATCCGGGGCGCATACGGCGTGAGCGCGGCGATGATGGATCGCGTCACCACCGCGATCGAGGATCTCGAATACCGTCCGCGGGTTTCCGCACGCGGCATGCGGGGATCCACCTACACTTTCGGGCTCGAGATCCCGGATGTCTTCAACCAGTTCTTCCCCAAGCTCATCGACGGTGCGATGGCGCAGCTCGCGAAGGACGGCTCCTACCAGCTCGTCGTGGCCCCGGCAGACCTGAACCACATCGAGGTCACTCGTGCGATCCAGGCGCTCGCCGACCGTCAGGTCGATGGACTGGTGGCGATCACCCCGATGGTCGATCCGGAGTGGCTCGAGCGGCTCAGCCGTCGCCTTCCCCTTGTGATGCTCGGAAGGCACGATCTGTCCATCGGCTACGACACTCTCGTCGGCGACGACGACCTTGGCGCCAGGCTCGCCGTGCAGCACCTGATCGCCCAGGGTCACCGGAACATCGCACATGTCACACTGACCGAGGCGATCGCCGAGTCCAGGCCGGGGCTGCCGCACGGCATCCGCTGTGCGACGTACAGATCCGCGATGGAGGAAGCGGGCCTCGGCGAGTACATCCGAGTCGTGCGCGCCGAGCCGGGAGAGCGTGCAGCTTCTGTGGCGGCGCGTGACCTCTTGAGCGGTGACGACCGGCCGACGGCTGTGTTCGCCGCCCACGATGAACCGGCGCTCGGAGTGCTTCGAGCGCTGGACGAGCTCGGGCTCACGACCGCGCAGGTCGCGGTCGTCGGCTACGACGACACCGAAATCGCCGGGCATCCCCGGATGTCACTCACGAGTGTCAATCAGTCCGGTACGGCGATGGGGGCGCGGGCGATCACCCTGCTCCTGGAGCGGATCGCCGGGCGCACCACCGCTGCCCACGAGGTCATGGAGCCACGGCTCATGGTCCGCGACAGCAGCACCCAATGGCATCCCACGAGCCGCGAGCGCCGGCGAGCGGGACACGTCAACTGACGTGGAAGGTCGAAACAGCTCCATAAGCGCTTTCAACGATTGAATCCTTTCAACAGCGCAGATATGCGCATAACACCACGGAGGTCAAAGATGCTTTCCACACCACGACGGACACGGGTATTCGTGTCCGCTGCGATCGTCGCCTCGGCGGCGCTCGTTCTGGGCGGCTGCAGCGCGGGCGGAGGAGGCGACGAGAACGTCACGCTGAGCATCCTCGTCGACAACACGGATACCACGATCAACACGGTTCAGGCACTCGCCGACGCCTTCACCGCGGCGAACCCGAACATCAAGGTCGAACTCGAGGAGCGCCCGCAGGGCAGCGAGGGCGACAATGTCGTGCGCACCCGCCTGCAGACGAGTGACATGACCGACCTGTTCTACTACAACTCCGGAGCGCAGTTCCAGGGGCTCTCCCCCGAGACGACGTTGGCGGACCTCAGCGGTGAAGACTTCATGAAGTCTGTCTCCGATGTCTTCCAGTCCGGTGTGTCCGCCGGTGACGGTGTCTACGGGGTCCCGGTCGGCAACGCCATGGGCGGAGGAATTCTCTACAACAAGACTGTCTATGCGAATCTCGGACTCGAGGTGCCGAAGACGTGGGACGACTTCATGGCGAACAACAAGGTCATCCGCGAGGCGGGCATCGACCCGGTGATCCAGACATTCGGCCCGGACAGCACCTGGACCTCGCAGTTGTTCGTGCTCGGTGATTTCTACAATGTGCTCGCCGACAACCCGAAGTTCGCTGAGGACTTCACCGCGAACAAGGCGCACTTCTCAGACACACCGGCGGTGCTGGGCAGCCTGCAGAAGCAGGTGGACGTCCTGGATGCCGGCTACCTCAACGCCGACTACGGCTCCGCGACGTATGCCGACGGGCTCAAGAAGCTGGCCGAGGGCACTGGAGCGCAATATCCGATGCTGACCTTTGCGGTCACCGAGTTCATCACGAACTACCCGGACGCGGTCAAGGACATCGGATTCTTCGCCATTCCGGGTGACAACGCCGACAGTGCCGGGCTGACGACGTGGCTCTCGGCGGCGCTGT
>DATCXP010000091.1:0-23512 GCA_036565765.1 Terrimesophilobacter sp.
CAGGTTGCTCCGGATGCCGCACCCGCCGAGTCGGCCCCGGTCGAAGCGCCGGCCGAGGTCGAAGCCGTCGAGGTCGCTCCCGCAGCCGAAGCCGAGGCCGTCGCTGAGGAGTCCACTCCTGTCGTCACCGAGCCGGCGGCCGAGAAGCCCGCCGCGGACAAGACCGAGAAGGCTGAGAAGCCTGCAGCGAAGGCTCCGGCCACGCCCGCCGCAAAGAAGCCGGCCCCGAAGGCCGACGCTGCGGCGGACACCGCGGGCGACGCCGACACAGAGACCAAGTAACTCAAGCCAGAAGGAACGATAGACATGGCAAACTTCACTGCCGCTGACGTCAAGGCGCTGCGTGACCGCCTCGGCACGGGGATGATGGACAGCAAGAACGCGCTCGTGGAGGCGGATGGCGACCTCGAGAAGGCCGTCGAGATCCTGCGCCTCAAGGGTGCGAAGAACAACGCGAAGCGCGCCGACCGCTCCACGAGCGAAGGCCTCATCGCCGCCGTCGAGAGCGCTGGAACCGCGACGATGATCGAACTCGCCTGCGAGACCGACTTCGTAGCCAAGAGCGACAAGTTCGTGGCCCTCGCCGACGCCGTACTGAACGCGGTTTCCGCTGCACACGCCGGCTCCGTCGAGGACGCCATCGCAGCGAAGGCCCCTTCGACCGGCTCAGGGCAAACGACGGACCAGACGGTCGCCGATCTGATCGCGGGAGAGTCCGCGGTGCTCGGCGAAAAGGTCGAACTCCGCCGCGTCAGCTCCATCGACGCGCCCGCGTTCGCGGTCTACCTGCACAAGACCAGCAAGGACCTCCCGCCGCAGGTCGGTGTCGTCGTCGGTTACACCGGCAGCGACGCGGAGACCGCGCGCAGCGTTGCCCAGCACATCGCCTTCGCCGACCCGCAGTACCTCACGCGGGACGAGGTCCCTGCCGACGTGGTCGAGAAGGAGCGGGAGATCGTCACCGAGATCTCGCGCAACGAGGGCAAGCCGGAAGCCGCGCTCCCGAAGATCGTCGAGGGCAGGATCGGTGCGTTCTTCAAGCAGGTCGCCCTGCTCGACCAGGACTACGCGAAGGACAACAAGCTCACGATCGGCAAGGTTCTCGCCGACGCCGGGCTGACTGTTACAGGGTTCGCCCGCTTCAAGGTCGGCGCCTAGCTTCTCTGCAGGTTCCGGCGGTCGAGACGGCCGTCGGAACCGGCACGGCTTCACCCGCGATCACGTGATCCGAGGCCCGAAATCGGCCTCGGATTCAGGGGTGCGCGAGGGCCGGAAATGGGTCTCGCCCCAGCGCCGCCGCGCCCTTTGCTGCGCGATGCGAATATCCTGTAACGAACGAGCGAAGGAGAAACCATGACGGACTCTGGCAAGAGAAGGGTTCTCCTGAAGCTTTCCGGCGAATCGTTCGGCGGCGGGGCGCTCGGCGTGAATCCGGATGTCGTCAGCGCCCTGGCGAAGGAGATCGCGGCCGCGGCATCCGATGTCGAGATCGCCATTGTTGTCGGTGGAGGCAACTTCTTCCGCGGCGCTGAGCTCTCCCAGCGCGGCATGGACCGCGGTCGGGCCGACTACATGGGGATGCTGGGCACGGTCATGAACGCGCTCGCGCTCCAGGACTTCCTCGAGCAGGCCGGGGCGGCTACGCGCGTGCAATCAGCCATCTCGATGACCCAGGTCGCCGAGCCGTACATCCCGCGCCGGGCGGAGCGTCACCTGGAGAAGGGCCGCGTCGTCATCTTCGGCGCCGGGGCAGGGCTCCCGTACTTCTCCACCGACACCGTCGCCGCCCAGCGCGCACTCGAGATCGGCGCGGATGTCGTGCTGGTCGCGAAGAACGGCGTCGACGGCGTGTACGACGGCGACCCCCGCAAGAACGCGAAGGCCGCGAAGCTCGACAAGGTCACCTACCAGGAGGCTCTGGTTCAGGGCCTCAAGGTGGTCGACTCCACGGCGTTCAGTCTGTGCATGGACAACGGGATGCCCATGGTCGTGTTCGGTATGGAACCGGGTGGGAACATCACCAAAGCCCTCCGTGGGATGCGTATCGGCACGCTCGTCAGCAACTGACTCGCTTGTCGCCTCTCGTCCTCGCGCTCGTCGGGTTCGCGGCGGTTGCGCACGCGGCCTGGAACATCGCGATCAAGCGTGCCGGGGCGAGCGGCACCGGATTCCTGTGGCTGACCTTCGCCGTCGGGGCGCTCGTGTTCCTGCCGTTCGGGATCTGGTCGCTCGCGGCATCCGGAGCCGATCTGGTGCACTGGCTCGGCCTCGCCATCGTCAGCGGAGCGCTGCAGATCGCGTACTTCTTCCTGCTGCAGAGGGGTTACCGGGTCGGTGACGTCTCGGTCGTCTACCCGCTTGCCCGCGGTACGGGACCGTTGCTCGCCGTCGTCTTCGCGATCATCCTCCTGGGGGAGCGTCCGAGCGCTGTGGCTCTGGCCGGCGCCGCCGTCGTGATCGCCGGTGTCGTTCTGATCGGATTCGCCGGCCGGGGTGCGACGGGCACCAGCCGCAGGGCGGGGGTGCTGTACGGTCTGGTGATCGGCGTTCTCATCGCCGCTTACACGCTGTGGGACAGTGCGGCGGTGACGGTGGGCAGGATGCCGGCGGTCGGCCTGTACTGGGGCAGCGTTGTGTTCCAGTTCCTGCTGCTCTCTCCGGTGGCCCTGCGGTCGCGATCGACGCTCCTGCAGACCGGGAGGCGGCACGGGGTGGCGATCGTCATCGTCGGTGTGCTTGCGCCGTTCGCCTACATGCTCATCCTTCTCGCGATCCAGCTGGCCCCGGTATCCATCGTCGCGCCAGCCCGCGAGGTGAGCGTGGTGCTCGTCGGGCTGGCCGGTTGGTTGCTCTTCCGGGAGCCGCATCCGGTGCGGCGGTTGTTCGGCGCCGCCGTCGTGCTCGCCGGAATCGCTCTGCTGGCTGTGGGATAGTCAGTAAACTTCTACCAACACGAAGGAGTCACCGTGATCAGCGATGTACTGGCCGAAGCCAAAGACAAGATGCACAAGGCTGTCGAGGTCGCCAAGGACGACTTCAGCAGTGTGCGCACCGGCCGGGCCAACCCCGCGTTATTGCAGAAGGTCATGGTCGACTACTACGGCACCCCGACGCCCCTTGAGCAGCTTGCCGGCCTCCAGAACGCGGATGCGCGCACGCTCATCATCACGCCCTATGACAAGAGCGCACTCAAGGAGATCGAGAAGGCCGTCGTCAGCGCCCCGAACCTCGGGGCGAATGTCGGCAATGACGGCCTGGTCATCCGCGCGACGCTCCCGGAGCTCACCGAGGACCGCCGCAAGGACTTCGTGAAGATCGTGCGCGGCAAGGGCGAGGATGCCAAGGTCGCCATCCGCAACATCCGGAGGAAGGTGAAGGACGACCTCGACGCGCTCAAGGCCGAGGTCGGTGATGACGAGGTCGCTCGCGCGGAGAAGGAGCTCGAGACCATGACCAAGGCCCAGGTCGACGCGATCGACGAGGCCTTGAGGAAAAAAGAAGCCGAGCTGCTCGAGGTCTGAATGTCGCATGACGCGGATGAGCCGCCGCTGACACCGGCGAGGAAGCGGTGGCGCTGGGGACGCGCGGAGATCGAGGCGCGCGCCGACGCCACGCGAGCGGAGATCCGCGCCCAGGTCAAGGTGCGACGTGCCGAGCTCAAGGCGCAGATGGATGCCACGCGGGCGCAGATCGACCAGGCGAACGAGAAGATCGAGGCGCGCACCGGGCGCAATCTGCCCCTCGCGATCCTGATCGGCCTCGCGCTCGGGCTGGCCATGCTGTTCAGCCTCATCGTCGTCAAAGAACTGTTCATGATCGTCGCGGCCTTCCTGATCGGGTTCACCGCGTTCGAGCTCGCGAGCGCCCTGCGGTCCTCGGGGCGGAGAGTGCCGCGCTGGCCGACGGTCATCGCGGCGCTCGCGACGGTGCCCGCCGCGTTCTACCTCGGCAACGATGGCAAGTGGCTCGTATCGCTCGCCGGAATAGCCTTCGTCACGCTGTGGCGTGTCGCGGAACTGGGCAGTCGGAAACACCGCGGTCCGGCTCGTGAGGTGTGGCTCGACCTCGCGGCCGGGACCTTCATCCAGGTCTACATCCCGTTCCTCGCGAGCTACGCGGTGCTCCTCGCGGCGCAGGACGGCGGGCAGTGGTGGACGCTCGCCTTCCTCATTCTCGTGATCTCCACCGATACCGGGGCCTATGCGACCGGACTCACCTTCGGGAAGCATCCGATGGCACCGCGCATCAGCCCGAAGAAGACCTGGGAGGGATTCGCCGGCTCCGTCCTCGCGGCATTCCTGGCGGGGATCCTGCTCTCCGTCTTCATGCTCCACGAGCCGTGGTGGTTCGGTTTCGTGTTCGGCGGCGTGATCGTGGTCACGGCGACGATCGGCGACCTCACGGAGTCTCTCATCAAACGGGACCTCGGAATCAAGGACATCAGCACCTGGCTGCCTGGTCACGGCGGCTTCCTCGACCGGATGGATTCGATCGTCGTGAGCGCAGCCGCCGCCTATGTGCTGTTCCTCCTGTTCGGCTGACCCCGCGCGCGAGTAAGGCAGAATAGTCGGGTGAGCACAACGTTTCCCCGCACCAGGAACTCTCGCCGCGGCTACAACATCGAACAGGTCGAGGACTTCCTCGAGGAGGCCAGGCGCGCCTATTCCGCGGCGGCAGGCGAACCGGTCGTGATCGGCGCGGAGACGATTCGGCGCACCGCGTTCTCGCTGCAGAGGGGCGGATACTCTCCCGCCCACGTGGATGCGGCGCTCGAGCGGCTCGAGGACGCTTTCGCGACCCGGGAGCGGGAGGAAGCCCGCCGCAGGGCCGGCGACGAGGCCTGGTTCACCGAGGCGAGGACGCGCGCGAAGGAGATCATCGACCGGCTGGACCGACCCGCGGGAGCGCGCTTCCGTCGCGCGAGCATCCTCAGCAACGGCTACGACAGGAAGCAGGTCGACGCTCTCGCTGACCGGCTGACCGCGTACTTCCACACCGGGGCCCCGATGAGCATCGACGAGGTGCGCACCGCGGCATTCCGCTCCAGAAAGGGCGGGTATCTGGAGGCCCAGGTCGATCTGCTGCTGGACGCCGTCGTCGACGTGATGCTGGCAGTGCGCTGAGCCCTCGCAGGACTTATCGCCCCGAGTCGGCTACACTCACTTGATTGTGGGTAGGCATTCGGATTCCGTGCCGGGCCTGGCGCAACGATCGGGGGCCGGGGCGGCCACTGCGGCGCGCCCCGGAAGGAATCCGTACTCGCTTCCCATCTTCTCGTTCTGGATAGCCCTCGCCATCGTGCTCGTGACTGTCATCGCGCCCGACGGGTCCGCATCCGCTGCCCAGACGGCGAGCGCTCCTGGGCAGAAGGATGCCGCCCAGCATCTCGTGGTCGCGGGAAGCTACCAGTCCGGCGTCGTCCGCGACAACTACCGCGCCACCAAGCGGGTCGTTCCGGCAGCCATCCCCGCAGCAGGCATTCCCGACCCGGGATCCGCCCAGGCGATCGCCTATGCCATGCTGCAGGCGCGCGGATGGGGCGACGACCAGTACAGCTGTCTCGTCGCGCTCTGGGACCGCGAGTCGCACTGGAACGTCTACGCGCACAACACCAGCAGCGGGGCCTACGGCATCCCGCAGGCGCTCCCGGGCAGCAAGATGGCCACGGCCGGGGCGGATTGGGCCACGAACCCGAAGACCCAGATCACCTGGGGGCTCGGCTACATCACGGCCCGCTACGGAACGCCGTGCGGTGCGTGGTCCGCCTTCCAGAGCAAGGGCTGGTACTAGGCAGATTTTCCCGGTTCTCTAAACTGGGTGCGTGGATTACGCGGAGTACGCGCTCGCGATCGTGATCGGACTGGTCACGGTCATCGCGGTCGCGGCATTCTCCAGGAAGCTCGGTATCGCCGCTCCGCTCATCCTCGTCGTCGTCGGCATCGGGATCAGCTACCTCCCGGGCGTCGGGCCGATCGAGCTCCCGCCGGAGGTCATCCTCTCCGGCGTGCTGCCGCTCCTGCTGTATTCTGCGGCGATCAACGTCCCCCTCGTGGATTTCCGCCGGAATCTCGACAGCATCTCCGGACTGTCCGTCGTGCTCGTGATCGCCACCGCATTCGGCACCGGTCTCCTGCTGTGGTGGATTCTGCCCGGCCTCGACCTCGCCGCCGGGATCGCCCTCGGGGCGATCATCAGTCCGACGGATGCCGTCGCAGCAACGGCGCTCGGCAAGCGGCTGGGACTCCCGCCGCGGCTCGTGACGATTCTCGAGGGGGAGAGCCTCGTCAATGACGCGACCGCACTCGTCCTCCTGCGCTCCGCCATCGCGGCGGGCGCAGGAGCCGTCACCCTGTGGAGCGTAGTCGGCGATTTCGCCTTCGCGGTCGCCGTTGCCATCGCGATCGGCCTCGTCGTCGGGTTCCTGACAGTGCTCGTGCGCTCCCGGCTGCATGACCCGGTTCTGGACACCGCGATCTCCTTCGTCGTGCCGTTCATCGCCTTCATCCCCGCGGAGGAGGCGCACGCCTCGGGCGTCCTCGCGGTCGTTGTCGCCGGGCTCTATGCCGGCCACAACAGCGCGAGACATTTCAGCCCGCAGGCACGCATCAGTGAGCGCCTCAATTGGCGCACCCTCAAATTCGTGCTCGAGAACGGCGTGTTCCTGCTGATGGGAGTCGAGATCGCCTCTCTCATCGGTCACGTGCAGCCCGAGGTGCTGTCGATCGAGAACACGATCCTGCTCGGCCTGCTCATGACGGTCGCGGTGATCGCTCTCCGCGGCCTGTTCGTCGCGCCACTTCTGTTCGTCATCCGCCGAAGGGAGAAGCTGGCAGAGAGGCAGAACACGAGGTTCGGCGAGGCCCTCGAGCGGGTGCGTCAGCTGACGCTCGTCACCGAGCGGATGGTGCGCAGGAGAGACCGCCTGGCCCGGTTGTACCGACGGCGCTCGATCGACATCCAGAAGCAGCGGGAGGCCGGCCTCGACTGGCGCGGAGGAGTCATCCTGTCCTGGTCGGGCATGCGCGGCGTCGTCACGCTCGCCGCGGCCCAGACGCTGCCGAGGGATGTTCCGTACGGCCCGCAGCTGATTCTCATCGCCTTCACGGTCGCCATCGTCACCCTGCTCGTGCAGGGGGGAACCCTGCCATGGCTCATTCGGCTGACCGGAGTTCTTGGCACCGATCGGGTGGCGGATCGGCGCGAGCTCGCGGCGTTGCTGGATGAGCTCGCGGCGGTGGGGCTTGCCGCGCTCGACAGCCGCGAACTCGAGCTTCCCGGTGGGGCTGAGCCGGATGCGGTGGTGATCGACCGGGTCCGCAACGACACGCTGCTCGGCGCGGAATCCGCCTGGGAGCGCGCCGAGAACGGCGTGGGGGCTGAGGCCCTCGCGCAGTCCCCGCATCAGCAGTACCGGATCCTGCGCAGGAGGATCATCGAGGCCGAGCGGTCTGCGCTCGTGGACGCCATGGCGGACGGCTCGTACTCCTCGCGCATCATCACGAGGGCGCAGACCATGCTCGATCTCGAGGAGACCCGCCTCGAGCAGCTCGACAACCCGAGCGGCTCCTAGGGGCTCGCGCCTCGGCATAGGCTGGAAGCATGCCACGATCCAACCGCCCGCGCCGTGGGCGCTCGCAGGACGACGAAGAGCACGAGCTCGACCTGAATCGCGCCCTGTACGGTGCACTGCACACCGAGACGAAGCGCGGTGGGCTGTGGAACGTCCAGCCGGTGTCCGCGGCGAGCGCCGTCAAGTCGTACACCTGTCCCGGCTGCGGACTCGAAGTGCAACCCGGGCAAGCCCACATCGTGGCTTGGCGCGCGGACGGACTCATGGGCGAGGCGAGCGACGTCGCGGCGCGACGGCACTGGCACACCCACTGCTGGAAGGTGAACTGAGGCGTGGATATCCGTTCCGGCATCGAATTGCCCGCTCGCCGGGAGGACATCGAACTCCACACCGAGGACGGCCTCACGCTCGTCGGTGAACTCTCGCTGCCGCTCGAGCGGGAGCCGGTCGCCACGATCGTCTGCCTGCACCCGCTTCCCACCGCGGGGGGCTTCATGGATTCGCACATCATCAGGAAGGCCGCGGCCCGGCTTCCCGCGCTCGCCGACGTCGCCGTACTCCGATTCAATTTCCGGGGGGCGTCATCGCCGCGGGGGCGCTCGCAGGGTTCCTTCGGCGATGGGATCGATGAGCGGTTCGATCTTGCCGCCGCGATGGGACTCGTCGCGGAACGGCAGCTGCCCGCGACGTGGCTGGTCGGCTGGTCGTTCGGGACCGAGGTCGCCCTCAAACACGGGCTCGACTTTCCGATCGTCGGCGCGATCCTGCTCTCCCCGCCGCTCAAGCGCACGACCGAGGCCGAGCTGGCGGCCTGGTCCGGCAGCGGCAAGCGGGTCGTGGCCGTCATCCCGGAGTTCGATGACTACCTGCGGCCTGATGAGGCTGAAGTGCGATTCTCGGCGGTGCCGGAGACCGAGCTCGTCCCGGTCAGCGGCGGGAAGCACCTGTGGGTGGGGGAGGCGCAGACCCGCCGGGTGCTCACCGAGATCGTGCGCGCGGTGAACCCCTCTGCGCTGCCGCTGCCCACCGAGTGGCCGGAGTGATCTCGACGGGTCTGCCTCGGGTGCGGCCTGCGGATCGGGTCAGAGTTCGTTCTGCCGCGGCACGACCACCTGATTGATGATCAGGAGGATGGATGCGGCGACCGGGATCGCGATCAGCGCGCCGAGGATGCCGAGCAGCGTTCCTCCGGCGAGTGCGGCGATCACGACGATGACGCCGGGAACCTTGACGGCCCGGTTCATGATGTTCGGGTTGAGCACGTATGCCTCGATCTGCATGTAAACCAGGTAGAAGATGCCGACTGCGATCATGGTGGGCACGCCGTCGAACAGCAGGCAGCTCAGGGTGATGAGGATGCTGCCGGACATGGTCCCGACGAGGGGGATGAGGGCGAACAGGAACGCCAGGAAGGCGAACAGGGCCGGGTACTTCGCACCGACGATGTTGAGGAAGATGAAACTCACGAGGCCGTTGCAGAACGCGATGGTCGCCTGCCCGACGACATACCGCCCGACCGACTGGCTGATCTGCTCCGCGATCTCGGCGAAACGCGCCCGTTTCGTGGCCGGAACCAGCTGGTACAGCCCGCGCTTCATGCTGCCGAGCGACCCGACGAAGTACAGGGTGAGGATGAGCACGATCAGGAAGCCGAACGCTCCACTGGCGATCCCGAGCCCGACCTGGAGCACGCCTCCGCCGATGCTGCCGATGTTGCTCTGGATGAACTCGAGAGCGCTCGCGATGAGCGCCTGGAGGTCGATGTAGGAGGGCAGGTTCTTCTGGACGCTCGCCACCCAGTTGGAGTTCGTATCGGACAGCGAGGCGATGAGCGGCGTGATCCCGTTGACGAGATTCGTCGTCTGCTCCACGATGACGGGGATGACCGCGAAGACGAGGCCGGTGAACACGGCGAGAACCGTGACGACGACGGTGAGGATCGCGAGCCAGCGCGGGAACCGGTGCCGCTCGAGGAACGACACCGCCGGGTCGAGGCCGAGCGCGAGGAAGATCGCGGCGCCGACATAGGTGATGATGGTCGCGAGCGTTCCGACGGCCGTGCCGATCGCGATTGCGACGAGCACCCCGAGTCCTCCGAAGAGGCCGAACCGGAATGCGTTCTGGATCTTCACCAGGCCCCCTCGATGACTGCTTAGTTGTCTGCGGTGACCTTCTCGGCTTCCCCGAGAACGGTGCGCAGCGTGCCGAAGTAGCCGGCGACGGCTTCCCGCTCGATTCTAATCTTGGCGAGACGCTCCTCGGCCTCTGACACGAGCTTCGTCGTGCGCTTCTCCGCATCCTTGACCATCGCCTTGGCCCTCGCCTCGGCGTTCGCGAGGATTTCGGCAGCGGTGGCATCGGCGGATTCGCGGGCCTCGGTCATGATCTCCTTCGCAGCGGCCTCCAATACATCCGCCTCCTTGCGCTTCTCGTCGGCGCGCTTGATCGCCTCGGCGAGCTGAGCCTGCGACTCATCGAGGTACTTCTGCATCTGTGCGACCGCGTCGCGGTGCTTGGCAAGGTGATCCTTCTCCGCCTCGTCGCGACGGGCCGTCAGCTCGACGCCGAGGTCGGTTCTGGCCTGCTCGGCATCGCGGGCGAGCGCCGTACGCGAAGCATCGAGCTCTGCGGTGAGCTCCGCCCGCGCATGCTCGGTCTCGTTCGTGAACTCCGCCCGGGACTGCTCGAGCTCGCGCTCGAGGTCGGTGCGCTGCTGCTCGATGTCGTGGGCGAGCACCGCGCGGGCCTCGGCGATCTCGGCGTCGAGTCTCGCCTTCGTCTCCGCCGTCACCCGAGCCAACTCGGCGGTGCTGGACTTGGCCTCGAGGGAGAGCTTGGAATGGGCCGCCGCGGTCTCCTGCTTGAGCTTCGCGCGCGCGGCCTCCGTCTCCTCCTCGAGCTTCGCCCGGCCTTCAGCGATCTCCCGCTCCAGTGCAGCCCTGGCCTGTTCGGTCTCCGTCGCCAGCTGCGCCCTGGTCTGCGCGACCTCGCGCTCGGCGTCGGTGCGCTGCTGCTCGACATCGCGGGCGAGGTCGCCCCACTGCTTCTCGGTCTCCGCGGCGAATTCGGCCCGATTCTTCTCGGTCTCGCGGGCAAGCTGTGCGGCCTGCTCCCGCGCTTCGCTCGCCTCCCGGACGGCGACGGCCTTGTGCTCCGCAACCTCCCGCTCCGCTTCGGCGCGAACGGCGGCGGCTTCCCGCTTCGCTGTCGCCCTGGCCTCGGCAGCCTCTGTCGCGACGGCTCCGCGGATGGCTGCGGCTTCCCGCACGGCATCCTGCTGAACCGTGTCGGCATCCGCCTTCGCGCGCTCGAGGAGTTCGGCGACCTCGGTCTTCGCGGCGTCCACGAGGCCGTTCGCCTTGGCGGTGGCTTCCGCGATGATGCGCTCGGCGGATTCCATCGCGTCGACGCGCAGCGCGTTGACCTCCGCCTGAACGCCGTTTCTGAGTTTCTCGGCGTCGATATCCGCCTGGCTGATGAGCCGCGTTGACTGCTCCTCGGCGACCCTGAGCACATTCTCGAGCTTCGTTCCCAGCCCGCTGTAAGTCGGGCTGCCGGTCTCGTCGAGCTCCGCCTGCAGATCGGCGACGGTCGCACTGAGTCGCTTGACCTCCTTGGCGTTCTCCACCTTGTCGCTGTTCGCCTTGATCAGCTCCCGGCGGAGATCCTGGATTGCGTTGTCGACCTCCTCGCGGTTGTAGCCGCGCATTGCGGTCGAGAAGCTTTCGTCGTCGGTTGCCACGGTGTCTCCCTGTGAATAATCGGCCGCGGTCGCAGGTCTGGGCCGAATCTCTGACGAGTTTAGCGTTGCTGCCGGGGGCGTGGAGGCAGGGCTGTCGTTGGGCATGCAGCCAACGATGGGGTACCTCTCAGACTCATTGCGCTATTCTGGAATGTCTTTGCCTGCTGCCCAAGCTTCTGTCGCAACGGCGGAGCCCCACGGTGCCTCGCCATCGGTGTGAGGTTCCTGTTTCGGGGGCCGACCGGCCCTGTCGGATCCGGCGGCACGAGAGGAGTTCTTTTTGCGGTTCATTGTGGCCATCGTCAGCTTCGTGATTGCGTTCCTGATGATCAGCTACGGCATCGCCCAGCGGACCTTCCTGGCCGAGCCGGATCACGTTGCGGCGACCGCTGAACTGTCGACGAGCGCGACCGCCACCGTGATCGACGGCAAGGTGCTGAACGCCGTCGACGGCCGCCAGAAGATCGAGATCTCCGGGGCGGACACGATCTTCGCCGCCTACGGGAAGACCAGCGACATCCTCGCCTGGATCGGCGACGCCGGCTACAACAAGCTCGGACTCGACCAGGAGGACTCCGCGCTGACGAACAAGGTCGTGAGCGGAACAGAAGTCGAGGTTCCCGATCCCCATGGCTCCGACCTGTGGCTCGCCGAATACTCCCGCGAGAAGGAACTCACCTTCATCGTGAATGTCCCATCGAACGTGTCCGTCGTGATCCTCTCCGACGGTGTCGAGCCGGCACCCGGCCACGTCTCCATCACCTGGCCGGTCGACAACCGCACACCGTGGTCCGGGCCGCTGATCGTCGGCGGAGTGCTCCTCCTCCTGGCCGGTCTCGGCCTCTACCTGTGGGCACTCTCCCACCTCCGCAAGGCTCGCGGGCCGCGCAGGAAGCCGCCGAAGATGCCGAAACCACCCAAGCGCCTCCGTTACAAGGCGGCGAAGCAGAAAGCCATCACCGCGAAGAAGGGTCGGCGCTCGATCAAGAGGATGACGGCGATCGTGCCCGTCGTGCTGGTCGGGGCGCTCACACTGTCCGGGTGCTCGGCGGAGTCCTGGCCGGAGTTCCTCGGCGGCAGCCCGGTGACGACGCCATCGCCGACGGCCTCGGAGGTCCCGGGGCCGCCATCGAGCGAGAAGCCACCGGTGGTGACCGTGTCGCAGCTGGAGGGGATCATCTCGAAGATCGCCCTGGTCACCCAGAAGGCGGATGCCGATCGGAACGCCGAGCTCATCAAGACCCGTTTCGCGGGCCCCGCTCTGAAGCTGCGGGAGGCGAACTACGCGATCCGCAAGGTCGACAAGAGCTATCCCGCGCCGCAGGCGATCCCGGCGGGGCCGGTTGAGGTGACTCTTCCGCAACAGAACGACAAGTGGCCAAGGACGGTGTTCACGGTCATCAGGGATCCCAAGGCCGACACGGTCGCCCCCACCGCCCTCATGCTCGTGCAGGAGTCTCCGCGGGACAACTACAAGGTCGTCTACGCGGTCGGTCTCGAGGCGAACGCCCCCATGCCGAAGATGGCCGCGGCGGAGGTCGGAACCCAGCGCCTCCAGCCGGATGTCAAGATTCTCGCGCTGTCGCCCGACCAGCTCGCCCTGGAATACGGTGACATCCTGCTGAAGGGCCCGGAGAGCGAGTTCGCGGACAAGTTCGACCTCGAGAACGACTCGCTCCAGAAGTCGATCGGGTTCGAGTCGAAGGCGAAGCGCAAGAAGAGCCTTCCCAAGATCGCGTCGATGACGTTCGCGAGCGCGCTCGGAGACGGCGACACGATCCCGATGGCGTCGATAGACAATGGAGCGATCGTCGCGGTGTATCTCACCGAGATCGAGACGGTCAAGCCGGTCGAGCCGGGTGCGGTCATCAATGCCGAGGGCGCGGTGAAGTCGCTCTCCGGCGTGAGCTCGACGACCAAGGGAACCGTTGCAACCTATGGAGACCAGTTGTTGTTCTATGTGCCGAGTGTGACGAGCGCCGATCAAAAAGTCATTCTGATCGGCTGGGCCTCCGCCCTCATCGCCGCGAAGGGATTGTGATGCCGGATCTTCCTCCCACCGCGAATCTCCGTGGTGCGATCGACCTCTCACCGCTCCTGAGGCCCCAGCCGGGCGCTCCCGCGGAACCGGGTGCCGCGATCTCCGTGCCCGCCCTCGTCATCGAGGGGTCTGATGCGAACTTCGGCAGCATCCTCGAGCTCTCCAGGTCGGTGCCGGTCGTCGTCGAGCTCCACGCCGGAACCCCTTCTGCGGTGCTGGAACGCGTCGTCACGGGATACGCTGGCCGTTTTCTCCTCGCGACCGTGAATGCGCGGCTCAACCCGCAGTTGACGCAGGCGTTCCAGGCCGTCGCCGCCCCTACCGTCGCCGCGGTGATCGGCGGGCGCCCGATCGCCCTCTACGAAGGGGAGCTTGGGGAGGGGGAGGCACGCACGGTCTTCGACCAGTTGGCGACGCTGGCCGCACAGAACGGCGTCACCGGCACGGCGACCGTCGAGGGCGGCGACCCGGATGCCGAAACGGCCGAGCCGGCAGAGGAACCGCTGCCCCCGCATCACCAGGAGGCCTACGACGCGATCGATCGCGGTGACTACCCGGCCGCGATCCTGGAGTACGAGACCGCCATCGCCCAGAACCCCCGTGACCAGCTCGCGATCGCGGGTCTCGCGCAGGTCTCCCTCCTGCATCGCCTCGACGGGCTGAGCGCCACCGAGGTGCGCGCGGCCGCTGCCGCGGCGCCTTCGGACGTCGACGCCCAGCTCGCGGTCGCCGACCTCGATGTCTCGGGCGGCCACCTCGATGATGCGTTCGACAGACTGCTGAGCCTGTTCTCCACTCTCGACCCCGCGGGCAAGAATGCCGTGCGCACCCGGTTGCTCTCCTACTTCGAGATCGCCGGGGCGGAGGAGCCCAGGGTCGCAGCCGCCCGGCGTCGCCTCACCGCACTGCTCTACTAACCAGCCGCTCCCTGAGGAGCGGCCGAAGGATGAGGCCGCGTCTCGAAGGGGGCATCGGGAAGTGTCCCCTTCGAGGCTCGCTGCGCTCGCACCTCAGGGAACGGAACGGGACTGCTGCGCTAGGCGGCGCTTCAGCCAGAGCCCCGCGAGCGGCGGCAGGGTGACCTCCGCGGAGGCCGGACTGCCCGCGTACGGTTCCGGGTGCGCGAGAACGGCACCGAGGTTTCCGACGCCGGACCCGCCGAACTCGACGGCGTCCGTGTTCAGGAGCTCCTCCCACGCGCCCGGGAACGGCAGGCCGACGCGGTAGGGGCCGACCGGGTTCCCGGAGAAGTTCAGCAGGACGGCGATCACCTCCCCCTCCGCAGACCAGCGCAGGAAGGACACGACGTTGTTGACGGCGTCGCCGGCGCTCAGCCACTCGAAGCCGGCCACGACGTGATCCTGCTGCCACAGGGCGGGCTCTGAGCGGTAGACCCGGTTGAGCTGCGTCACGAAGGACTGCAATCCCCGGTGGACCGGCTGGTCGAGAATCCACCAGTCGAGACCGCGCTCCTCGCTCCACTCCGAGGGCTGCCCGAACTCCTGCCCCATGAACAGGAGCTGCTTGCCGGGATGCGACCACATGAACGCGAGGTAGGCGCGGAGGTTCGCGAGCTTCTGCCACTGGTCTCCCGGCATCCTGTGCAGGAGGGATCCTTTGCCGTGCACGACCTCGTCGTGGCTGATCGGCAGCAGGAAGTTCTCGCTGAAGGCGTAGACGAAACTGAACGTCAACTCGTCGTGATGATGCGATCGGTACAGGGGGTCGACGGCCATGTACTGGAGGGTGTCGTGCATCCAGCCCATGTTCCATTTGAGGCCGAAGCCGAGCCCGCCGGCATCCGTCGGCGCGGTCACACCGGGGAACGCGGTCGACTCCTCGGCGATCATGACGATGCCAGGATTGCGCTTGTACGCGGTCGCGTTGACCTCCTGCAGCAGCGCGATCGCCTCGAGGTTCTCCCGCCCCCCGTACCGGTTCGGCGTCCACTCGCCGGGCTCGCGCGAGTAATCGAGATAGAGCATCGAGGCCACCGCATCCACGCGCAGGCCGTCGATGTGGAACTCCTCGATCCAGTACAGCGCGTTCGCGACCAGGAAGTTGCGCACCTGGGAACGCCCGAAGTCGAACACGAGGGTTCCCCAGTCCGGATGTTCGCCGAGCTGCGGATCGCCGTGCTCGTAGAGCGCTTCGCCGTCGAAGCGCGCGAGCGCCCACTCGTCCTTCGGGAAGTGGGCGGGAACCCAGTCCATGATCACCCCGATGCCGGCCTGGTGGAAGCTGTCGATGAGGTGGCGCAGGTCGTCGGGATGCCCGAACCGGCTCGTCGGGGCGTAATATCCGGTCACCTGATAGCCCCAGGAGCCGCCATAGGGGTGCTCGGCGAGGGGCATGAACTCGACGTGCGTGTAGCCGAGAGCCGCAACGTACTCCACGAGCTCGGTCGCGAGCTCGCGGTAGCCGAGGCCGGGCCGCCACGACCCGAGATGCACCTCGTAGACGCTCAGCGGTCGCACGAGCGGGTTGGTGTTCCTCCGCTCGGCGAGCCAGGCGGCATCCGCCCACTCGTACTGAGTCCTTCCGACCTTCGAGGCGGTCGCCGGCGGAACCTCCGTGTACCTGGCCATCGGATCCGCCCGTTGCACCCACGCTCCGGCCGGCGTGAGCAACTCGAACTTGTACGCGGCACCCGGTTCGACGCCCGGGATGAACAGTTCCCACACCCCGTTGCCGTCGAGGCGGCGCATGGCGTGCCCCGAGCCGTCCCAGCCGTTGAAGTCGCCGACGACGCGTGCCGCCCCGGCGTGGGGCGCCCACACCGAGAACGACGTCCCGTCGATGCCCTCGTGCGGCCGGCAGTGGGCACCGAGCACGTGCCACAACTGCTCGTGGCGGCCTTCACCGAACAGGTAGAGGTCGACCTCTCCGACGGAGGGCACGAAGCGGTACGGGTCGTCGGCGACCCAGCCCGGGCCATCCTCATAGCTCGTCTCGAGCCTGTATGACCGGCCATGGCCGGCCGCCCTGCCCTGCCAGATCCCGCCCCCGACGTGCCTGAGCGCGATCCTGGTCCCGTTGCTCCGGATGGCGGTCACGGTCTTCGCGAGCGGTCGCCTGGCCCTGATGACCCAGCCTCCGCCCTCCAGCGGGTGCTGCCCGAGGACGGAGTGCGGCTGCGGGTGGGAGCCGTTCGCGACGGCGGAGAGCACCGAGGGCGGAGGTGTCGGCAACGCCGCCGCCCTCGTCATCCCCGGCACCTCATCAGTGGCCCTTAGGGAACTCGACCCGCAGAATGTGCACGGGTTCGACGAAGGCGTCGAGCCTCACGTAGTTGTCGGAGGTCCAGGCGAATCTCTGCTTCGTGATGAGGTCGGTGACCTCGAACTCGGCCTCCGATCCCAGTCCGAACTTCGCCAGGTCGAGATGCACAGTGGTCTCCCGCACAGCGTATGGGTCGACGTTGGCCACGACGATGATGGCGTCGCTCTTCCCGCTGCGCGTGAAACGGCCGGCCAGGTACTTGCTGTAGACCAGGATCGCCTCGTCGTCGCTGGCATGGACTTCGAGATTCCTCAGCTGGCGGAGCGCTGGATGCTCCGAGCGGATGCGGTTGAGCCGGCCGAGGTAGGGGGCGATCGAACCGCCCTCCCGCTCCGCCCTGGCCCAGTCCCTGGGCCGGTATTGGTACTTCTCGTTGTCGATATTCTCCTCGGAGCCTGGCCTGGCCACGTTCTCGATGAGCTCGTAGCCCGAGTACACTCCCCAGGTCGGCGAGGCCGTGGCCGCGATCGCCGCGCGCACCTTGTAGGCGGGAATCCCGCCGAACTGCAGGTACTCGGTGAGGATGTCCGGCGTGTTCACGAACAGGTTCGGTCGCAGGTAGTCGCTCGAATCCTGCGAGAGCTCGGCGAGGTAGTCGGCGAGCTCGTCCTTCGTGTTGCGCCAGGTGAAGTAGGTGTACGACTGCTGGAATCCGACCTGTGCGAGCGCGTGCAGCATGGCGGGACGCGTGAACGCCTCGGCGAGGAACACGACATCCGGGTGCTCGCTCGCAACCTCGTGGAGCAGCCACTCCCAGAATCGCAGCGGCTTCGTATGCGGGTTGTCGACCCGGAAGATCCTCACGCCGAGACCGATCCAGTGGCGCACGACGCGCAGGACCTCCTCGCGCAGACCGACGGGGTCGTTGTCGAAGTTGAGCGGATAGATGTCCTGGTACTTCTTCGGCGGGTTCTCCGCGTAGGCGATGCTCCCGTCGATGAGCGTGGTGAACCATTCGGGATGCTCCGTGACCCAGGGGTGGTCAGGAGAGCACTGCAGGGCGAGGTCGAGCGCGATCTCCAGGTTGTTCGCCTTCGCTACGCCCACGAAGTCGGTGAAGTCCTGCTCGGTGCCCAGCTCCGGGTGGATGGCGTCGTGGCCGCCATCCTTCGAGCCGATCGCCCAGGGGGAGCCGGGGTCGTTCGGGCCGGCGTCGAGGGAATTGTTCGGACCCTTGCGGTAGCTCGTGCCGATCGGGTGGATGGGCGGCAGGTAGACCACGTCGAATCCGAGCCGGGCGATCGCGGGAAGGCGCCGGGCGGCGGTAAGGAAGGTCCCGCTCTTCCAGCTGCCGTCCTTGTTCTGCTTGGCGCCCTCTGACCGGGGGAAGAACTCGTACCAGCTGCCGACGCCGGCGCGCTGGCGCTCGACGCGAAGGGGGAGGGGCAGGCTCAGGGTCTCCTGCGAGACGAGTGGTCTGGCCTCGAGCTCCTCACGGAGCTTCGGCTCGCTCGCCGCCGCGAGCCGGGCGGCTGGGGGCAGGCTCGTGTCCGAGAGCACGGCGAATGCCGCGGCCAGCACGGTGTTCTTCTGAGCGGCCGTCGCGGAACGATGCAGGAGAAGCGCACCCGTGGCGAGCGTGAGCTGCACGTCGACGCCGGCGGGAACCTTGAGCTGCGCCGCGTGCAGCCAGGTCGCCCAGTCGTCCGTCCACGCCCTCACGCTGAATTGCCACAGCCCCTGGGCTTCGAGCCGGACGGGCGCCTGCCAGAGGTCGGTGCCCTTCTCGATCAGCTGCATCCGGTGGGCCGTCTGCACTCCGGCGGGGTCGGTGAGCAGGAGTTCGGCCCCGAGCTCGTCGTGGCCGTCCTTGAACAGGGTCGCCCGGAACGGGACGACCTCGCCGACGTAGGCCTTTGCCGGCCACAGGTCGCCGGGCTGGCGCGGGGAGTTCAGGCGGATCGGAATCCGGCCGACCTTCGGTTCGTAGACGGATGTCACTCTCCGACCGTAGCGAACCGCGACGGGAAACTCCCGCACATCCTGGAAATCTCGGCTCCGATCCGCCCCCGATAAGGTGCCACCCCTATTGGGTGGGGTACAAGTCTTGTCCTCCATTATGCCGACACGTAGAGTGTCTACCTGGGGGATTTACCTGGACAAGAGCTTTAGCACTATCGCTCGAACTCCATTCCTTGAATGACCCGGGACGACTACCCTGTCGGCCCACGATGGGGACGGCTACCCGGCCGCCTCGTACACCGCACGACCCGCGACCCGAACGCGGGCTTCCACCTCGTGGATGCACCACCTCGTGGATGCTCTGTGCACGGGTCCTGACCCGAACAGGACACATTATGAACAAGCTCACCAAGTCGGCCATTGCCGGCGCCGCCGGCATCGCCCTGCTTCTTGGCGGCGCCGGTTCACTCGCCTACTGGAACAGCACTGCGACCGTCGGCGGTACGACCATCACGGCCGGCACGCTCACGATCACTTCGGATCCCGGAGCCACGACCACGTACACATCCGGCGGAGGCCCGGTCGCGCTCATCGTTCCCGGTGACTCGGTCACGGTGACCCAGCCGGTCACCATCTCCGCTACGGGCGATCACCTGAAGGCCAAGCTCGAGATCGACGAGTCCGACCTGCTGGGAACGCTGAAGGACCTGGTCACAACACCGCTGGCGGTCACCGCCTACGCCGGCCTGGTTCCCGTGACGTTCTCTCTCTCCAACATGACCGGCGTTGAGGCGGCGACCATCACCAGCGTGAAGGTCGTCGTGGTCTTCCCGTCCACCGTCGGAGACACCGTGGGCAACGAGGGTCAGGGCGGAACCCTGCAGCTGGGCGACCTCAAGGTCAAGCTCACGCAGATCCCGTAACCCGGATCCCGTGGTGGCTGCGCTGCGCAACGCGGCGCAGCCGCCACAGCCGATGTGCAACGTCAGCGCCGAGCCCGCCGAGGAGGTGACCCCATGACAACAGCACAGCACGACAGCACCCGCACCAGCCGGTCACGACGTCGCCTCGCGCTTCCGAGCATCAAGGGGATTCTCCTCTCCACGGCAATGATCGGCACTGCGGCGGTTCTCGGCATCTCCAGCGCCGGCGGAAGCTTCGCCATCTGGAACGGCTCAGACACCATCGCCGCGGGCACCATCACGGCAGGAACGCTCGGGATCACCGTCAACGACGCAGCGAGCTACGCGCTGAGCGGCACGGCATGGTCGGCGCTCATGCCGGGCGATATCGCCTCCCAGCAGGTCAGCGTGAAGAACACCGGCACGACCCCGGCTGCCCTGACCGTGAGCACGAGTGCCCCATCCGGTGCGATCGAGGTCAGGGCCCGCTCCGGGGCCTGCAGCGGAACCATTGCAGGGCCGAGCTCCACCGCAACACCGACGGTCCTGTCCGGAACGCTCGCCGGCGGCGCGACCGTGACCGTCTGCATCCAGGTCTCGCTCTCGCCGAGCGCGACGCAGGGCCAGTCGGCGCCCTTCACGATGACGTTCACCGCCGACCAGGTGCACCCATGAGCCCCGGCCGACGCGGTAACCGCAGGTGGCGGATCCCGCGCACCGGACTTGTCGCGACGATCGTGACGTTCCTCATCCTCGCGAGCTCCGGGGCCGCGTACGCGTACTGGAGCGCACAGGCCTCGCTCTCGTCGACGGCGAAAGCCGGGTCGATCAGCATCGCACTGGGCAATGTCGCCTCGATGCAGAACACCTTCGTCAACGACACCCGCATCCGCACCGGCAACATCACACTCACCAACACCACCGTCTCGCCCAGCACGACACCACAGCCGGTCACCATCGGTCTTGGCATCGTCGCCGGCGGCTCGACCCAGCTGGCTGCCGGCCTTGACGTCACCGTGTGGGGGCCGACGACCGCATCCAGCTGCACCGACACCGCGACGCCGACCGGGACCGTCGGTTCGGGAACCTGGGCGAGCTTCGCGGCGCTCGGCACCACGCTCACGCCGGGGCAGTCGACGACCTGGTGCGTCCGTACCACGAACGACGAGCGCACCGAGCTCGCCTCCGCCTCCGGCACACTGGCCATCCAACCCACGGTCACGGTGACACTGAAACCGGGAGCCTGGACGGCCGTCACAACCGCGGCGACCACTCAGAGCACCCAGTACATCTTTCCGCCGGCGATGCCGACCTCGACGTCGTGGTACAGCATCACCGCGGCAACAGGCCTGTGCCTCGAAGTATCGGCCTCCGGTGGCGTCGGAGCGACCCTGTCGCCATCGACCTGCCGGGTCGCGCCCGGCCAGGCGTTCACGCTGAGCGGCGCGGATGCCAACGGATACCTCACGGTGATGCCGAAGTCCAATCTCCTGGTGCGCTGGGACGGCGGGGGAGCGGGAGCCGGGTCACCGGTCACGATGCAAGCCGCGACGGGGACGGCGAATCAGGCCTGGCAGCTGCAGCAGGTCGCCGCCGGTGTCTATCAGTTGGTGAACCAGAACAGCGGCCTCTGCCTCTCGACCAGCGGTGCCGCCGTGGTCCAGTCGCCGTGCGCCGGCTCTGCGGCTCAGCACTTCACTCTTGCCCCTGTCACGTTCACGATCAGTCCGGTGTGCACGAACAACGGGAACACCGGTTCGAAGGGTCGAGTGACCTACACCTGGAGCGGGGGTGTCGCAGGCGTCTACACCGCCCAGGCGGCCAAGTCTGCGCTCGCCTGGCAGACGATCGGTGCCAGCGACGCAACGTCGGCCTCGATCAGCATCGAGGGGCTGCAGCCTTATATCGACCCCATCATCGGCTGGACGCCCGGCACTTACGCCGTGCGGATCCTGGATGCCAGCGGTGACGTCGTCGCGACCTCGGCGATCACTGTGCGAAACAGCGGGGGCCTGGAATGCGGATAGCGTCCGTGGTCGGCATCGCGCTGGTGGCCGCGGTCTCCCTGGGAGCCGCGCCGGCGCATGCCGTGGGGAGCGCACTGGAGTTCAGCACCGACGGCGCTCACTACTCGGCGGTGTTTCCTGGCTCGCTGTTCAAGGATGTCGCCGTGCTCGTGCCGGGAGACAGCCAGACGATAACGTTCTGGATCCGCAACGCAGCGAGTTCCGCCGGCTATCTCCGCCTGGTCATGTCCGATGTCGCGACCTCCAATCCGGCCTTGGCGGACGCGCTCAGCCTGAAAGTCGACACCGAGGCCATCGCGGGCGCACCGGCCCGCCTCAGCCTGGCGTCACCGTGCTGGGTGGTCGCGGAGGGTGATCGCCTCGAATCCGGTGGCACAGTGCGGGTGACCGCGACGCTGACCCTCGGAGACCTCGACTACACCGACGGTCAGAATGCCAGGTCCTTGTTCTCCGTGCGCGCCGGCCTCAGCGACGCGGCACTGGGCTCGCTTCCGCCCACCTCCTGTGGGGGACCGAGCACGGCGATCCCGGTTTCCGGCCCACCGGTCGTCGTGGCGATGACCGGATCGGAATTCCCCTATCCTCTCCTTGTTGCCGGTGCCGGCGCGTTGGGAGCGGGGCTGTTCCTGCTGGTCGCCGCCAGGCGGCGTCGGCAGGAGGAAGCGCGATGGCTCGGTTGAAGAAGGCGGAGAAGCCGCAAGGGATCTGGCGCTACCTGGGGGTGGGTGTCAGTGCGGGAATGCTCGCACTGGTGGCACTGATCGCCGTGATGGCCATAGTGCTGCCCGCCGCGACCGGATCGGTGCCGATGACCATTCTCACCGGCTCGATGACGCCGACCTATCCTCCCGGCACGCTCATCATCGTCCAACCGGTCGACCCGACCAACCTGCGAATCGGCGACCCGATCACCTATCAGATCGAGTCGGGAAAACCTGCCGTGGTCACCCACCGCATCATCGCGGTGACGTCCGGCTCGGATGGCAGCAGGACCTTCACCACCCAGGGGGATGCCAACAGCGCCGCGGATGAGAATCCGGTGCTGCCCGTGCAGGTGCGCGGCAAGGTCTGGTACAGCATCCCGTACCTCGGCTGGGTCAACACGGTCGTCAACGGCGAGAGCCGCGCCTGGCTCATTCCTGTCATCGCCGGAGCGCTCTTCCTCTACGCGGGCTACATGGCCGCAAGCGGCATCGCCGAAGCGATCAAGCGCCGCCGTTCCCGCGCGGCGGCGATCATGGCATCCACCGACGTCAGGTAGCACGGCGACGAAGCGCGCCATCGTCGGAGTCGGGCGACTCGCCTAGGCTTGATTCTCGTGAAAGCCATACGACGTTTTACCGTTCAGCCGGTGCTGCCAGAGTCGCTCGGCGCGCTGGATGAACTCGCCACCAACCTGCGGTGGTCGTGGCACCTCCCGACCCGGGAACTGTTCGAACAGCTCTCGCCCGAGGCGTGGGAGGAGACGGGGCACGATCCGATCGCTCTGCTCGGCACGCTCGACACCGCTCGGATCGAGGAGCTCACCAACGACGAGGCGTTCGTCGCGCGAGCGAACGCCCTGCGCTCCGACCTGCACCACTATCTCGAACAGCCGCGCTGGTACCAGACGCTCGACGGGGAAGCCCCGAAGTCGATCGCCTACTTCTCCCCGGAATTCGGCATCGCCGCAGCCCTTCCGCAGTACTCCGGGGGTCTCGGCATCCTCGCCGGCGACCACCTCAAGAGCGCATCCGATCTCGGCGTTCCGATCATCGCCGCCGGGCTGTTCTACCGATCAGGCTATTTCGATCAGGCGATCTCGACTGACGGCTGGCAGCAGGAGTCCTACCCCGTTCTCGATCCCGACGGGCTCCCCCTGACGGTTCTGCGGCATCCGGACGGCACGGCCGCCCAGGTCGTTCTCGCGCTTCCGGATGACCGCGCCCTATACGCACGCGTCTGGCAGGTCGCGGTAGGGCGGGTCACCCTGCTGCTGCTCGACACCGACATCCCGGAGAACGAGGATGCGCTGCGCTCGGTCACCGACCGCCTCTACGGCGGCGG
>DATCXP010000037.1:0-6632 GCA_036565765.1 Terrimesophilobacter sp.
TCGTGAGACAGTTCGGTCCCTATCCTCTGCGCGCGCAGGAAATTTGAGAAGATCTATCCCTAGTACGAGAGGACCGGGATGGACGAACCTCTGGTGTGTCAGTTGTTCCGCCAGGAGCACCGCTGATTAGCTACGTTCGGAGAGGATAACCGCTGAAAGCATCTAAGCGGGAAGCCAGCTTCAAGATGAGATTTCCATCCCTTCGGGGGAGAGGCTCCCAGCTAGACTACTGGGTTGATAGGCAGGATGTGGAAGCGAGGACTAACGACTCGTGAAGCTGACCTGTACTAATAAGCCGATAACTTGATAACACTCCATCCGCTGCGCTGTTTACAGTTCGGCAGGATAAATGAGAGCTGTTCGCGTCCACTTTGTGGTTCCCGATTTACGGTCGGGAATCATCCCAGAGCCGAAAGGCTCTGGCTATGAACTGATACATAAATCAATAGTGTTTCGGCGGCCATAGCGAGAGGGAAACGCCCGGTTACATTCCGAACCCGGAAGCTAAGACTCTCTGCGCCGATGGTACTGCAAGGGGGACCTTGTGGGAGAGTAGGACACCGCCGGACTTCTTTGTGAAATGGCCACCCATCCGGGTGGCCATTTTGCGTTAACCCCGTTGTTTTCCGGGTCGATATTCCGACAGGCTCAATGCAAGGCTTGTCGAGACCTACAAGCGAAAAGAGTCGAAGTGGCAGAAGTGCCGGATCGTCCGAAGCGCCCAGGCGGACCGCCGAAGGGAGGTCGCCCTGGTTCTGCGCGTCCGGCGAAGGGTCGACCGGCAGCCGGCGGGCGTCCCCAGCGCGATGGGGAGCGTCCGGATCGGCCGCACCGGGAGGGCGAACGCTCACCGCGGCCGCGCACCACTGACGGTGATCAACCGGCCTGGAAGAAACGCGACGGCGACAAGCCCGACTGGAAGAAACGAGAGGATCGCCCCGAGCGTCCTCGTTCGGAGCACCCTCGTGCGGATCACCCTCGTTCCGAGCACCCACGCTCTGAGCACCCTCGTTCCGACCACCCGCGTTCGGAGCATCCTCGTTCGGGGCGTCCTCAGAGGGGCGGCGACAGGCCAGATCGTCCGCAGCGCAGCGGCGATCGACCGGGACGTCCGGCTCAGGGCGAGAAGCGGCTGTGGACCAGGGATGGCAAGCCGGCCCGCGGCGACGTCAACGCGCGCGAGCGCGAAACCCCGGAGGATCGCGACCCCTTCGGCCTTCGCGCGGTGCGCAATCGTCATGACGACCCTGTCATCCCCGACGACGTCGATGCGAAGGATCTCGATCGCGTGGCCCGCGCCCAGCTGAAGACGCTCAGCAAGGACAACGCGGAGGGCGTGGCCAGGCATCTCGTGATGGCCGCGCGCCTGATCGCCGACGATCCGAAGCTCGCCCACGAGCACGCGATCTCCGCGGCACGCCGTGCCGGCCGGATCGCGGTCGTGCGGGAGACCCTGGCCATCACCGCATACTCCATCGGGGACTACGCGCTCGCCCTTCGCGAGCTCCGCACCTACCGCCGAATTTCCGGCAAGGATGACCAGCTGCCGATGATGGTCGACAGCGAGCGCGGCCTCGGACGACCGGAGAAGGCGCTCGAACTTGGCCGCTCCGTTCCACGCTCGAGCCTGCCCGTCGACGTGCAGGTCGAACTGGCGATCGCCATGTCCGGAGCGCGCCTCGACCTCGGACAGACGGAGGCTGCGCTCGTCGAGCTTCAGATCCCCGCGCTCGATCCTGACACCGCGTTCTCATGGAGTCCCGCGCTGTTCGACGCCTATGCGGCGGTGCTCGAGGACCTCGGGCGCACAGCGGAGGCGGAGGAGTGGTTCGCCCGCTCCGACCGGGCAGCCGCGGCGCTCGAGTCAGGTGATGCCGAAGACGATGAGGAGGCAACGGTTGAGGTTTTTGAGGAGGACGTCGAGGAGTCGTTCGAATCCGAAGAGCCCGTTCAACCCGACGGGCCCGAGTACGAAACCGGTGGGCCGGCGGGAGAGCCGATTGGCTGAGCGCACGCCTCTCGAGGGCGTCGACCTGCTCATGGCCGACCTCGACGGCGTTGTCTACCGTGGCGCCGTGGCGATCCCGCATGCCGTCGAGAGCATCAATCTCGCGTCGGAGAACTGCAGGGTCGGGTACATCACGAACAACGCGTCAAGAACTCCGGCCTCGGTCGCCGAGCAGCTGCGCGGTCTCGGCCTCGAGGTGAGTCCCGATGACGTCGTCACATCGCCCCAGGCGGCCGTCCGTCTTCTCTCTGGTCTAGTCCCGCCCGGATCGGTGGTGCTCGCGGTCGGTGGGGAAGGGTTGCACTCCGAGCTCGAGGGCGCCGGGTTCCGGGTGACCGCATCCGCGGACGACCGACCAGCCGCCGTCATTCAGGGCTTCGCCCAGGAGCTCGGCTGGGCCGAGCTCGCGGAGGCGGCGTACGCGTTGCAGGGGGTCGGGGCGGAGTTGCCCTGGGTGGCGACGAACACCGACTGGACTCTACCGACTGCCCGCGGGATCGCTCCCGGGAACGGAACCCTGGTGTCGGCGGTGCACAGTGCCGTCGGGCGCCTTCCGGTCGTGGCAGGCAAGCCGGAGGTGGCGATCTTCGAGGAAGCCGTTGCGCGGTTCGGCGGGGAGAGGCCCCTGTTCCTCGGCGATCGCCTCGACACCGACATCCTCGGAGCGAACCGCGCCGGAATCGATTCCGTGCTCGTGCTCACCGGTGTCGACAAGGCGAAGCAGGTTCTCGCCGCCGACGCGTTCTCCAGGCCGCGGTATCTGCTCGACGACCTGCGCCAGCTGCACGAGCCCTACCCGGAGGTGAGCGAGGCGACGGATGCCGCAGGGGTTCGCACGATCCGCTGCGGCACCGCGGTCGTGGCGATGGCCGCGAATGTGGTGTCGATCGTCGAACCGGGGGACCGGCGCATCGACCTCCTGCGGGCCGGTGCCGCGGCGATCTGGGGGAGCGGGCTCGCGATCTACGGCCTCGAAGTCCCGCCGGAGCTGTACGAATAGTTCGCTGCTGCTCGGTTCTCTTCTCCTCCTGGCGGGAACTCGCAGGGGTCGTGACGCGAGGGCCTGAGCGCTGGCGGGTACGCTCGATTGCATGAGCGATTCCGGTGACACCGCAGAGTCCGATGCCCTGCTGTCGCGCCTCAGAGTGATCGAGGGCCAGCCTCTCGACCAGAGGGCCGTGGCGTTCGTGCAGCTTCACGATGAGCTTCGCCAGGCCCTCGAAGGCGCCGACACCCCCAGAGCGCGTGACTGATTCCTCCGGAGACGGCCTGCGCCTGGACGCCGCGCTCACGGCGCGTGGCCTTGTGCGCTCCAGGACGCAGGCGGCACGGCTCATCGCCGACGGGCTTGTCACGGTAGACGGCAGAGCGGTGCTCAAGGCATCGGCACGCGTGGTGGACGCGCAGGAGCTGGCCGTCACGGCATCCGATGACTACGTGAGCCGGGCGGCGCACAAGCTCAAGGCGGCGCTCGACGCGTTCCCGATCGAGGTCGGCGGACGCACTGCGCTCGACGTCGGCGCGTCGACCGGCGGGTTCACCCAGGTGCTTCTGGAGCGAGGTGTCCGCCGGGTGATCGCCCTCGATGTCGGGCATGACCAGCTGGACGCCCGGATCCGCGACGACGATCGGGTCACCGTCCTCGAGGGCGTGAACGCGCGATACCTGACCAGGGACGAATTGGCCAGGGTGACGGGGGAGTCCGAGGTGCCGGACCTCGTCGTCGCCGACCTCTCCTTCATCTCGCTCGGCCTGGTGCTGCCCGCGCTGCTCGAGACTGTGGGAGGGGATGCCGACTTCGTGCTCCTGATCAAACCGCAGTTCGAGGTCGGCCGCGGCGGCATCCGGGAGGGCCTCGTGCGCGACCCCGCTCTGCGCGAGGACGCCGTCAACGGCGTGCTGTGGTCCGCGTGGGACCTGGGACTGCTGACCGCGGGACTCATATCCTCCCCCATCGCCGGCACGGCGGGAAACCACGAGTATCTGGTCTGGTTGAACACCACGACGGGGGTCAATCCGACAGAATGGTCTGAGCAGGTCTCCACAATCACGCGGCAGACCTGACCCCGACGATTTCCGTTCGACAACTCGCGAGGAGCGAAACGGTGCCAACTCGACACATCCTTGTGGTGTCGCACACCGGCCGTACGGAGACTCTCGAGGCTGCGGCGGAGGTCTGCCGCATGCTGATCGCGGGAGGCGTCCTCCCGGTGCTTCCACTCGAGGAGTGCGCCGACGTTCTCGCGCACGATCCGAGCCTGGCGGTCGAGGCCCTGGGCTCCGGGGTGGATCTCTCCGACCTCGAGCTCGTGATCGTGCTCGGTGGGGACGGAACGATTCTCCGCGCCGCCGAGCTGGCAAGGGACTCACCCGCACCGTTGCTCGGCATCAATCTCGGCCACGTCGGATTCCTCGCGGAGGCGGAGCGGGAGAGCCTCGCCGAGAGCATTCGCCGGGCGCTCGAGCGTGACTACCAGGTCGAGGAGCGCATGACGCTCTCCGTTCGGGTGAAAGTCGGCACCGAGGTCGTCTACGAGACCTGGGCCCTCAACGAGGCGACCGTGGAGAAGGCGAGCCGCGAGCGGATGCTCGAGGTCGTCATCGAGGTCGATGGCAGGCCGCTCTCCTCCTTCGGCTGCGACGGTCTGGTCATGTCGACGCCGACCGGGTCCACCGCATACTCGTTCTCGGGTGGTGGTCCCATCGTGTGGCCGAGCCTCGAGGTCATGCTCCTCGTCCCGCTGAGCGCGCACGCGCTGTTCGCACGCCCGCTCGTGGTCGGCCCCGACTCGGTCTTCGCGGTCGAGGTACTCGACCGCACCCAGGGAACCGGGGTTCTGTGGTGCGACGGACGCCGCACCTGGGATCTTCCACGCGGGGCGCGCGTGATCGTCCGCCGATCGCCTCTTCCGGTGCGGCTCGCCCGACTGCATCTCGGGCCGTTCACCGACCGGCTCGTCCGCAAGTTCAACCTCCCGGTCTCCGGATGGCGTGGTCCCGTGGAGGGGGAGGGTTCGGTCTCGTGATCGAGGAGCTGTCCATCCGCAACCTCGGGGTCATCGGGGAGGCTCGGCTTCCGCTCGGACCGGGATTCACGGCGCTCACCGGCGAGACCGGTGCAGGCAAGACCATGATCGTCACCGCCCTCGGGCTCCTGCTCGGCGACCGTGCAGACAGCCAGGTGTTGAGGGCGGGAAGCTCGGCGGCCGTCGTCGAGGGAAACTGGCTCATCGACGCGGACGGCACGGTCGCCGCGCGGGTGAACGATGCGGGAGGAGACCTCGATCCTGCAGGCGCCGGACTTGCCGCGCTGCTGCTCAGCCGATCGGTGTCCGCGGAGGGCCGCAGCCGGGCGGTTGTCGGTGGGCGGACCACCCCGGTCAGCGTTCTGAGCGAGCTCGGCAGGGAGCTCGTCGTCGTGCACGGCCAGGCCGATCAGGTGCGCCTGCGCTCCGCAACCGCGCAGCGCCTCGCGCTCGATCGTTTCGCGGGAGTCGACCTCGCGACCGTGCTCGATGAGTATCAGGAAACCTACCGACGCTGGCAGAGCAGCCAGGGCGAACTCGACCTGCTCGTCGCCGAGCAGGATCGGCGCGCACGGGAGGCGGAGGAACTGCGCGAGGCCATCGAGGAGATCGAGGCGGTCGCTCCGCAGCGCGGCGAGGATGTCGAGCTTGCCGAGCGCGCGGAACGGATCGGAAACCTGGAGGAGCTGCGCCTGGCGGCATCCGGAGCCCACGAGCGGCTCTCCGCGCAGGACAGCGACGACGGCACCGACGTGCTCGGGCTGCTCGACGGCGCCAAACGGCAGCTGGAGCGTGTAGCGAGCCACGACCCGTCGCTCACTCCCATCGCCGAGGCGATCGCGAACGCATCGTTCGCCGTTGCGGATGTCTCCGGCCTGCTGTCGAGCTACCTCGGCTCCCTCGACGCGGACAGCGCGCACGAGCTCGAGGCGATCCAGGAGCGCAGGGCGGTGCTCGGGGCGCTCACCCGCAAACACGGGCAGAGCCTCGATGAGACGATCGATTTCCTCGCGGTCGGCAGCGGCAGACTGCTCGAACTCGACAACGACACCGATCGGATCGAGCGATTGCGTTCCGCGGTCGCTGAGGATCGCGCCCAACTCGTCGAGTTGGCAAAGCGGCTGAGCGACATCCGGTCGAGCGCCGCGGAGAAACTGTCGACCGAGGTGACGGCGGAGCTCACCGCCCTCGCGATGGCCGACGCGAGCGTCACCGTGCTCGTGGAGAGCCGGCCGGAGTACTCGCCTTCCGGCAAGGACCAGGTCTCGATCCTGCTGCAGCCGCATGCCGGAGCGGAGCCGCGCCCGCTCGGCCGTGGCGCGTCCGGCGGCGAACTGTCGCGGGTCATGCTCGCGATCGAGGTCGTCATCGCCGGCAGCGATCCCGTTCCGACCTTCATCTTCGATGAGGTGGATGCCGGAGTAGGCGGTGCGTCGGCGATCGAGATCGGGAAGCGGCTGGCTCGGCTCGCGCGGTCGGCCCAGGTGATCGTGGTGACCCACCTCGCCCAGGTGGCGGCGTTCGCCACCAATCACCTCACCGTGGTGAAGGACAGTTCCGGCGCGGTCACGGCAAGCAGCGTTCGCCAGCTCGATGGC
>DATCXP010000127.1:0-12861 GCA_036565765.1 Terrimesophilobacter sp.
CGGACCCACCGCGGCCGGTATCTGACGACGAACCGTCACGGCAGGAAGATCGGAACCTTCCGCACGCTGGACCAGGCCAGGCAGCGGCTCGTGCAGAGCAACAGTGCGACGACGTTCCAACGACTCGATCAGTCTCGGCTACTGCTGTTCGGCGGCCTCGGCATGCTCGCGGTGACCATCGCCGTCGCCGCATTCGGGCTGGTCATGCTCTTCACCCATTAGCGGAACAGCAGCCCGGCCGCAACCTCGCCGATACTGACGAGAGCGGCGAGCCACAGAAGGACGAGCCCGCCGGTGATCCAGGCGAGCCTCAGGCGACTTGCCTGGTTGACTTCGTCCTGGATCCGCCGGAACTGCGTGAATGCGTCGAGCGCATCATCCACGGGAAGCGGCCGATCGTGCCAGGTCTCCCGCTGCGAAGCCGCGGCACCGAGCTGATCCAGTTGTTCCTGCGGGTAGGCGTGCGCCAGGCACTTGAGCCAGGGCCGAAGCTCCCTCGGGGTGAGGATCGCGACGCGTCGCGGCGGCCGGGCGACCGTGAGGCTGCGCGGGTCGATGACCACGAGACACGGTGTCACGTCAACGCGGAAGCCCACGGCGTCCGAGAGCAACTGGGCGGCGCGAACCGCCTCGAACTCGGCCTCCCGGATGTGCGGCACGCGTTCGCCGTCGACGAGAACGACCGCGCCGCCCACCCAGATCGCACGTCCCGCGTGGTTCCGGACAGCGATCGTGTACACGCCACAGGGGCCGATCACGACATGATCGACATCGCCGCCGTCCTTCGCGACGGGCACGGAGTCGAGAACCACCCAGCCGGGACCGAGCTGAGCGAGGGCGTCGGAGACCGCGATCTCGCCAAGGGCGCCGCGGTACAGCGCCCTGCTCGCGGACGGGAGCGGGTTGACGCCGAGGGTCCTGGCGAGGAATGAGCGATTCTTGCGGATCGTGCCCAGACGGAGGAACTCCCGCACGATCGGGTAGGTGCGACTCGTGGCGCGAAGTGCCGGGTCGGATCCGTCGCTCGCCACAGCCACCGCCCCCCTGCCGGACATCTCGTCGAAGTACGTCACCGATCCGCTCCCCACGGTCAGTTGTGACGTTACCGGTTCGCGCTTCGTGCCTCGACCCCCCGAACTGATGTGGCTAGTACGGGGGTAAACCGCCGTGTTTCGAGAAAAGGGGTTGCGAACCTTGTCGAACCGGCGCATTCTGGGAGAAGAACAACTCATCGCCCGGAAGAGCCGCACCAAGTGCCGCACCGGGCGATGAGTCTGTCAGGCGGCGGGTGGCTGATCCATCGGCCCGAGAAGGTGCTGCGCGACGGTGGCGTGTGCAGAGTCCTCGTTGCTCGGGTGGAACCCGCCGGCGAGAACATCGCGATACAGCCGGCCGAGCTCGTTTCCCGCGAAGAACGTTGATCCGCCGGAGACCCGGATGGCCTGGTCGACCACGAACCGGGCGGTCTCCGTTGCGCGTAGCTTGAGTCCGACGAGCGCCCGGAACCACTCGTCTCCACGGTCTGTCTTCTCGTCGATGTCGCGGGCAACCGCGGACAGCTGCGGAAGGATCGCGTCGAAGGCGATCGCGGCATCGGCGATCTTCCAGCGGATGTCGGGGTCTAGCGACTTCGCCTTGCCATCATTCTTTGCCGAGGTGCGCTTCTTCGCCGTCTCGACGGCGAGTTCGAGAGCGCGTCGGCCGATCCCGGTGTAGACGGCGGAGAGCAGTGTCTCGAAGTTCGCGAAGATCGAGAAGATCAGGAGGTCGGGGTTGGGTCCTGGGTCGAGTCGACGGAATACCCGTTCCGGCTCGGCCCGCACTTTCTCCAGCCGGGTGCTGTTGCTCTGCGTCGCGCGCATGCCGAGCGTGTTCCAGTCGTCGAGCACTGTGATCCCGTGGGTCTCGCGCGTGACGACCGCGTGAACGAGCTTCGGGGCGTCCGACGATGTGCTGTCGAGGCCGAACAGGCCGAGCCTGGTCCAGGCGGGCGAGAGGCTCGTGAAGATCTTGGTCCCGGTGAACTCGTAGGCGCCGTCCGGCAGCGGCACGGCATCCGTCTGGCTGCCGAACAGCACGAGGTCGTTGCCCGCCTCGCTGATCGCGAATGCGAACACCTCGCCCGCCGCAGCCTCGCGCAGCACGAACTCGAGCGCACCGTCTCCGCGGTCGAGCATGGCTTTGGCGACCCCGGTCCAGATCAGGTGCATGTTCACCGCGAGCGCGGTCGCCGGCGCAGCGGCCGCAAGCCGGATCTGCTCCTGCACGAGCTGCTGAAGCGTGAGGCCGAGGCCGCCGAACTCCTTCGGGACGAGTGCCTTCAGGTATCCGGCCGCCGTCAGCTCCTCGAAATCCTCGGTGAAGAACGCATTGTCGCGGTCATAGCCGGCCGCTCGGGCATGGATCCGGTCCAGCAACTCCTGGCTCAACACTTGTCTGCTCACAACTCCAAGGATGCCACCAGTGTCTCAGAGCCCGGCAGGCAGCGGCCCAGAACTCACGAACGTGAGACGCTGGGTCGGCCTCGTCATCGCGACGTAGAGGGCGGCGGCACCCCGCTCGGTGTCTGCGACTACCCCTGCGGGATCGACGATCACGACCGAGTCGAACTCGAGACCCTTCGCCTCCTGCGCACTCAGTACGGTGATCGGTGCCTGGAGCCCGTCCGCGCCGAGCCCGACGCCATCGCCGAACTCTGCGGCGAGCTCGGCGTGCAGCGCCGACACGGAACTATGGACGGCGATCACGGCGAGCGTGCCGTTCGCCTCGATCTCGCGATCCCGGCGGACGGCGGTGATGACATCCGTCACGACCTCGATCGGCCACTCGCTCTCCCGCACCGACGTCGATCTCGTGACCGGCAGCCCGTGCGCGATCGCCATGGATTCGGCGGCGGCGGCGATCTGGCTCGGCGTCCGGTAGTTGACCGTGAGCTCCTCCCGGCGCCAGCGCTCCCCCTCTGAGGTGTTGCCGATGAGCGGCTCGAGTGCATGCTCCCAGGTCTCGGCGGCATCCGCCGCAGCCGCCTGGGCGATGTCCCCGACGATCGTGAACGAGCGACTCGGGCTCTTGCGCAGCAGCAGGCGCCACTGCATCGGTGAGAGCTCCTGCGCCTCGTCCACGACGATGTGGCCGTACGCCCACGCACGATCCGCTGCGGCGCGCTCCGCCGTCGTTCCCGCGTCCGCGAACTCGGCGAATCCGGCCGCAAGCGACTCCGCGTTCACGATCCCGCCGACACCCATGTTCGCGATCGCCTGCTCGGCGTTCTCGACGTCGCGCTTGCGCTGCAGCTTCGCCTCACGCCGCACCGCGGCGTCGCGGAGGACGACCTCGCCGAGAAGCTCCGCCGCCTCGTCGAGCAGGGGAACGTCGGAGACGGTGAAGGGCTCCGAGCGTTCCCTCCGCAGCAGCTCGCGCTCCTCGGCGCTCCAGCCTGGGGTGAGTTCGGCGAGCCAGTACGGCCTCGCGTACAGGTCCTGCAGGAGCTTCTGAGGCGTCAGCGGAAGCCACGCGGTGTTGAGCGCGATGCGCACATCGCTTGCGGTGCGGATGTCCTCCCGCAGCAGGGCCTGGTCGGATTCGTCGATCGAGTTGCCCTGATCGCCGAGCTGGGCGACCAGTTGCCGCGTGAGGGCCGTGAGCGCCGCCTTCACGAACACGACGCGGGCTTCGTTGTAGGGCTTGCCGGATTCCCGAGCCCTCGTCATGGCCGAGGAGACGAGCTGCGGCTCGAGGGTGAGCGACTCCCCGTTCACGTCGAGCTGCTGCGGCTGCGCCGGAACCCGCTGCCGGGACCTGACCGCGCGCGCGATGACCTCGGCCATCCGCAATCGGCCCTTGAGGGCGGCGACCCGAGGGGCATCCTCCTCGGTCGCCTCGATGCCGGGGTAGAGCGCTCCGACGCTCGCGAGAACGACTCCCGACTCTCCGAGCGAGGGCAGCACGGCCTCGATGTAGTGCAGAAAGGATCGCGACGGTCCGACGATCAGCACGCCGCTCGATCGCAGCCGATCGCGGTGGGAGTACAGCAGGTAGGCGGCACGGTGCAGCGCGACAGCGGTCTTGCCGGTTCCCGGGCCTCCCTGCACGACGAGAATGCCACGCAGCTCTGAGCGGATGATGCGATCCTGCTCCGCCTGGATGGTTGCCACGATGTCCGCCATCCGCCCGGTGCGCTGGGCCGACAGGGCTGCCAGCAGCGCCCCCTCGCCCTGCAACTGGGCCGAGCGATCGTCCAGCAGCTCTGGGTCGAAGATCTCGTCCTCGATCCTCACGAGCCTGCGCCCCTGCGAGATCAGGTGCCGGCGAGCGCGAGCGCCCATCGGCGTCCGAGCGGTTGCCTGGTAGAACGCGCTCGCCTGCGGCACCCGCCAGTCGAGCAGGATCGGAGCTCGGTCGTTGTCGCGAAGCCCGATGCGGCCGATGTAGCGGTGCACCGGCTCCCCGTCGTCGCTTTCGCCGGCATCCCCGTCCAGCTCGAGACGTCCGAACGCGAGCCGCTCCCCGACGTCACGGAGCTGGACGACGCGGTCCTCGTAGAGTTTCGCGAAGCTGTCGCGCTCGCTTCTTGCCTGGTGGCCGCCCCCGACGCTCTCGCTCCTGACCCGGCTGAGCTGCTCCTCGGCTTCCTCCCGCAGCTCGTCGAGTCGGTGGTACAGCATTTCGACATAGTCGCGTTCGCGCTCAAGCTCGGTCGATCCCACCCAGGCTCACATCCCTTTTTTCCGGCATGCAAGTCTATCGGTTTACTTGGACCGCGATTCCTGCCCCTGCTGCTCGCGGAGGATCGCGAGGGCGCGCGAGACCCGCTCGCTCAGGCCGGCGACCTTGCGAGGAGCCTTGCGGTCGAGTTCGTCGAGGACGAGCAGGAGCTCCGCCCGCTGCTTCTGCTGGACGGCGTGGACGGCGAGGTTCCTCGCGAGCGAGATCCTGGCGCCCCAGACGGCCAGCCACAGGCTGACCCCGAACGGAACCAGGTACAGGACCGCCGCCCACCCCGGGATGCTCCCGGAGGAAGCGGTCCAGATCGCCATGGCGATCGCGACAGCCGCCACAACCGGCGGGATCGTCCGTACCCAGCGACCGATCATGACGTGCTGGCGAAGGTCGTTCTGGCGGGCATCGACCGCCTCGAACCAGTTGCGGTAGTCGGCGATCCTGCCCCTGGCGAGCCGCGTCCCGGCCAGGGCCCTGAGCTCATCGCGGATGACCTGGTAACCGGTCTGCGGACGGCGGATGGCCCGAGCCGCCAGCAGGGCGGTGATCGCGCCGGCCGCGGCGAGCGCGATCAGCAGCAGTGCGCCGAGCAGCAGTTCGCTGCGGTCGAGAAGAAGCCTCGCGGCGAAGTCGACGCCCAGGACCAGGGCGACGAGGACGACCGCGCAGACCGTCACGGTCCAGGCGAGGACCCGATCCCGATCCCGGAAGCCGGTCGCGCGCCCGGCCCTGCGCACCTGGTAGCCGGTCCTGACATCGACGAGCTGCAGCAGGAATGCGAGCACCCAGCCCGCGGTGGCGAGACTCAACCCGATGCCCAGCGCCTGCGTACTCACACTCGCTCCTTCGCGACCTCGAAAACCTTGCCAGGGTTCAGTATCCCTCGCGGATCGAACACGCGCTTGATCTCGCGTTGAAGGTCGAGCTGGTCGGCGCCGAGCTCGGCGCCAAGCCAACGCCTCTTGAGGATGCCGACGCCGTGTTCGCCGGTGAGAGTTCCGCCGAGCCTGAGCGCGGCTTGGAACAGCTCGCCGGCGGCCTCCCAGGTCCTCTCGGAGACGCGGGGGCCGTCCACCACGAAGTTCGGGTGCAGGTTGCCGTCCCCGGCGTGCGCGACGGTCGGGATCGCGATGCCGTACTTCTTCTCGAGCGCGCCGATCGCCTCGAACATCGCCGGCAACTGGCTGCGTGGGACCGAAACGTCCTCGATGAGCACGGTTCCCTGCGCTTCGAGCGAGGGGTGGAATGCGCGCCGGACGGCGAGCAGCCGCTCCCCCTCGTCCGCATCGGTCGTCGACTGTGCCGCCCCGCCGTGCGAACGGATGATGCGCACGGCCTCCTCCGCCTCGCTCGCGCTCGCGACGCCATCCGTCTGAACGAGCAGGTAAGCGTTGCCGCGGCTCGCGAGGTCGAGACCCAGGTGGGCGTCGATCGCGCGCAGCGAGGACGCGTCCAGCAGCTCCATGACCGCCGGGCTGAGGCCGGCCGCCGTGATCGCCGCGCTCGCACCGGCCGCAGCCGTAATGGAGGGGAAGTATGCGCCGATCGTCGATCTCTCGCCACGGGCGATCGGGCGCAGGCGCACCGTCGCCTCGACGATCACACCGAGGGTGCCCTCTGACCCGATCATGAGTGCCGTGAGGTCGAGTCCGGTGACTCCCTTGACGCTGCGGTGACCGAGAGTCAGGAGCCTTCCGTCGGCGAGAACGACCTTGAGACCGAGCACGGCTTCGCGCGTCACCCCGTATTTCGCGCACAGCAGCCCGCCCGCGTTCGTGGCGATGTTGCCGCCGATCGTCGAGATCGCGCGACTCGCCGGATCGGGTGCGAACCACAGGCCGTGCTCCCGGACCGCGTCATTGAAGTCCCCGTTGATGATGCCTGGCTCGACGACCGCGAGTTCGTCGGTCACCGACAGTTCGAGGATGCGGTTCATCCGGAGCGTGGACAGCACGATCTCCCCCGCGCTTCCGGTCGCACCGCCGGCGAGGCCCGTCCCGGCTCCGCGCGTCACGACCGGGATGTCGTGGGCGCTCGCAACACGCAGAACCGTCTGGACATCCTCGATCGACCGCGCCGAGACCACGGCGAGAGGCTGCGCCGCCGAAATGTAGCCGGACTTGTCCGTGCGGACAGCCTCGAGCGCAGCGGTGTCGACGGACACGGCGGAGCCGAGCGCGGCCTGGAGCTCTGCGAGCGCTGCTGCGGTCACGTCTGCTCCGCCAGGAAGGCGAGAATGCGGTCCCGCTCCGGAATCGATGGGACGGCGCCGAGCGCCTGAACGGAGAGCGCTGCAGCGGCCGTGGCGAACTCTGCGGCCTCCGCGAAATCCTGTCCCTCCTCCACCGCGGCGGCGAACGCGCCGCAGTAGGTGTCGCCTGCGCCCGTTGTATCGATCGCCACAACCGTGCGCGCGGAAACCCGCGCGACCTCGCGCCCACCGTCGTAGAGCACGGAGCCGTCGGATCCGAGCGTGACGATGAGCCGATTCACGCCGGCCGCGAGCCGCTTCGAGGCCTCGGCCAGGTCGGGAGTGCCGCCGATCAGGCAGGCCTCGTGCTCGTTCACGATCAGGTAGTCGAGCGAGGCGATGAGTTCGTCCGGCAGCTCCCGCGCCGGTGCCGCGTTGAGCATGACCGTCGTTCCCGCCTCGCGCGCAAGCTGTGCGGCCTCGATCACGACTCCGATCGGCAGTTCGAGCTGCATGAGCAGGACCGCGGCGGCGCTCACCGCGTCCCGCTCCGCCGGGGAGAGCGCCGTCACCTCCGCATTCGCGCCGGAGGCGACGATGATCGTGTTCTCGGCGTTGTCGGCGACGACGATGAACGCCTGGCCGGACGCCTCGCCCGAGCGACGAACCAGTGAGCCGTCGATCCCCGATGAGTGCATCGTCTCGGCGAGCTCCGTGCCGTTGTCGTCGGTTCCGAGCGCACCGACGAACGTCGTCGCCGCTCCCGCCCTGGCCGCGGCGACGGCCTGGTTGAGGCCCTTGCCGCCGGGGTATTTCGCGGTCGACGTGGCGAGGAGGGTCTCACCGGGCCGGGGAATGCGCTCGACCGAGAACACGACATCCATGTTCGCGCTGCCCACCATTGCGATGCCGGAATGCGCCCCGTTGACCATGTCTTCCACAGTATCGGCACTCGTGGGTCGTCGGTGCGTGCCCGCGACGGCGCATGCCAGAGTGGAGGCGTGAAGACGATCCTTCTCGAGACTGCTGCACCGTTCGACGGTACCGGCGTCATGCGCTACCTGGCCGGGCACGCCGTCCCAGGGGTGGAGTCAGGCGACGAGTCGAGCTACCGGCGCAGGGTCCGGCTCTCGGATGGCTCGATCACGGACGTCGAGGTGCGGCTCGCCGGCCCGACCGCCGTGACAGTCGGGACGGGAGATGCGCCGCCGCCTGCCGAGTTGCTCCCCCGCATCCGGCACCTGTTCGACCTCGATGCCGACTCCCCCGCGATCGACGCTCACCTGGCCGCCGACCCAGCGCTCGCGGCCTCGGTCGCGGCGCATCCTGGCATCCGGCTGCCGGGGAGCCTCGACCCCGACGAGCAGCTCCTGCGCACCATGGTCGGACAGCAGATCTCCATCGCGGCCGCCAACACGGTGCTCGCGCGGCTGTCCCGGGAGCTCAGCGGCGGAAGCGGCCTGTTCCCCACCGCCGCGCAGTTCGCCGAACACGGGCTCGCTGTTCTGCGCGGTCCCGCCTCACGTGTTGCGGCGATTCACGGCGCTGCGCTCGCGCTCGACTCCGGCTCGCTCGTGATCGACCCGGCGCTGTCGATCGACGAGCTCCACCGAAGGCTCATGACACTCCCCGGGGTCGGGGTGTGGACGGCCGGATATGTCGCGATGCGCGCGCTCGGTGCACCGGATGTCCTCCTGGCGAGCGATCTGGTGCTGCTCAAGGGCGCGGCGAAGCTCGGGCTCCCCTCCACGTCGCGCGGTATCGCGGAATACGGGAAGCGCTGGGCGCCGTACCGCAGCTATGCCGGACTCCACCTCTGGCGCGCAGCCCAGTCGCAGGAGTGACGAATACGGTGGCCGCTCCCAGCCTGACGAAGTAGCCTGAGGCCATGCGCCTCAAGTTGCTCTTCATCGCCGGGATCGGCATCGGCTACGTCCTGGGTGCCCGGGCGGGTCGCCCGCACTACGAGAAGCTCAAGGCCAGGGTAACCGGTGCCTGGCAGGATCCCCGAGTGCAGAAGGTCAGGGTCCAGACCAGGGAGTTCGTGAAGGAGAACGCGCCCATCGTCCAGGAGAAGGTCGTCGCAGGTACGAAAGCGGCCGTCGCCGGAGCTCAGGACATCGCTGCCAGGGCTGCTGAAGTCGCCATTGATGCCTCCGGAAAGGTCGCTGAGACCGCGAAAGACGTATCCGGCAAGGTCGCCGAGACCGCGAAAGAGGTATCCGGCAAGGTCGCCGAGACCGCGAAAGACGTGCGCGAACGCCTCACTGACCGCGGCGAAGAGGTCGTCGACGGCATCATCATCGCCGCCGCGGCAGCGCGCGACCGCGCGCTCGACTCACAAGACGAGGCTGCGGACGAGGACGAGGAGCCGGGAACTACGGCACCGAAGGGCTAGTCGGCACGACGTTGATGACGTCGGTCACCGGCACGAGCCCGCTCAGCCGCTCCGGCGAGAGCACGCGCGCGACCTCCTCGGCGCTCATGAGCCCGGCGGAGACGACCAGTTCTGCGATCGAGGCATTGGTCGTGAGCGCGGTGTGCGCGAGCGTCGCCGACGCCGCATAGCCGATGTACGGCGTGAGTGCCGTCACAACACCGACCGAAGACTCCACCTGAGCGGCCAGTCGTGAGGTGTTCGCCGTGATGCCGTCGATGCAGTGCACGCGCAGCGTGTAGCAGGCGTTCGTCATCCAGGCGATCGACTGCAGGATGCTGTGCGCGATCACGGGCTCGAAGGCGTTGAGCTGCAGCTGGCCGGCCTCCGCAGCGGCGGTGACCGTCGCATCCGCGCCGATGACGCTGAACGCCACCTGATTCACGACCTCGGGGATGACCGGGTTCACCTTGCCGGGCATGATCGACGACCCGGCCTGCCGCACGGGAAGGTTGATCTCGCCGAGACCCGCCTGCGGCCCGCTCGAGAGCAGCCGGAGGTCGTTGCAGATCTTGGAGAGCTTCACGGCGGCGCGCTTGAGATGACCGCTCAGGGTCATGAAGATTCCCGCGTCGCTCGTCGCCTCGATGAGGTCCGGTGAGGTGACCATGGCGATTCCGGTGATCTCGACGAGGTGACGACGCACGGCCTCCGCGTACCGAGGATCTGCGGTGATTCCGGTACCGATCGCGGTGGCGCCCATGTTGATCTCGTTGAGCCATGGAAGCGTCTCGCTCAGGCGCTCGTAGTCCTCGGCGATCGTGTGGGCGAACCCGTTGAACTCCTGTCCGAGCGTCATCGGGACGGCATCCTGGAGTTGGGTCCTGCCGACCTTCAGCACGCTCGCGAACTCGGTGCCCTTCTTCGCGAACGCCTCGGTGAGCTTCACGTGCTCCGTGAGCAGCCGCTGAGTGCCGAGCACCATCGCGAGCTTGATCGCCGTCGGATAGACGTCGTTGGTGCTCTGGCTGCGATTCACGTCATCGATCGGGTGCAGGCTCACGTAGTCGCCGAGTGGCTTGCCCATGAGTTCGAGGCAGCGGTTCGCGATGACCTCGTTCGTGTTCATGTTCGTCGACGTGCCTGCACCGCCCTGGATCACGCCGACCATGAACTGGTCGTGGAGCGCGCCGTCGATGATCTCCTGGCAGACCCGGTCGATGAGGTCGGCCTTGAAAGCGTCGAGGGTGCCGAGCTCCTTGTTCGCACGGGCCGCGGCCTGCTTCACGATTGCGAGCGCTCTGATGAGATCCGGGTAGACGGAGATCGGCCTGCGGGTGATCGGGAAGTTCTCCCGCGCCCTCGCAGTATGGATGCCCCAGTAGGCACCGGCCGGAATCTCCATGGAACCGACAGAATCGCGCTCGGTCCTTGTGGGACCAGCAGGCGCGACGACAGGCAACGCGCTAGGCGTTTCACTCATCCGGGAATCTCCTTCGACTATGGATGATCCAACTCTACCGGCGGTTCGCAGCCTTACCGTCGGCGCGACCGCGCGACCGCGCCTCAAGCGAAGGCCGGAACGATCAGGTAGACACCGAACAGCACTGCCGCAGCGCACACCGCGAACGACAGCACGGCGCCCGCGGTCGCCCACCGACCTCTCCCGCGTACTGCCCCTGCCCGCTCGCGCTTGCCGTAGTCGTACAAACGGAAACCGATGGAGGCGAACGCGACGAGCAGGCACGCCGCCACGAGTGACACGACGGCAACGAGGACGAAGGAGCCCCAGTCGATCACGGCGCCTTCTCCTGCTGCACCTTCCCGATGGATGCCTTCGGCTTCTTCGGCCTGCCGCTCGCGATGACCGGAGGCACTTTCAGCAAGCTCGTCGGAGTGTGCCCGGCCTCCACTGCGCCCACTTCCAGTGCGCCCACTTCCACTGTGCCCACTTCCATGGTGCCCACTTCCATGGTGCCCACCGTGTCGATCTCACCCGTCACGTTCTTGTGGTTGACCGGATTGCGGCGCGACCGCAGGAACATGAGCACGATCACGACCGCCCCGACCAGGGCGTCCGCGGCGATCCCGAGCGGCCCGAGCCGCGCGACCAGTTCTGCGACGGCCGCCATTGCGCCGGCGGAGGGAAGGGTGATGAGCCACGCCGTGGCGATCCGTCCTGTGATTCTCCAGCGCACCGCACCGTGGTGCTTGCCGAGGCCGGCCCCGATGATGGAGCCGCTTGCCACCTGCGTCGTCGAGAGGGCGAACCCGAGATGCGAGCTTGCGAGAATCGTCGCGGTCGTCGATGCCTCCGCGGCAAGCCCCTGCAGCGGCGTGACGTCGGTGATGCCGGTACCGACCGTGCGGATGATGCGCCATCCGCCCATGTAGGTGCCCAGGGCGATCGCGAGCGCACAGACCGCAACGACCCAGAACTCCGGCCCTGTGCCGCTCGCCTGGAATCCGGCTGCGATGAGGGTGAGGGTGATGACCCCCATGGTCTTCTGCGCGTCGTTCGTGCCGTGCGCGAGGGAAACGAGGCTCGAGGTGAAGATCTGGCCGTAGCGGAACTGTTTCCGCGTCGCCTCGGCGTTGCTGCCAGCTGTCAGGCCGTAGGCGAGCTTCGTCGCGACGTAGGCGACGACTGCGGCGATGAACGGCGCGAGCAGTGCGGGGAACACGATCTTGCTCAGCAGCACCCCCGGGTCGATGGCGCCGAATCCGGTTCCCACGATGACCGCGCCGATCAGACCGCCGAACAGCGCGTGAGAAGAACTCGAGGGCAGACCGAGCAGCCAGGTCACGAGGTTCCACATGATCGCGCCGATCAGGCCGGCGAAGATCATCGTCGGAGTGATCCGGATGCCGGCGTCGCCCTCCCGGATGAGGCCACCAGAGATCGTCCTGGCCACCTCGGTACTGAGGAAAGCGCCGACCAGGTTGAGCGTTGCGGCGATCGCCACTGCAACCCTCGGCGTGAGCGCACCGGTGGCGATGGGGGTAGCCATCGCGTTGGCGGTATCGTGAAAACCGTTGGTGAAGTCGAAGAACAGAGCCAGCACGATGACCAGCGCGACCATAAGTGAGATGTCCACTGCGGTCGAGTCTTACACCCCGACAAACGCCGGTCAACATGCGCGTAAACTCTGGCGGAAATGACCTCCCTGTCCGTGGTGATCCCGTCGTTCAACGACGCCGTCATGCTGCGCGCCTGCCTCCTGGCCCTCTCCGTGCAGACCCGGCCGGCCGATGAGATCATCGTTGTCGACAACAACAGCGCCGACGACACCGCCGAGGTCGCCAGGGCCGCCGGCGCCCGTGTCGTGACCGAGTTGCAGCACGGGGTGTGGCCGGCCACGATCGCCGGATTCGATGCGGCGACCGGCTCGATCGTCGCGCGCATCGACGCGGACTCGGTCCCCCCACCCGACTGGCTTGAACGCGTCGAGGCGATCCTCCTTGCGGCGCCTCCGCTGTCCGCCGTGACCGGGCCAGGCGACTTCTACGGGGCGAACCGGCTCGTCTGCTGGATCGGCGAACACCTCTATATCGGCGGGTACTTCTGGTTCAT
>DATCXP010000045.1:0-3507 GCA_036565765.1 Terrimesophilobacter sp.
CGGGGACTCGGCGACCTCCGGCGTCGCAGGCCCGCCTCGGCCCATCGCCACCGCGATGACATCGCGATCGCGCGCGAGCAGCCGCCCGATGTGCGCAGACACAGCGGTCTTGCCGACGCGCTTGCCGGTCGCGAACACCGCCAGCGAGGGAAGCGAAAAGGCTTCGAGCTCGGGCGGCTCGAACCGGAAGTCCGCCCCGGCGTAAGGGATCCCGGCCGCGAGCACGCGGCTGGCAACCCGGAACCGCGCCGCGGGCCCCAGCACGGGCTCGTCCGACAGATCGAGCACGAGCTCCGGCTCCAGATCGCGCAGAGCCTCCTCGAGCTCGTCGTAGAGCGGGACGCCGTAGTCGGAGTCGCCGCGGAGCTTCTCCGTCCCACCGGCCATGAGCGCGCCGACGAACTCGTACGGAAGCTCGGCCAGCGCGTCCCGCACCGTCGAGGCATAGTGCTCGCCGTCGATCACGGCCAACGTTCTCACCGCGACGAGGTCACCTCGCCCTCGATTCGCGCCGTGTACTTCTCGAACGAGCGTGTCTCGGTCGAGAACTGGATGATCCTCTCCTGCCCGTGGAACGGGTACTTGCGCCAGACATCGACGTGGTGGTCGGTGATCTCGATCAGGTTGTAACAGGGGCGAGTCCTGCCGCGGAGGCGCTGCGAGGAGACCGTGCCCGCGTTGATCACAAACAGGTCCTCGAGCCGCCACGCGTAGGGGACGTGCTTGTGGCCGGAGAGGACGATGTCGACCCCGGAACGCTGCAGACACTCGATCGCGTCGCCCGCGTCGTAGACGATGTTGCGCTCGCGACCGGTGCCCGGGATGGGCAGCAGGTGATGGTGCAGGACAAAGATCCGCAACTCGGCGTCGCCCTCGGCGAACTTCTCCTCGATCCAGGGGTAGCGGCCGCGGCCGATCTGGCCGTGGTCGAGGTCCGGCTCGGTCGAGTCGACCGCGACGATCGTGACCCCCTCACGCTGGACGACGTGGTTGCGTGAACCAAACAGCTCCTCGAAGTGGATGTAGCCGACGTTGCGGGAGTCGTGGTTGCCTGGAATGACAACCACGGTGTCGCACTCGAGGCGATCGAGATACGCCTTCGCCTGCACGTACTCCTGCTTGAACCCCATCGCCGTCAGGTCACCCGAGCAGACGACGATGTCCGGCTGCTGGTCGTTGATCTCGTTGATCGCTCGGTCCATCAGCCCGGGCACGAAATGCACCTCGCCGCAGTGGATGTCGGAGATGTGGGCGATCTTCATCGCCGGAAGTGTAGGGCTGCGCGTCCAGCGCGGCATCCGCTCTCGTTGCTACTTTCGGTCGAGTGGCGGCCGAGCCAGCCCGAAGCGCGGAGACACCCCGCTTCGCGAACGACGCGGAGCGCGAATGTGCCCGTCTGCTGGACTTTTACGGGGTTCCGTGGGAGTACGAACCTCGAACCTTCGCGCTCGAAGAAGCCGAGGACGGCCGCGTCACCGTGGCGTTCACGCCCGACTTCTACCTGCCCGAGCAGGACCTCTACGTCGAGGTGACGGTGATGAAGCAGGCGCTCGTGACCCGAAAGAACCGCAAGTTGCGCAAACTCCGTGAGCGCTACCCGGACATCCGGATCAAGCTCTTCTACCGGCGCGACATCGAGCGCCTGGCCCAGAGATTCAGGCTCGACCTCGCCCGCTAGCCGACGACCTGCGCGTCGGCGAGACCTACCTCTCCGCCGAGGAGATCCAGACGCGCGTCGGCGAAATGGGGGGCCAGATCGCCACCGACTACGCCGGCCTCGACCTCCTGCTGGTCGCGCCGCTCAAAGGTTCCTTGTTCTTCCTCGCCGACCTCTCGCGAGCGATCCCGTCGCTCCACGAACTCGATTTCGTCGAGCTCGCCGGCTATAACGGCGCCGTCCCGGGGGGGCACGAGCGGGTGAGGCTGCTGAAGGACCTGAACGGTCCGATCGATGGCCGCCACGTGCTCGTCGTCGAGGACGTCGTCGACACCGGCTTGACGCTGAACTACCTGCGCAAGCTGCTCACGCTTCGTCGGCCGGCCTCGCTCTCGATCGCGACGCTGCTCGACCGTCCCTACCGGCGGCTCGTCGACGATCTCCCGGTCCGGTACATCGGCTTCGTCGTCCCGGACGAGTACTTCGTCGGCTACGGCTTCGATCTGGACGAGCGCCACCGCAACCTGCCGGAGCTGCGCGTGGCGAAGTTTAGGCGCACCTAACTCTCTCGCTAGACTCAGCTTGATGAACGCCACGGCGCGCACCGCGTACGACGCCGGCCGCGTGTTGCGAGGTGAGCGCCGCGGCAGCTTCCGCATCCTCCCTTTCCTCGGCCCCGCGTTCGTCGCCTGCGTCGCCTACATCGACCCCGGCAACTTCGCCACGAACATCGCCGGCGGCTCGAAGTTCGGCTACACGCTGGTCTGGGTGATCGTCGCCGCGAACCTGATGGCGATGCTGATTCAGACCCTCTCGGCGAAGCTCGGGATCGCCACCGGCCACAACCTGCCCGAGGTCTGCCGCGAGCAATTCTCCCGGCGGACGTCCTTCGCGCTCTGGATCCAAGCCGAGTTGATCGCGATGGCGACCGACCTCGCGGAGTTCCTCGGCGCGGCGCTCGGCTTTCACTTGCTGCTCGGGATTGAGCTCTTCCCGGCAGCGATCCTCACCGCGATCGCCGCCTTCCTGATCCTCGGTCTGCAGCGATTCGGCTTCCGGCCATTCGAGGCGGTGATCGCCGCGATCGTCGGCATGATCGGCGTCTGCTACGTCGGTGAGCTCTTCTATGCGAAGCCTCCGCTCGGCACCGTCGCCAAGCACGCGTTCGTGCCCCAGTTCGCGGGCAGTGAGTCCGTCCTGCTGGCGGTCGGAATCCTCGGCGCGACCGTGATGCCGCACGTGATCTACCTGCACTCGGCGCTGCTGCAGGATCGGGTGCTGCCGAAGTCGGAGGAGCAGGCGCGGCGCCTCTTCCGGTTCACGCGCATCGACGTCGTGATCGCGATGACGCTCGCTGGGCTGATCAACATCGCGATGCTCGTCGTCGCCGCGAGCACGTTTTTCGAGAGCGGCCTCACGAACGTCGCTTCGCTCGAGACCGCGCACAAGACGCTGTCCGGGCTGCTCGGCGGCTACTCGAGCACGCTCTTTGCCCTGGCACTGCTCGGCTCAGGCCTCTCGAGCTCGACGGTCGGCACGCTCGCCGGACAGGTGGTGATGCAGGGCTTCATCCGCCGCCGGATCCCCGTCTGGGTGCGCCGGCTGGTGACGATGCTGCCGGCGCTGATCGTGATCGGGATCGGCGCCGACCCCTCGCGAACGCTCGTGCTCAGCCAGGTCGTGCTCTCGTTCGGGATCCCCTTCGCACTGATCCCGCTCGTGATGTTCACCTCCAAACGCGAGATCATGGGCGGGCTCGTCAATCACCGGGTGACCACGATCGTGGCGACGATCGTCGCCGCTCTGATCTCGGGCCTGAACATCTTCCTCCTCTACCAGACATTCTTTTA
>DATCXP010000047.1:0-2989 GCA_036565765.1 Terrimesophilobacter sp.
TGGCGAACCGTACGCACGAGCCGCTCGTCTCCAGGGCCGAGGACCGCGTCCTCGTCGTCGAGGCGGATCAAGATGGCTCGGCCCTGATGCTGAGCGAGCGGCCGGCCGTCGCCAAACTGCTCACGCCGCGCGAACGGGAGATCATGCGCTGCGTGGCCGAGGGATTCTCCAACGCCGAGATCGCGCGGCGCCTGTGGATCGCGCCCTCAACCGTCCGGAAGCACCTCGAGAACATCTTCGACAAGGTGGGCGCTCGGAGCCGGACGGCGGCGCTCGCCAAGCTTCGGCCGAGCGATCTGCAGCTCGTGGGCTGACCGTCAGACCAGCCCTGCTCCTGGACGGCGACCAGGTCGCCGGAGTGGCTCGATCCCGACGAGAACGGATCAACTCTCGAGGACTTCGAGGTGCGAAACGTAGGCCGCGGACGACTAGGGTGGCGGCGTGCTCCGGCTCGACCACGTCGTGTACGCCGTCCCCGATCTCGATCAGGCCGCGATCAGGTTCCGCCAGGAGTTCGGATTGGATTCGACCGAAGGCGGGCGGCACGAGCGCTGGGGGACGGCGAACCGGATCGTGCCGCTGGGTGATCAGTACCTGGAGCTCGTGGCCGCGGTGGACGAGCCGACGGCTGACGAGACCGCGTTCGGCAGGGGCGTGCTCGAACGCGCGGCGGGAGGCGGCGGCTGGTTCACGATGGCCGCGGTCGCCGACGACCTCGACGCGGTCGCGTCGCGGCTCGGGATCCAGGTCGGCTCGGGATCGAGGACGCGCCCGGACGGCCAGACCGTCCGCTGGAGGATGGCCGGGCTCGACGACCCGCGGCGCGAGGCCTGGATGCCGTTCTTCCTCATATGGGACATCTCTGACGAGATGCACCCCGGGCGCGCTCGAGTCGGGCATGGCTTACTCGCAACCGGTATCGCGTGGGTCGAGGTGGGCGGGGACGCCGAGCGACTCCGCACGTGGCTCGGTGGCGACGAGCTGCCGATCCGGGTGACCGACGTCGAGCCGGGCATCCACCGGGTCGCGATCTCGACCCTCGACGGCGAGCTGCTGATCGAGTGAGCGAGGGCGGAGGGCCGCCCGTACGGCCCTCCGCCGCTCGGAGTCAGTCCAGCTACTGGAGGTAGTTCTCCATCGCGAAATTGGCGACGTTCGCTCCGAGCTTTGCGGCCTGCACGTCCGCGGTGCGGAAATGGAGCCCCGCCCAGATGCGGGCTTCGACGATCTCGTCGACCGCCTGCGAGAAGCTGCTGAACGAACGCGTAGGATCGCCGCCGGGATTGACGGCGAAGCTTGTGATCTGGTAGCCGCCCGCAGGTGCGTTGCCGAAGAACGCCCGCAGCACGGTGGTGTACGAACTGTCTTGCCCGAGATGCCCCGACGTGTGATCGGGGTAGGGCGCCGCGAGCAGTGGCGTCCACGTTGGATCGGGCGAGGTCGCGGGGTTGCCGTCGTCCGCCGCCCTGCGGATCGCCTGGAACGGCCGCCAGAAGCTGAAGTGGTACTTGTCGTTCCAGGTGTTGATCGCTGCGTCGGCCGTTGCCAGGTTCTGCATCGCGAGGACACGTGCGCTGTCAGCAGCGTCGAGATGGTTTCGTGCGATGAGCTGGCGGGCGACGTCGTTCCAGCTCGCGACGGGGTTGCTCTGCCACCACTTGGCGATATACGTCTGGGTTGCCGTTCGGGCCGAGGGCGTCACCACGCCGTCGCCGCCAAGCGCTTTGACCTCGTTGACCTCCGCCGCATAGGCGGCGCTGTTGAGCGCAAGTGGACCGGCGGAACGGAATTGCGACGAGCTCCGCATCAGGAACGGCTTGACGCCGCCGACCCACGGAGTGGGGTCGAGCACCGTCGTTCCGTTCGGCGCCACCGGATCGAAGAACCCCGGGTTCGGGTTCGGCACGAACTGGGACGGCCCGAACCGTCCATCGTTCTTCCTCGCATCGATCATCGCCTGCGCTGCCGCGGTGCCGGCGGCGATCCCCTGATCCTTGAACAGCGAGTCGGGTATCGCGTTCACCGCGGCCTCGTACTGCGACGCGAGCGTCGCGAGCAGGGTCGCCCTGTTGGGGAACGTGATGGTCTGAGGGACGGTCTCGACGATGTTCTTCAGAACCAGATACGCGGCCGTTGCAACGGCCGCTTCATCGGACGCAGTGTTGGCGAACCGTCTGGTCAGAAGGTACGGCCGGTGATGCTTCGGCGTGATCGCGTTGACCGCGTCATAGACAGCCCCCTGAACCATCCCCATGTGGATTGCAGATGCTGGTGGTGCTCCGCCCGCTGGGCCTGGAATCCCCGGCCCGGGAAAGCCGGTGAGCGTGCTGACCGCGATGATGTTCCACTGCATCACGGCGGTTGCGTCTGCGGTGGCGGGTGGTGCGGCCGATGCGCCGACGAAGCCGAGTGTCCCCAGGAGCGCACCGATTGCAACCGCGATGAACCAGACGGATCGTCTACGTGTCATGTCTTCCTCCCTCTCGACCAGTCGAGGTTAGGCCCTCGTAGGTATGAGAGAGCCTCGTCTCCTCCGGGACGGGAATCCATTCGACATTCGTCGTATCTTTCGAGGCGACGCGGTCCCCGCTCAGCTTGCTTTGGCCCTCGACACCTGGAGCTTCGACAACGCCGCCGTTCGGCTGCGAACACCCAGCTTGGCGAAGATGTTCTCGAGGTGCTTGCGGACGGTCGTCGGCTGGATCCACAGCTCGCGTGCGATCTCGGCGTTGGACAGTCCGTCCTCGACGCATCGCATCACCTCGCGCTCGCGCGCGGTCAGCCTGTGCTCGCTGGAGGGCCGCTCGCTGAGCAGCATGGCCGAGCCGTCCCTCGTCGCCTCGACGACGAGCGTCGAGCCGTCGCCCGCGATCACGAGCGTCCTGCAGGCGCCCGCGTGCAGGTCGGCGATCCGTTCAGGGAGTCGGGCAACGGGCATCTCGAGGTCGTCCCTCAGGACCCGTTCCGCCGTCTCTGATGCGAGCTCGAT
>DATCXP010000135.1:0-2430 GCA_036565765.1 Terrimesophilobacter sp.
ACGGTTCCGTTCCCTGAGGAGGCCCGCAGGGCCGTCTCGAAGGGAACCCGCCCATTTGCTCCCTTAGGTGCGAGCGAAGCGAGCTTCGAAGGGCGTTCACGAGTTGTTCCAAATCGCGTGTGAGACGCTGGCCAACCCGCACAATGGCGCAACTCGCGGCGGACAGACCCTAGCCGAGCGTGACCGAGCGGTTGTCGATGAGCCTGGTGGTGCCGACCCGGGCCGCGACGATCGCGATCGCCTCGCCCCGGCGGTCGGCGGCGACGGGCAGGAACGTCGCCGGGTCGACCAGCTCGAGGTAGTCGAGGTCGACGGACTGCTCTCGGCGCAGGATGTCGCCCGCGGCGGCGAGGGCCTGCTCGCGCGTCCCCCCGGATGCCGCGGCCGCTTCCAGCGCCCGCGAGAGGGAAAGCGCAGCCCTCCGCTCGCTCTCGCTGAGGTACCGATTGCGGCTGGAGAGGGCGAGCCCGCTGTCCTCCCGGACCGTCTCGACGACATCGACGGTGACAGGCAGGTTCAGGTCGCGCACCATCCTGCGCACCAGGAAGACCTGCTGCGCATCCTTCTGCCCGAACACCACGACATCCGGTTGCACCACGTTGAGCAGTTTCGCCACGACCGTGAGCATCCCGTCGAAGTGCCCGGGTCGGCTCGCCCCTTCGAACCAGGAGCCGGCCGGCCCTGCCGCGACCCTGGTGATCGCGGGGCCGTCGGGGTAGAGCTCGGTGACGGATGGCGCGAACACGAGTGTCTCGGATGGCAGCTTCGCGAGGTCCGCGTCGAGGTCGCGCGGGTAGCGGTCGAGGTCCTCGTTCTCACCGAACTGCAGGGGGTTCACGAAGATCGACACGACAACGGTGTCCGCGAGCTCCCCGGCGCGACGGACCAGAGCGAGATGCCCGTCGTGCAGCGCGCCCATCGTGGGGACGAAGGCGACCGGTCCGGCCGTTTCCAGCCGCAGCCTCATGGCGGCGATGCTCTCGATGACCGTCGTCACTCGTCCGGCTCCTTCCCCGGCTCCTCTGCCGGCTCGGGAAGTTCGTCGAAGGCGGGAAGCGTCGCGTTGCTGAGAGCATTGTCCACCGTCGAGCGCACGAGCGAGGAGAGCACGGCGCCGGGCGACTCGATGCCGATCCCGTCGAGGAGCGCGATCGCCTGGCCGACGATCGCCGCGGAGAACTCCATCGCGGTGGCGATGGCCTCGCCGTACGCGGCACGGTCGGCCTCCGCCACGAGCACCGGCTCCGCCCCGATCTCGACTGCGAGCGCCTGCCCGATCGGCTGGACCGGCGTCGGCGCGGTCACCGCGCAGTACGACTCGCGCAGGCGCGCGAGATCGACGCTCGTACCCGTGAAGGCGAGGGCCGGATGCAGTGCGAGCGGGATCGCCCCGGCGGCCGTTGCGGGGGCAAGGACTCCGACCCCGAGCCCGGCGACGGTGTGCAGCACGAGCTGCCCTGGCTGCCAGGCTCCTGCCTTGGCCAGTCCCTCGACCAGGGAGGAGAGTTCGCTCTCCGGCACGGCGAGGATGACGAGCTCACTGCGCTCGATGACCTCGGGGAGCGCGAGAATCGGCACGCCGGGCAGCATCGCTTCCGCCCGGTCGCGGCTCTCCTGCGAGACGGCCGAGATGCCGACGATGGCGTGCCCTGCGCCCGCGAGCGCGGCGCCGAGCACCGGCCCGACCTTGCCCGCACCCACGATCCCGACGCCGAGTCGCCCGCTCGCCTTGCTCACCGGCCGTCCCCATCCTCGCGAGACCGCAGTTTCCGCTCTTCCGAGGGGTCCGGATGCGCGGAAAGTGCGGTCTCGCGGAGAGGCACAGGAGTGGGAGGTGGGGGCGCCAGTTCCCCCGAGCGCCAGCGGTGGCTCGTATCGCGCTGGGCGGAGGCGACCGCGACGCGGGCGACCTCCTCGAAGAACCCGACCGCGGCGGTGGCGTCGATCGCGCCGAGGTCGGCGCTGATCGGCCCGGAGACCGTGTGCAGCTGCACCGAGGCCAGCCCCAGCATCCGCAGCACCGGCCCCTGGTAGAGGGAGACGCTCTGCAGTCGCGGCTGGGGCACGATCACGAGCTGACGCCAGATCGCGCCCTTCCGCAGCACGAGGGAGCCGGGTGTCACCGCGAAACCGTTGCGCCGCCAGGAGAGGGGCCTCAGCCACGCGGCGCGGCGCGGCGAGTTCGTGAAGCCGTCATCCGGGCCGCCCTTCGACTCGAGACCCGCCTCGATGAAGCTCGTGGCGCTGCGGGCCGCGCCGGCGTCGTCGACGGTTTGCGCGAGCAGCTCGGGGAGCAGAAGCTCGAGCACCTTCTCCACATCCTCGCGGTTGCCCACCGGCAGGATCGTGGTGTTCGCCTCCCCCGCGGCGCCCTTCGTCGAGGAGTGGCTCGCACGGTTCACCTTGATCTCCCACCAGCCGGACAGCCGC
>DATCXP010000155.1:0-7097 GCA_036565765.1 Terrimesophilobacter sp.
CAGATCTTCGCCCGCACCCACGCCATCGGGCAGGTCGCACCGGGCAAGGTCACGAAGCTGGTTCCGTTCGGCGCGTTCGTGCGTGTCGCGGACGGCATCGAGGGCCTCGTGCACATCTCGGAGCTGTCCGGCAAGCACGTCGAACTGGCCGAGCAGGTTGTCGGTGTCGGCGAAGAGGTCTTCGTCAAGGTCATCGACATCGACCTGGAGCGTCGCCGCATCTCGCTGAGCCTCAAGCAGGCCAACGAGGGCGTGGACCCCGAGGGCACCGAGTTCGACCCGGCGCTGTACGGCATGCTCACCGAGTACGACGACAAGGGCAACTACAAGTACCCGGAGGGCTTCGACCCGGAGACCAACGAGTGGCGCGAAGGCTTCGAGTCCCAGCGCGAGAAGTGGGAGCAGGATTACGCTGCCGCCCAGGCGCGTTGGGAAGCCCACAAGAAGCAGGTCGCCGCATCCATCGAGAAGGCCAACGCGCCCATCTCGACCTCCGAGGGCTCCGGTTTCACGCCCGAGGTCGCATCCGCAGGTCGGCTTGCCGACGACGAGTCGCTTGCCGCATTGCGTGCGAAGCTGTCCAACGGCGCCGCCGACGCGGATGCCGTCACGGCAGACGAGTCAGCGAACAAGTAGTCGCACTAGTCAAGCAACACAACACGGCCAGAATCCGCAAGGGTTCTGGCCGTGTTCTGCTTCCGCGCCCTTGCATCAGCAGACCGATAGCATGAACGCGTGTATCTGATCGGGCTTACCGGAGGCATCGCGTCGGGGAAGTCTCTAGTTGCCGAGCGTCTGGCCGCACACGGAGCGGTGCACATCGACGCCGACCAGCTGGCTCGGAGGGTCGTCGAGCCCGGGACCGCGGTGCTCGCGCGCATCGCCAAGGAGTTCGGTGACGACGTCATCCGCCCCGACGGCACGCTCGATCGCGCAGCCGTCGGTACCCTCATCTTCCAGGATGCCGAACGCCGAGGCGTGCTGAACAGCATCACCCACCCGGCGGTGAAGGCACTCGCCCATGACCTCATTGCGGAGGCAGCCGCCAAGGACCCGCACGCCATCGTGGTCTACGACGTCCCGCTGCTGGTGGAAGCGGGTGTGAACGGGGATAACCCGTTCGACCTCATCGTCGTCGTGCACGCGAGTCACGAAACGCGCATCAAACGCCTCATCGAGTTGCGCGGAATGACCCGGCAGGAAGCGGTGCACCGGCTCAACTCCCAGGCCACAGACACCGAGCGCCTCGCCTTGGCGGACCTGGTGATCGACAACGACGGCAGCCTCACCGACACTCTCGCCCAGGTCGACCGACTCTGGGAACGAGTGTCAGACCCCGCTGCTTAAACTGAAGGCATGCAACCGACCCGCTCCGTGCGCCCGTTCGAGGTCATCAGCGACTACACCCCGAACGGTGATCAGCCGAAGGCCATCGCGGAACTCGCTGGGCGCATCAACGCCGGCGAAACCGACGTCGTCCTGCTCGGCGCCACCGGCACCGGCAAGTCCGCCACCGCGGCCTGGCTGATCGAACAGGTGCAGCGTCCCACGCTGGTGATGTCGCACAACAAGACCCTCGCGGCGCAATTGACCAACGAATTCCGCGAGCTAATGCCGAACAACGCCGTCGAGTACTTCGTGTCGTATTACGACTACTACCAGCCGGAAGCGTATGTGCCGCAGACCGACACCTTCATCGAGAAGGACAGTTCGATCAACGCGGAGGTGGAACGGCTGCGGCATTCCACCACGAACTCGCTGCTGAGCCGGCGCGACGTGGTCGTCGTCTCCACCGTGTCCTGCATCTACGGCCTCGGCGCGGCGGAAGAGTACCTGGATGCGATGGTCGCGCTGCAGGTGGGCCAACGGATCCCACGCGACCAGCTGATCCGCAAGTTCGTCGCCATGCAGTACCAGCGCAACGACATCGACTTCTCCCGCGGTAAATTCCGGGTGCGCGGCGACACCATCGAAATCATCCCGGTGTACGAAGAGCACGCGATCCGCATCGAAATGTTCGGCGACGAGATCGAGGGACTGTTCGCGCTGCATCCGCTGACCGGCGCGGTCATCACCACCATGGACGCCGTGTCGGTGTTTCCCGCCACCCACTACGCGGCCAGTCCAGCGACGATGAAACGCGCTATCGGCACCATTCGGGAAGAACTCGCCGAACGGTTGACCGAACTGGAACGGCAAGGCAAGCTGCTCGAGGCGCAACGGCTGCGGATGCGCACCACCTTCGACCTCGAAATGATGGAGCAGATCGGCTTCTGCAGCGGCATCGAGAACTACTCCAGGCACATCGACGGCCGGGTGGCCGGGGAGCCGCCACACTGCCTGCTGGACTACTTCCCCGAGGACTTCCTGGTCGTCATCGACGAGTCCCACGTCACGATCCCACAAATCGGGGCGATGTACGAGGGCGACGCGTCCCGCAAACGCACCCTGGTCGAGCACGGCTTCCGGTTGCCCAGCGCGCTGGACAACCGGCCGCTGAAGTTCTCCGAGTTCCTGGAGCGGGTCGGCCAGAAGGTCTACATGTCCGCCACACCCGGGAGGTACGAACTGGGCATCACCGACAGCGTCGTGGAGCAGATCATCCGCCCCACCGGCCTCGTCGACCCGCAGATCGTGGTGAAGCCGTCCAAGGGCCAGATCGACGACCTTCTGGAAGAGATTCGGATGCGCAGCGAGAAGAACGAGCGCGTTCTCGTCACCACGCTCACCAAGAAGATGGCGGAGGAGCTGACCGAGTTCCTCGCCGAGGCCGGCGTGCGGGTGCGGTACCTGCACTCGGATGTCGACACGCTGCGCCGGGTGGAACTGCTCACCGAGCTGCGCCAAGGCGTCTACGACGTGCTCGTGGGCATCAACCTGCTGCGCGAGGGTCTCGACCTGCCGGAAGTGTCGCTCGTGGCGATCCTGGATGCCGACAAGGAGGGCTTCCTGCGTTCGTCGACCTCGTTGATCCAGACCATCGGACGCGCTGCCCGCAACGTGTCGGGCGAGGTGCACATGTACGCGGATGTGCTCACCGACTCCATGAAGTTCGCCATCGAGGAGACCAACCGGCGCCGGGACACGCAGGTGGCCTACAACACGGCGAACGGCATCGACCCGACCCCGCTGCGCAAGAAGATCGCCGACATCACGGATGCGCTCATGCGCGAGGGCGCCGACACCGCGGAGCTGTTGTCCGGCCGGGACGGACGTCAACGTACGCCCACGCCGAGCCTGAAGCGCGAAGGACTGGCCGCCGCCGGTGGCAACGACCTCGAGAAGATCATCGCCGACCTCAACGAACAAATGCTGAGCGCCGCGGGCGAACTCAAGTTCGAGCTGGCGGCGCGGCTCAGGGACGAAGTGGCCGACCTGAAGAAGGAACTCCGGCAGATGGAACAGGCCGGTCATCTGCGCTAATCAGATCCGTGCCGACCAGACGCGCTGCGCTCGTCGGATGCCCAGATCATCAGATGCCCTCAGCGAACCGACAGGGGGATGTCGGTGGCTTCCGTAGTATATAAAGAGTGTCAATTTCGCAACCGAGCACCCACGAAGACCTCACCGAGAGCGCCATGCTCAAGGTGATTGGTGCACCCATGATGGCGAGCGGAAAGCTCAGTGTCCGCGGCGCGCGGGTGCACAATCTTCAGAACATCGACCTTGAAATTCCGCGCGATTCGCTTGTCGTGTTCACCGGGCTCTCCGGCTCAGGCAAGTCGAGCCTCGCGTTCGACACGATCTTCGCGGAAGGTCAACGACGGTACGTCGAATCCCTTTCGGCGTACGCCCGGCAGTTCCTCGGTCAGGTGGACAGGCCAGACGTCGACTTCATCGAGGGTTTGAGTCCCGCGGTCTCCATCGACCAGAAATCGACCAACCGAAATCCGCGGTCGACAGTGGGCACCATCACCGAGGTGTACGACTACATGCGCCTGCTCTGGGCTCGCATCGGCGTTCCGCACTGTGCGCTCTGCGGCGAACGCATCTCGCGGCAGAGTGTTCAGCAAATCGCCGACCAGCTCATGACGCTGGAAACCGGAACACGGTACCAGATTGTCAGTCCCGTCGTCTCGCAGAAGAAGGGCGAGTTTGTCGACCTGTTCCACGAACTCGCGGCCAGCGGTTACTCCCGTGCCCTCGTCGACGGGGAAGTCGCCCAACTCAGCGACCCGCCGAAACTGAAGAAGCAGTACAAGCACGACATCTCCGTCGTCGTGGACCGCCTTGTCGCCGGCGACGACATCCTCACTCGGCTCACCGACTCGCTCGAAACGGCACTCGGCCTCACCGACGGGTTCGTCACGGTCAACTTCGTCGACGAGACAGGCGACGCCGCATGGCGGAACTTCTCCGAGAAGCTTTCCTGCCCGAACGGGCATCCGGTGCAGCTCACCGAGATCGAACCGAGAACCTTCTCGTTTAACGCGCCGTTCGGCGCCTGCCCGGACTGCTCTGGGCTCGGCACCAGGATGTCGGTCGACGCCGACCTGCTGCTCGGCGACCCGGCATTGAGCCTGGCCGAGGGGGTCATCCTGCCGTGGACACAGTCGGGCAAGGGGCTGTTCAACTACTTCCAACGACTACTTGAGGGTCTCGCTGCCGACCTCGACTTCTCGCTGACCACGCCGTGGGCCGCGTTGCCCGAGAACGTCAGGGAAGCAATCCTGCACGGCAACAACTTCTCGGTGACGGTGCGCTGGAAGAACCGGTACGGCCGGGAGGTCAAGTACTCGACGGGGTTCGAGGGCGTCATCCCCTACATCGAGCGTAAATACCTGGAGGCCGAGACCGATTCGGCCAGGCAGCGCTACTCCCACTACCTGCGCGAGATCAACTGTCCGGTCTGCGACGGCAAGCGGCTCAAACCAGAGGTGCTCGCGGTCACGGTGCACGACCGCAGCATCGCCGACGTGTGCGATCTCAGCCTCGTCGACGCGTTCGCGTTCATCGACGAGCTCGAACTGACGGTGCGTGAGGCGAAGATCGCCGCCGCCGTGCTGCGGGAGATCCGGGCGCGACTCGAGTTCCTCATCGAAGTTGGGCTCACCTACCTAAACCTGTCCCGCTCAGCCGGCTCGTTGTCCGGGGGAGAGGCGCAGCGCATCCGGCTCGCCACCCAAATCGGTTCCGGTCTCACCGGGGTGCTGTACGTGCTCGACGAGCCCAGCATCGGCCTGCACCAGCGCGACAACCACCGCCTCATTGAGACGTTGCTCAAACTCCGCGACCTGGGGAACACGCTCATCGTCGTGGAGCACGACGAAGACACCATCCGCACCGCAGACTGGATCGTCGACATCGGTCCCGGCGCCGGCGAGCACGGCGGCAAGGTCGTGCACTCCGGGTCGTACGCCGAGCTCATCGCGAACACGGAGTCGATCACCGGGGACTACCTGTCCGGCAGGAAGTCGATTCCGACCCCGAAGAAACGGCGGCCGGTGGATAAGAAGCGGCAGCTCGTCGTCGAGGGCGCCCGCGCGAACAACCTGAAGAACATCACCGTGCCGTTCCCGCTCGGCGTGTTCACCGCGGTCACGGGGGTGAGCGGCTCCGGCAAGTCATCGCTCGTCAACGACATCCTGTATCGGGTGCTCGCGAACCAGCTCAACGGTGCCCGGCAGATCCCTGGCAAGCACACCAGGGTCACCGGCCTCGACGACCTCGACAAGGTCGTCCACGTCGACCAGGCACCCATCGGACGGACCCCCCGGTCCAACCCGGCAACGTACACCGGCGTCTTCGACCGCATCCGCACCCTGTTCTCCGAAACCATCGATGCGAAGACCCGCGGCTACCTGCCCGGCAGGTTCAGCTTCAACGTCAAGGGCGGCCGGTGCGAGAACTGCTCCGGCGACGGCACGATCAAGATCGAAATGAACTTCCTCCCCGACGTGTACGTCACCTGCGAGGTGTGCGGGGGCGCCAGGTACAACCGAGACACCCTCTCGGTGCTGTACAAGGGGAAGAACATTGCGCAGGTGCTGGACATGCCGATCTCGGAGGCGGCCGAGTTCTTCCAGGCAATCACCTCGATTCACCGCTACCTGGAGACGCTCGTCGATGTCGGACTGGGCTATGTGCGGCTCGGGCAGAGCGCGACCACCCTCTCCGGCGGGGAAGCGCAGCGGGTCAAGCTCGCCACCGAACTGCAGCGGCGCTCCATGGGCCGCAGCGTGTACGTGCTCGACGAGCCAACGACAGGCCTGCACTTCGAAGACGTGCGCAAACTGCTGCTTGTGCTCAATAGGCTGGTCGAGAAGGGCAATACAGTGATTGTCATCGAACACAACCTCGATGTCGTGAAGTCGGCCGACTGGGTCATCGACCTCGGTCCGGAAGGCGGCGCGGGCGGCGGCGAGGTTGTCACGACAGGCACACCGGAGCGCCTCGCCAAAGTCACAAACAGCCACACCGGGAAGTTCCTGAAAAAGGTGCTCGCGGGATAAGGGGGTGCGGATGGATACGGTCAGCTACCGCCCCCGCGCGCGCGAGATCCCGACTCAGGCAGGTGTCTACCGGTTCCGGGACATCGGCGGGCGGGTGCTGTACGTCGGCAAGGCCAAGAACCTGCGGGCCAGGCTCAGCAACTACTTCGCTCCTCTGTCGACTCTGCACGAGCGCACCAGGCGGATGGTCACCACCGCGAACTCCGTCGAGTGGACGGTGGTCGGCACTGAGTTCGAGGCGCTCCAACTCGAGTTCACCTGGATCAAGGAGTTCAACCCGCCGTTCAACGTGCAGTTCCGCGACGACAAAACCTACCCCTACCTCGCGATCACGATGGCCGATGATGTGCCGCGCGTGCTCATCACCCGCAACCACAAGATCCCGGGAGCCCGCTATTTCGGCCCGTACACGAAGGTGTGGGCGATCCGGGAGACCCTGGACCTCATGCTCAAGGCGTTCCCGATGCGCAGTTGTTCGGATGCCACCTACCGCAGGGCCCAGCAGACCGGGCGCCCGTGCCTGCTCGCGGACATCGGTCGCTGTTCCGCGCCGTGCGTCGGCCGGATCAGCAAGGAAGATCACAAGTCGCTCGCGCTCGACTACGCCTCGTTCATGGCCGGGAACGATTCCCAGTTCACGGCGGA
>DATCXP010000049.1:0-5727 GCA_036565765.1 Terrimesophilobacter sp.
GACCTTGGCCGGCACGCCCGCGACGAGGGAGCGCGGCGGAACGATCGTGCCCTCGAGGACGACGGCGCCTCCCGCGACGAGTGATCCGGCACCGATGACCGCCCCGTTCATGACCGTGGCGTGCATGCCGATGAGGCAGTCGTCCTCGATCGTGCAGCCGTGAACCACCGCGCCATGGCCGACGCTGACGCCGGCACCGATCGTGGTCGGCACTCCTGTGTCGCAGTGGACGACGACATTGTCCTGCAGATTGCTGCGCGCGCCGAGCGTGATCTGGTCGGTGTCTCCGCGCAGCACCGCGCCGTAGAACACGCTCGACTCGGGGCCGAGCGACACTCGCCCGACGATCGTCGCGTTCGGGGCGACCCAGGCGGTCGGGTCGACATGGGGTGAATGTCCATCGAAGTCTCGAATGAGGGGAGCGGTCATGCACCCACGTTACGACAGGGCCGCCCCCAGATTGTGAAAGTGCGGCAAGCGCAAACCGACGCCCGAGACGGCCGTCGGCGCTGGCGTCGCAGCGCCGGCCGGCAACGGCCGTCGCTCGAAGCTCCAGCGCGCCGTTAAACTAGGGCACCATGGCCACCTTCGGAAACCTCACCGACCGTCTTGCCGACGCGTTCAAGAAGCTGCGCGGCAAGGGCAAACTGAGCCCCGCGGATGTCGACGGCACCGTACGCGAGATCCGTCGCGCGCTGCTCGATGCCGACGTCGCTCTCGACGTCGTCAAGGACTTCACCGGCAGGGTGCGCGAACGCGCGCTCGGCGACGAGGTCAGCAAGGCGCTCAATCCCGCCCAGCAGGTCGTGCAGATCGTGAACGACGAACTGGTGACGATCCTCGGCGGGCAGCAGCGCAGGCTCGAGTTCGCGAAGACGCCGCCCACCGTCATCATGCTCGCCGGGCTGCAGGGCGCAGGCAAGACGACGCTCGCCGGAAAGCTCGCGAAGTGGCTCGTCGCAGACGGCCACACCCCGATCCTCGTCGCTGCCGACCTCCAGCGCCCGAATGCCGTGACCCAGCTCCAGGTCGTAGGAGAGCAGGCCGGCGTGCCGGTATGGGCGCCGGAGCCCGGGAACGGGGTCGGAAACCCGGTCAAGGTCGCGAAGGACGGCGTCAAGGAGGCCCAGCGCCGCCAGTACGACACCGTGATCGTCGACACCGCCGGCCGACTCGGCGTCGACGCCGAGCTCATGAAGCAGGCTTCGGACATCCGCAAGGCGATCGATCCCGACGAGGTGCTCTTCGTCATCGACGCCATGATCGGCCAGGATGCGGTCGTCACGGCGAAGGCGTTCCAGGACGGCGTCGACTTCACGGGTGTCGTTCTCACGAAACTCGACGGCGACGCGCGCGGTGGCGCCGCGCTGTCCGTCGCCTCCGTGACCGGGCGTCCGATCATGTTCGCAAGCACGGGTGAGGGACTCGGCGATTTCGAGCCGTTCTACCCGGACCGGATGGCCAGTCGCATCCTCGACCTCGGCGACATCCTCACGCTCATCGAGCAGGCGCAGAAGACGTTCGACGAGGAGGAGGCGCAGAAGGTCGCGGAGAAGTTCGCGACCGACACCTTCACGCTCGAGGACTTCCTGGCCCAGATGCAGCAGCTCAAGAACATGGGCTCGATCAAGAGCATGCTCGGGATGCTGCCGGGCGCGAAGGGGATGCGGCAGCAGCTCGACAACTTCGATGAGCGCGAGATCACACGGACAGAGGCGATCATCTACTCGATGACGCCGACCGAGCGGCGCCAGCCGAAGCTGTTGAACGGCTCCCGCCGGCTGCGCATCGCGAGAGGTTCCGGGATGACCGTCACCGAGGTCAACGCGCTCGTGAATCGCTTCGAGCAGGCCGCGAAGATGATGAAAACGGTCGCCAAGGGTGGCGTTCCACAGGTGCCGGGCATGGGTCCGATTCCCGGTGCCGGATTCGGCGGCGTTCGAAAGCAGCAGAAGAAGAAGGGCTCGAAGTCGGGGAACCCGGCGAAGCGTGCCGCTGAGGATGCCGCGCTCGCCTCGGGCGTGAAACCGGCGCTGGCCGCCGGGTCGGGCTTCGGTCTCGGCGGTCCCGCGGGGAAGGCGCCGCCGAGCGAGGAGGAGCTCGCCGCGCTGCAGAAGTTCCTCGGCCGCTGATCACCGCCCGAAGTCCGCGAGGGGTCAGTAACTGCTCTTCGTGCGGCCCGGGACGAGCAGTTACTGACCCCTCGCGGGGGGAAGAAGGCTCCCTGACGTGTAACGCGCGCGAAACGTTGGGTGGTGGCATCCGCCCGACTCTGGAAGCGTTGAGGGTATGAAGCGATTCATCGTGCCCGCGGTCGCCGCCCTCATGGTGCTGACCGGATGCGCAGGGCAAACCCCTGGCGGCAGCCCGAACCCCGATGCCCCGCCCATGATGGGAGTTCCGGGGGATGGCGAATCCGAGGCGATCGGACTGGTCAACCTGTGGAGAGTGACCGGAGCGGCCGGCGAGGAGGACCCGGCCTGGCTGCGCCTGGACGCCGGGGAGTTCCAGCTCTGGCGCTCCTGCGGCATGATCATGGGCTCCTGGCGGGCGAGCGACACCCTGTTCCTCGCGGCGCCGTTCGGAGGGATGGGCGACTGCGTCTCGACCGCGATGCCGCGGGTCGGCTGGCTCGAGCGGGCGAGCGGCTTCGAGGTCACCCCGGACGGTTACGACCTCGTGGATGCCTCGGGCAGCGCCGTCGCCTCGCTCACGATCGATGGCGCTCCGAAGCCGATCCCCACGGCGGCGGAGTTCTACACGCAGCCGCCCGAGATCACCGACCAGGTGCGCGCGGCCTTCCGTGCCGCGGCGACGCTGCCTGCGGCACTCACCCCGGCGACAGCGTCGACCCTCGCGGGCAAGTGGGTGCCGGTCGCCTACTCCGTCTCGACCGACCCGCATGCGACGTTCGCGGCCGACGGCACCTGGACCGGCTCCGACGGGTGCAACGGCGGCAGCGGTCGCTGGGTCGTCGGCGCGGGTGGCGAGTTCCTCGCGACCTCCGGCCCTTCCACGCTCATCGGATGTGAGGGGGCGCCGGTACCCTCCTGGGTCGGGCAGGCGACGTCCGCGGGATTCAACGACGACGGGTGGCTGCTGCTCTTCGATGCGGCAGGAACCGAGATCGGCCGCCTCGAACGCTGAGCTCCTGCCGCGGCGGTTTAGGCTGGGCGGATGACCTCACGCCCCATCCGCATCGGCGTTCAGATCGCGCCGCAACACGCCAGCTACCAGAAGATTCGCGACACCGTGTCGGCGTCCGAGGAACTCGGCGTCGACGTCGTGTTCAACTGGGATCACTTCTTCCCGCTCTCAGGAGACCCGGACGGTCTGCACTTCGAGTCCTGGACCATGCTCGCCGCGATCGCCGAACAGACCACGGGCGTGCAACTCGGTGCCCTCGTGAACTGCAACAGCTACCGCAACCCGAATCTTCAGGCGGACATGGCGCGCACCATCGACCACATCTCGGCAGGCTCCAACGGCGGCGTCGGCCGGTTCATCTTCGGGACCGGCGCCGGCTGGTTCGAGCGTGATTACGACGAGTACGGGTACGAGTTCGGGACCGCGGGCAGCCGCATCGCAGCGCTCGCGCGCGATCTGCCGATCATCCGGGAGCGTTGGTCCACACTGAACCCGGCCCCCACCCGTCCCATCCCGATCATGATCGGTGGCGGTGGGGAGAAGAAGACCCTGCGCGTCGTCGCGGAGCACGCGGACATCTGGCACAGTTTCAGCAATGCGGAGACGCTCGAGCGCAAGCTCGGGATTCTTGCCGAGCATGGGAAGGATGTCGGGCGCGACACGAGCGAGATCGAGATCTCCACCGAGATCCGCCGGCGCACGACCGGGGAGGCGGATGAGCTGGTGGCCCTCGGTGCAAGCCTGTTCACGATCCAGGTCACCGGGCCGGACTACGACCTCGCCCCGGTGCGCGACTGGCTCGCCTGGCGCGACGGGCACAACGCGACGCCCTGACGCTTTTCCGGCCAATTCTTCGCGCTCCGACTGCCAGTCCTGTGCACAGCGTCAAGGAATGTCGCCGCTGGCGCGTAGCGTGTGATGGTGAGCACTCAGAGCGTCGCCCGGAATCCCGCCGGTCAGAAGTCGACAGGGATAGCACCGAGCGTGCTCCTGGCAATCGTCGTGACGGTTCTGGCCTGGGCAAGCGCCTTCATCGTCATCCGCGCCGTCGTTCCCTACTTCGGGGGCGGGGCTCTCGCGCTCGGGCGCATCCTGGTCGGCACGGTGCTGCTCGCCCTGTTGCTGTTGCGGGTGCGCTGGGTTCGCCCCACCTGGCAGGAGTGGCTGCTCGTCGTGGTGTTCGGGGCATCGTGGTTCGGCGCGTACAACGTGGTGCTGAACATCTCCGAGCAGACACTGGATGCCGGCACGACGGCCATGATCGTCAACATCGGGCCGATCCTCATCGCGCTGGGCGCGGGCCTGTTTCTCGGCGAGGGCGTGCCGAAGTGGCTGGCGATCGGCGCGGGCGTCTCGTTCGCAGGCGTCGTCCTCATCGGCTTCGGCATGGGCGCATCCGGGCTGGACAACGGTGTCGGCATGCTGTGGGCCCTGCTGGCAGCACTCACGTACTCCGTCGGCGTGCTCTGCCAGAAGCGGGTCATGCGCAGGCTGCCCGCCGCTCAGGTGACCTGGCTCGGGTGCGCGATCGGGGCTGTTGCGTGCCTGCCCTTCGCAGGAGAACTCATCGCCGAGATTCAGGATGCCCCGCTCAGTGCCATCCTGGGCATGCTCTACCTCGGCGCAGTCCCCACGACGCTCGCCTTCAGCACCTGGGGCTACGCACTGTCGAAGATGCCGGCGGGACAGCTCGGCGTCACGACCTACGTCGTTCCGGCGATCGTCGTGCTCCTCAGCTGGCTCGTGCTGGGCGAGATCCCGACGCTCCTCGCGATCGCAGGAGGCGTGGTCTGTCTCGCCGGGGTTGCCGTGTCGCGGAAGCGCACGGCACGCGCCGGCGCGACCGTTTCCGTTCCGGATGCCCCGGTGGTTCCCGCTGGCCCCCAAAATCTGTCACAATAGACAGTCGAGTCCCGTGCCCGCCCGACCCTCTAATCGGCGGCCGAGGAATCCATCAGAGCTTTCGCCGCGTGTGCCCCCACGCCCACGGCCGGCAGTTCGCCCCTTACAAGAAATCTACGGAGAATTGTGGCTGTAAAAATTCGTTTGAAGCGCCTGGGCAAGATCCGCGCTCCTTACTACCGCATCGTTGTCGCCGACTCGCGCACCAAGCGCGATGGTCGTGTCATCGAGGAGATCGGCAAGTACCACCCCACCGAGGAGCCCTCGGTCATCGAGATCAAGTCGGACCGTGCGCAGTACTGGCTCGGCGTCGGCGCGCAGCCGACCGAGCAGGTCGCCGCGCTGCTGAAGCTCACGGGAGACTGGGGCATCTTCAAGGGTGAGAAGGGTGCCAAGAGCACCGTCAAGACCAAGGAAGCCAAGGTCGAGTACCAGGCGGACGAGAAGAAGAAGCCCGTCCTGAAGCCGAAGGCCGAGCCCGTCGAGGAGAAGAAGTCCGCGAAGACCGCGAAGGCCGAAGAGGCTGCGGAGTCCGAGACTCCGGTAGCCGAGGCGACCGAAGCCGCTCCGGCCGACGAGAACGCCGCTGCGGCAACGGGTGACGACGAGGCGGCCGAGAAGGCCGTCGAGGAGTCTGTGGAGGCACCTGCGGACGCCACGGCTGAAGAAGCACCGGTC
>DATCXP010000170.1:0-4102 GCA_036565765.1 Terrimesophilobacter sp.
CCGGTGTAGCCGAGGTCGCGGCGGGAGCGGAAGGCGACCTCCCCGGCCACCAGCGAGGCGCAGGCGTCCAACGCGCGGCGGGAGTCGGCCAGGCGGCGCTGCACCGCCAGCAGGGCGGGGTCCTCCAGGGCCTTCACCGCCCCAAGCGAGGTCGGCAAGGTGCCCGCCGCAGCATCCACCGCATCCAGGGCGGTAGCGAAGATAGCTGCGGAAGTAGGCATGACACAATTCTCCCAGCCTCGAACAAAGGACGGAAGAGGTTCGACCCAATCTTGGGAGAACCCGATCCCCGGCAGCCTGTGGAGGAGAAGAACACAGCAGCACAGACCAGCAGCACAGACCAGCAGCACGGTGCCCCCTTCGAGACGGCCGCTACGCGGCCTCCTCAGGGAGCGGAAGGCTCGACCCGAGAGGGTGGCCGCGCTGCTGAGAGCGATGTCACCCACGCCGGTTACAATCGGCCGATGACTTTCGTCGAAGCCATCGGGCTGACCAAAACGTACACGCCGAAGGGTGCCGGTCCTGTGCACGCGCTCGACGGTTTGGACCTCGCGGTGCCGCAGGGAACCGTGACCGCACTGCTCGGCCCGAACGGCGCCGGCAAGACGACGGCCGTCAAGGTGCTCACGACGCTCATCACACCGAATGCGGGAACCGCAACCATCGCCGGAATCGACGTCCTCAGGCATCCGGATCGTATCCGCCCCATCATCGGCGTCTCGGGTCAGTACGCCGCCGTGGATGAGAACCTCACCGGGTTCGAGAACCTGGACATGGTGGGCCGCCTCTACCACCTGGGTGCGAGCGCGTCCCGGGCGCGCGCAAAGGAACTGATCGACATCTTCGAGCTCACCGAGGCGATGAACCGCCCGGTGAAGGGCTTCTCCGGTGGCATGCGCCGGCGTATCGACCTCGCCGGCGCCCTGGTCACCCGCCCGCAGGTGCTGTTCCTCGATGAACCGACCACCGGACTCGACCCGCGCAGCAGGCTCGGCATGTGGGACATCATCACCACTCTGGTGGGGGAGGGCACGACCGTGCTGCTCACGACCCAGTACCTCGAGGAGGCCGACCGGCTGGCCGACAGCATCTCGGTCATTGACGAGGGGAAGGTGATCGCGCGCGGCACCGCCGACGAGCTGAAGGCGTCGATCGGCGGCCAGCGGGTTGAGCTGAATCTGGTGTCCGCGGGCGACAGCGTCGCCGTCGTCGAGGTGCTGACGCGTTTCGGCAACGCCGAGCCGACCGTGTCCGCCGACGGCCGTGAGCTGACGGTCAGCGCCGAGGATGCCCCGACCGCCCTGCAGGCGATCCTCGCCGAGCTCGGCTCCCGGGGCATCCGTCTCTACGACGCCGGTATGCGCAGGCCCACCCTCGATGACGTGTTCCTGCGGCTGACCGGGCACGTCGCTTCCGAGGAGGATCTCGCGGGGGCCGAACCGGCCGGGAAGAAGGCATCGTGACCACGACGACGAGCTCTCCGATCGGCAACTGGCTCTCCGACGGCTGGATCACGACCCGCCGCAACCTGATCAAGATCAGGCGCGTCCCGGACATCCTCGTGTTCACGACGCTGCAGCCGATCATGTTCGTGCTGCTGTTCACCTACATCTATGCGGGTGTGATCGACATCCCGGGCAGCAGTTACAAGGAGTTCATCATGGCGGGCATCTTCGCCCAGACCGTGGTGTTCGGCTCCACCTACTCAGGCTCCGCGATGGCGCAGGACCTCAAGGACGGCATCATCGACCGGTTCCGCACACTGCCGATGAGCCCGTCCGCCGTGCTGATCGGGCGCACGAACGGCGACCTGTTCATCAACGCGACCTCGATGCTCGTGATGATGGCCACCGGCTTCATCGTCGGCTGGCGGGTGCGATCCAGCTTCCTGGAGGGTGTCGCGGCGGTTGCGCTCCTCCTGCTCTTCGCCTACGCCCTGTCCTGGGTGATGGCCTACCTCGGCATGCTGGTGCGCAGCCCGGAGGTGATCAATAACGTGTCGTTCCTCGTGCTGTTCCCGCTCACCTTCATCTCGAACGCGTTCGTGCCGAGCGAGACCCTGCCGACCCCGCTGCGCGTGTTCGCCGAGTTCAACCCGGTGTCCGCGCTCGTTCAGGCGGCGCGCCAGCTGTTCGGCAACATTCCGCCGAATGCGCCGGTCGCGGATGTCTGGAGCCAGCAGTATCCAGTGCTGACCGTGCTGATCGGCATCGTGGTGGTGCTCGCGATCTTCGTCCCGCTCGCGGTGAACCGCTTCAAGCAGATCAGCTCACGCTGACAGCGCCTTTCGGGTCACCGTCCCGCGGCGTACCCCTGGGTCCCGCGCGGATTCGCCGCGGCGTACAGCTGGCCGTCGGGGGAGACTCCGACCGTCGAGAGGCGCCCGAGCGCCCAGTCGCCGGCGCGCGTGACGACATGGCCCATGTCCGTGAGGGCGGAGATCACCTCGGGGCCGAGCCGGTCCTCGACGACCGCCCCTCCGGGCACCCAGGTGCGCGGCCAGAACGAGTCAGGGAACGACGTCGTGTGCAGCGTCGGTGCATCGATCGCCTGCTGCGGGGTGTAGCCGCCGACGATCGTGCGCAGCAGGTAGGGGAGCTGCCACTGGTCCTGCTGGTCGCCGCCGGGGGAGCCGAGCGTCGCAACGGCTCGGCCATCCTTCAGCACGAGAGTGGGAGTGAGGGTCGTGCGCGGACGCCTGCCCGGCAGAAGCGACGACGGCGTCCCCGGCTCGAGCCAGGTCATCTGCAGGCGGGTTCCGAGGCAGAATCCGAGCTCGGGGATGGCGGGGGAGGACTGCAGCCAGCCGCCGGATGGCGTCACCGAGACGATGTTGCCCCACCGGTCGACGACGTCGAGGTGGCAGGTGTCGCCCTTGTTCTCCCCGCTGCGGGTGATGGTCGGCTCGCCGAGCCCGACGTCGCCGACTCGAAGCTCGGGCAGGAACGGCGAGTGCCCGGGCACGGAGCCCGGCCGGAATTCGTGCGATGCAGCATCCGTGATCAGAGCGCGGCGCTCGCCGGCGTATCCCGCGGACAGCAGGTGATCGAGTGGGACCGGAAGCGCGTCGCCGTAGTACGCCTCACGGTCTGCGAGGGCGAGCTTCTCCGCCTCGAGGATGGTGTGGGCGCCGAGCGCGCTCGACGGGTCGAGCCGCTCATCATCGAACCCATCCAGGATGCCGAGCATCTGCAGCAGTGCAGGCCCCTGCCCCCACGGCCCGCTCTTGGCGATCGTGTGCCCGCGGAAGTCGAGGGTGGTGGCCGGCTCGTAGCTCGCCTGGAACCCGGCGAAGTCAGCGGCGGTGATGACCCCGGCGTGCTCTCCTCCCGTCGAGTGGAAGTGCGGCGTGCGCACGAAGGTATCGATCGCCCGCGCGACGAAACCCTCACGCCATTCCGTGCGCGCGGCGTCGATGCGGGCCTCGCGCGTCGACCCGACCCCGGCCTCGACCAGCCGTGTCAGAGTGCGGGCGAGCGGGGCGTTCCTGACGATCGAACCGGGCGCGGGCGGCTGCCCTGACGGCATCCACAGCTCCGCAGAGGTCGGCCAATGCTCCTGGAACAGCCCGGCGACCCGTGCGATCGTCGCGCTCACCCGCTCCAGCACCGGATGGCCGTCGCGCGCGTAGTGTCGCGCGAACGCGAGCACGTCTCCGAGCTCCCAGGTGCCATGGTCGCGCAGCAGAAGGAGCCAGGCGTCGACCGCGCCGGGTATCGCCGCAGCGAGTGCGCCGGAGCCCGGCACGAGCGCGAGTCCCTCACCGCGGTAATGGTCGATCGTCGCTCCCGCCGGCGCCGGGCCCTGCCCCATGAGCACGACGGGCGTTCCTGGGTCCTCTGCGGTGGCGAACACCCCGACGAGGTCGCCGCCTGGCCCGTTGAGGTGCGGTTCAACGACGTGCAGCACGAACGCGCACGCCACCGCGGCATCGAACGCGTTGCCGCCGCGCTCGAGTACTGCCTGCGCGCTCGCGGTCGCGAGCCAGTGCGTCGAGGCGGTCATCCCGAAGCTGCCGCGCAGCGTCGGACGGGTCGTGAAGGGGTCAGGGCTCGTATAGCTCACAGTGCGAGGCTACTCCGGGCCGGCCAGTGGGCCGGCG
>DATCXP010000192.1:0-22936 GCA_036565765.1 Terrimesophilobacter sp.
CGGTCGACTGTCGGATGTCCCCACCCTGTCCGGGCTGGACGTCGAGCCGATCTTCCCGCTGGCGCCGGGTGACGCGTGGAGCGGCGACGGGGTGCGGGAGTGGGCCGAGTACACCGAGGACGAGCAGAACAGCCACCGGGCGCTGGCCCAGACGCTCGGCAACCTCACCCTGCTCGAGGAGCACCTGGCCGAGCGCGCGGCCGAGCTGTCATTCCCGGAGAAGCGCGCATCCGTCTACCCGAAGAGTGCGATCGGGCTCACCCGGTCGCTCACCGACATCCCGGCCTGGGGCACCGCCGAGATTTCGGCGCGCACCGCGCGGCTCACGGCCGACTTCCTGCGAGTCTGGGCCAAGCCGGCGACAGTCGCGATTGACGACGACGGGCTCACCCCGATCCTGGACGCGAGGCGCCGGCCCGGCTGGCCCCGCGGCTGGCAGCGCGAGTTCGAGTACGTCGAGTACCGCGGCGAGCACTGGGAGGTGCACGACGTCAAGGCGCTCTTCAACCGCATCTTCAAGCGGCTCTGGGCCGATTCGCACGAGGACGTCGTCGCATTCAGCGCCCACCGCGGTGGGCCGATCTTCCAGGCGCAGTCCTGGAACGGGCACTGGGATGAGCTGGACGACGCCAACTTCCTCTATATGGGCTGGGACTCGAAGTACATGCTCACCGCGGTGCAGGGCGTGCTCGAGGAGTCCGGGCTGGCCTCCGAGGTGTTCGTGAAGTACTCCTACATCGGCGAGGCGATGTAGGACAGTAGCTTCGCGTCGTAGCTGACCGTTGCCCGGGGACCGGAATACGACGGATAACGGGGCGGTTCACCCTCAGCATGTCGTCTTCTCCCCGCAAACACTTCCGGACCTGGGGCATCATCGCCCTCGCCCTCGTCGCAGGCGTGGTGATCGCAATCGTGACGGTCGCCGTCAATGCGCCTCGTGCGCAGCGCGAGGAAGTGCCACAAAGCGTCTTGCCAGCCGAGACCCGCATGGGTGTTGTCGAACTGAAGGTCCGTGACCTGCCGTCCATGACTGCGTTCTACGGTCAGCACGGTGTGGGCCTCGACCTCCTGAGCGAAGCCGACGACGCGGTCTCCTTGGGTGTCGACGACGACGAGTTGATCCGGCTCGTGCCGGCCGAAGGCGACCAGGCGAGCGCACAGGACGCCGGGCTCTATCATTCGGCGATCCTGTTTCCAGACGGGCCCGCCCTCGCGCAGTCGATGGTGCGGATGGCCGAAAAGTATCCGGGGCAATTCCAGGGCGCGGCCGACCACCGGGTCAGCGAGGCGTTCTACTTCGGCGACCCGGAGGGCAACGGGGTCGAACTGTACATCGACACGCCCCGTTCGGAGTGGGTGTGGGAAGACGGGCAGGTTCAGATGGGCAGCGACCCGCTGGACCCGAACGCATTCATCGAAGAACACCTCGGCGACCGCCCCACCGGTGATGCCACGATGGGTCACGTGCATCTCAAGGTGGGCGACGTCGGGCAGGCGCGCGACTTCTACGTGGACACGCTCGGCTTCGCGGTGACCGCGGAGGCGAACGGCGCGATCTTCATGTCGGCCGGCGGCTACCACCACCACCTCGGGGCCAACACGTGGGGCAGCGCCGGAGCGGGCGTTCGCCCGACCGGACTCGGTCTGGGCGCGTTCGCGATAGTGCTGCCAGAAGCATCCGAGCTCGACGGCGTCGCCGAGCGCCTGCGACTCGCCGGCGTGGCATTCGTGCAGGATGACACCGGATTGATGGTGGCCGACCCGTGGGGCAACCAGGTGCGCTTCACCGCCGCCGGCTGACTCCCGCTCGCGACTCATGACGCGGTCCTGAGAGTCACCTCCGATTTGTTCGTGTGCTCTTCCGTATCTGCCTTCGCGCGAGTAGCGTCCTCACACCCGAGGACTTCGCCAGTGCTATCGACGCCGAGGCCATCCGGCCCCGATGAGCTTCGTCCAGCCGGATGAAGCTTCGTGTGACAAAGATGAAAGAAGCGGATCATGGGAGACGATCGGGTCAAGGACAATCTCGAGAGCATGGACAACCTCGACTTCACCGGCTGGAACAACGCCGATTGGAACGGTGTGTTCGCCGACCACCACACCAGGGACGTGCTGGTGGATTGGAAGGGCCAGCCGGCGACGCACGGCATCCAGGAGCACATCGACGCGATGAAAGCCTATGTCGACTCGGCCGGCGGAACCCCGCCTCAGATCACGTCTCATCCGATCGCGTTCGGCTCCGGAGAGTGGACCTGTGTGATCGGAGAGTTCGAGGGCGGCGGCCGAATGGTGACAGTCGCAAAGTGGGTGGACGGCGCGATCGCGGAGGAGTACATCTGGTCTTAGGGCAGGACACGATCGCCTCCCCGGCCGCTACGGGTGACCGCTGGAGTTGACGGCTGGACAATCTACAGTGCCTAATCTCAGACTCAGTTCCGATCGAAGGGACTCTCGTTATGCGAAAAGTGATCGTTCAGACCTTCCTGACCCTGGACGGGGTCATGCAGGCTCCCGGTGGGCCCGACGAGGACACCAGTGGCGGTTTCGCCCACGGCGGATGGTCGGTGAACTACTGGGACGACCGGATGGGCGAGGTCATGGGCGCCGCGATGGGCGTACCGTTCGACCTGCTGCTCGGACGCAGGACCTACGACATCTTCGCCGCATACTGGCCGAACGCCTCCGAGGAGGAGGGCGCCAAACCGTTGAACGACGCCACCAAGTACGTTGCGTCGCGGAGCAACCCCAGGCTGGAGTGGGAGAGGTCCGTGCTGATCGATGGCGACGCGGCCGAAGGCGTTGCAGCGCTGAAGCAGCAGGACGGCCCGGAGCTCCAGGTCCATGGCAGCGGGAACCTCATCCAGACCCTGTTGCGAAGCAACCTTGTCGATGAGTTCCGGCTCTGGGTCTTCCCCGTGGTGATCGGGTCGGGCAGGCGCCTGTTCGCCGAAGGCACCGTCCCGACCGGACTGCGGCTCGCCGACAGCACCACGTCAACCACCGGGGTCGTCATGGGCACCTACCTGCCCGCCGGCGAGATCCACCTCGGATCGTTCGCGTAGAACTCGAGCTCTCCATCACATGAACTCGCTCGGCGATGACAACGTCGAGGTGATCATCGTGGGCGGCGGGCCCACCGGGGTGACGCCAGCTACGAGACCGAGCGTCGCCCGGTCGCCGTCGACGTGCTGGACAACACCCGCGCGCAGATGGAGCTGATCTCCCTCGAGCCCGGTGCTCAGGCGGTGCGCAGGCTGATGTCCGAGCTGATGGCGTTCGAGGACGTGAATCGGTACGTGACCGAGAAGGTCACTGCTGCGGCCGGACGGTCACGTCGCGTGGGCCGGAGACGATCAGGCGGGGTTGGTCAGTGCGATGCCCCGGTGGTTCGGCGCGTCGGGGCCAGGTCGCCGAATTCGCCCATGATCTGCACCATCGTGCGAACCACGCAATCGGAGTCGCAGCGGTCGGCGAGATATCCCGAGCCGCAGGTGTAGAGCTCGACCAGCGCAGCGTGAAATTCCTGGGACTCGTGGCCCTCTGACGCGGGAGCCGAATCGTCGTCTGCCCTCGCGCCGGTCTGCTTGCGAGCCTCCTCGTCGCGAGCGAACTCCTGCACCACCCGCACCATGGTGTGCGCCATATCATCGGCGGCGAGTCGGCCGGCGATGAAGTCTTGGCCGATTTCGAGCACCGGTGACAGCGCCGCCAGCATCCGCCCTGTCCGTCCGTCGAATCCCATCGTTTCCGCCACTATTCGCCTGCCTTCCTCATCTCATTGTGCACCCGTGCTCGGCACTAAGTGGTGACAGAGCTTCGCGAGGGCAGCACCCGCTCCCCCAGCTACACTTGCCCAGATGTTCTGCCCCCCACGTTCGACAATGGACGGCCGCTCATGAGGGCCGTCGTCTATGACCGGTATGGGCCGCCTGAGGTGCTGAGGGTCGAAGAGATTCCGGTGCCGGTGCCAGGTGCGAAGCAGGTGCTCGTCGCCGTGGCCGCGACATCCGTCAACCTCTCGGACTGGGAGGGGCTGACGGGAACTCCGGCGTACGCCCGCCTGGGGGGATTACGCGCCCCGGCGCGTCGGGTGCTCGGCTCCGACATCGCGGGGCGCATCACGGCAGTCGGACCTGACGTCACCCGGTTTCGCATCGGCGACGAGGTGTACGGCGACAACCTGGGCCTCATGGGCGGCTTCGCCGAGTACGCGGTGGCGTCCGAAACCTCGCTCGCACTCAAGCCGCAGGAGTTGACGTTCGCCGAGGCCTCGACCCTGCCTCAGGCGGGCGCGATAGCGCTTCAGGGAACCGCCCGCGCACAGCGCGGACAGCGCGTGCTGATCAATGGCGCGGGCGGAGGGGCGGGCGCGTTCGCGATCCAGCTCGCCAAACTCTCCGGGGCGCACGTGACCGGCGTCGACAATGCGGGCAAGCTCGATTTCATGCGCGAACTCGGCGCCGACGAGGTGGTCGACTACCGCAGCACGGACTTCACCCGGCTGGAACCGTTCGACCTCGTGCTCGATCTCGTCGCGTACCGCTCCGTGTTCGCCTACCGGCGGGCACTGGCTCGCGGTGGCAGCTACCTCTGTGTCGGCGGAACCGCGCGAGCGCTGTTGCGGGTCGTGACGGTCGGAGCCGCGGTCGGCGCGCTCACCGGTCGCCGCCTGGGTGTCCTGGCTGTGCGGCAGGGGCCGGCACACTTCGAGCCCGTCGCCGAGCGATTCATCGCCGGCGACCTTCGCATCCACATCGACAGCACCTTCCCGCTGGATGAGGTACCCCTCGCCCTTTCCCACGTCGGGACGGGGCGCGCCCTCGGCAAGGTGGTCATCACACCATCGGGGCGGTAAGACCGGCGGATGGGGCGAATGCGATCAGGATTCCTGCAGTTCCCGCGGCATGGCGATGACATCCACGAGTGCTCCGTTGCGCCACACGGTGATCTCGATGCGGCGATTGATGGCATCCTCCACCATGAGCCGCTGCACGGCAGTGGTGGTCACCACGCGCTGACCGTCCAACTGCACCATGACGTCGCCGCGATGGAGGCCCGCTTCGTCCGCCGGGCTTCCCGACACCACCTCCGCCACCTGCAACCCGGTCGGAGAGCCGACCTTCCCCGCCAGTTCCGGCGCCAGCGGCACCTGCACGCTGGCGATGCCCAGCCATGCCCGGCGCACCCGACCGCGAGTCATCAGTGTGGTGATGATGTCGCGGGTCGTCGAGTTGATCGGCACGGCGAGCCCCAACCCGACTCCGGCTGCGGCCGTGTTGACCCCGACCATGTGCCCCGCGCTGTCGGCCAGGACCCCACCACTGTTGCCCGGGTTCAGCGCAGCATCCGTCTGGATCACCTCGTCGATCACCCGCCCGGATGGCGTGGTGAGCGACCGCCCCAGGCCGGACACGATCCCCGCGGTGACGCTGCCGGCCATGCCCAGCGGGTTGCCGAGCGCGACGACCAGCTGGCCGACACGGAGCGTGGCCGCGTCACCGAATGTCACGGATCGCGGCACAGTCCCCCGCGCCTGCAACACGGCCAAGTCGGACAACGGATCCCGGCCGACCACATCGGCGACAACCTCGGTGCCATCACCGAATGCGGCCTCCACACTGTCGACTCCTGTAACGACGTGGGCGCTCGTGAGCAGGAAACCATCTGCCGTGATCACCCCGGCGCTGCCGGCGCCGCGCCCGCGTGCCGTCACCACCCGCACGCTGGCAACACTCGGGAGCAGGTCCTCGGCGACGCGCATGACGACCTGCGAGTAAGCATCCATCGGGTCGTCGCTTGTCATGCTCAGGTAACCAGCGCGGCGTCGGTTTTATGCCGCGGTTTGGCGCGCGGCATGCCCTTAACACTTAGCTCTTGCGCTTAGTGTCTGCATCAGGTAACTTATCCGCATGGCTCAGTATTCTTCGCAGCTCGACGCCGTGTTCCAGGCCCTCGCCGACCCCACCCGGCGTGCGGTGCTGGGCCGGTTGGGGACGGGGCCTGCGAGCATCGGCGAGCTGGCGGCGCCGTTCGAGATGGCGCTGCCGTCCTTCATGAAGCACATCCGCTACCTCGAGAACACGGGGTGGATCAGGACGCGCAAGACCGGCCGTGTGCGAACCTGCACGCTCGAGAAGAAGTCGTTCGACGTGATCGAGACGTGGCTGAGCGAACAGCGAAGCATCTGGGAAGGCCGCACCGACCGGCTCGAGCGCTTCGTCACTACCAACAAGGAGGCATCCGAATGACGACACCGCTTCATCCCGAACTCGACCTGACCGTCTCCCGCATCATCAAAGCGCCACGCTCGGCAGTCTGGAGCGCCTGGGCCGTCCCTGCGAGCTTCGAACGGTGGTGGGTTCCCGCGCCGGAGGTCTGCCGTGTGCGCGAGATGGAGCTGCGCCCCGGCGGTTCCTTCCGCACCGAGATCAGCCAGGACGGCACCGAGTTCGGCCCGCACATCACCGGCTGCTTCCTCGCCGTCGACGAACTCGAGCGCATCGTCTTCACCGACGCGCTCGTAGCCGGCTGGCGGCCCGCCGAGACGGCATTCGTGACCGCAGTCATCACCATGAAGGATCATCCGGATGGCACCGAATACATCGCCTCCGCCCTGCACCGCAACCTCGCCGACCGCGATCAGCACGAACGGCTCGGCTTCTACGACGGCTGGGGTACGGTCATCCGGCAGCTCGCCGACCTCGTGGAGTCGCCCGCATAGGTAGCGCCCCCACTCGCCCCGACGCGCGTCAGGCGTGTCTCGCTGAGAGAAGTGTCAGCGTGGTGCCGCCCAGACGGATGCTCCCTGCCAATCCACGATGACCGCGGTTTCGTCACCGACGACCCACGCGTCATGCCCCGGTGGCACCGAGATGACGTCCCCCGGCCCTGCCTCCATCTCCGTGCCATCCTGCATCTTCACGTGGATGCGACCGGCGATGTGGTACTGCTGATGAGGCGCTTCGCACAGATCCGTCCCCGCCGTCGGTTTGACGTCGGTGGTCCAGCGCCAGCCAGGCTGCAGAGTGAGCCTACCGACCTGAGCACCGCCCGCCAGGTCGACGAGTTCGAGCCGCCAATTCGCGCCCTCGCGCACGTCATCCGGCTTGTCGAATGACCCCTGTTCCACTGGTTGCAACATGTTCATCACTCCTCATCGAGTTGAACGCCACGACCGACCCGACCGGCCCGGTCGCAGGCAGAATAGTCCTCGGAATCCGGTGCCACGCGTCCTTTCGGAAAACTCTCAGCATGATGCCGTGCGGCTCATCCGGGGGTTGGCGCCAACAGAGGCCCCGGTTGCAGAGTGACATCGTGGTTCTCAACGTCGAGGCTCGCTCGGGACACGCCGGTACGCTGGACGGGATCCGTCTATTCGATGAGCGGGATGGGAACGACAGTGGCCACATTTCGGGAGCTCCACTACTCTGAGGCACCGCTTCTGCTGCCCAATGCCTGGGACGTCGGCTCGGCCCTGGCCTTCGCTGCGGCAGGCTTTTCCGCCGTGGGCACCACCAGCTTCGGCATAGCGGCCAGTGCCGGCCTGCCGGACGGCGCCGGGTCGAGCAAGGCCGCAACCACCGCACTGGCGGCGCAACTGAGCCGACTGCCCGTCCACGTCTCGACGGACATCGAAGACGGCTACTCCGACGATGCTGCCGAGGTTGCGGAATTCGTGGCAGAGCTGGCCGCCCTGGGTGTTGCCGGAGTCAACCTGGAGGACAGCAGGGACGGCCGCCTGGTGGATTCGACCGTCCTCTCCGCCAAGGTCGCAGCCGTCAAGCAACGCGTTCCGGACGTGTTCGTCAACGCCCGGGTGGACAATCTGTGGTTCGGCGAACACCCCACCGTGGACGCCGTCCTGCTTCGCGCCAGCGCCTACGCAGACGCCGGGGCCGACGGGATCTTCGTTCCCGGACTCACGGATCCAGAGGACATCCGGAGCATCACCGCCGGCATCGGGCTGCCCGTCAACGTGCTGGCACACCCGACATTGACCGTCGCAGAACTGGGAGACCTGGGGGTCAGTCGGGTGAGCTCCGGATCCCTGCCGTATCGCGCAGCCGTGGACGCGGCCGTGAACGTCCTCAGCGCTCTGCGCGACGGCACGCAGCTTCCGGTCGCCACCTCATACTGGGACATGCAGTCGCGGCTCACGGAATTCGGCCAGCGCACCACGGGCTGAGCACGGTCATCCGGCGGCCGCACCGGATGACGGCCAGGGACGATCGTGGCCAGGGGCGGCGAACCGAGTGAATCGCTTTCGTAGCCGCTATACGCCGATCGCCACCCTGCGCCCGCGCAGCCACCACGCCACTGCGGACATCGCCGCGAGGATCACCACCAGCTGCGCCGCAGCGAGCCAGAGCGGGGCGGCCGCATACCACCACGCGACCGGCGGAAGCATGAACAGCCCGAGGACCAGGAGGTGGAGAAGGTAGAGAGTCAGCGGATTCTCCCCCCACCAGCAGAGGAATCCCGCTCGCTTCGCGACGACGCGGGCGGCGAGATCGAACAGCAGGAAGGCGATGGCGCTGATCGCGAGGCTGATCAGAACGAAGCTCAGCGAGACGCGGACCTTGCTCACCGGCACGATGCTCGCCGAGATCGCCGCGGCGAGCACGAGTGCAGCGCAGACGATGCCGTACGGTCCGGACCCGGTGCGCCACGCCTCCGCCACCGCCGTGGAGAGAATCAGCAGGGCGCCCCAGGAGAGAGTCCCGAAGAGTCCGCCCTGAACGGAGCCGAGCACGGCCGGGAGCGCCCAGGCGTCGAGCAGGTACTGGTAGCAGATGAGCATGAGCAGACCGATAAGGACACGCGTCCAGGCGGGCAGACGGATGACGATGAGACAGATGAGCCCCGCCGCGCCGATCGCCTGCAACACTCCCCAGTCCGTCGACACGCCGGTCACGATCGTCTGCCCGGCCGAGAGGACAGCACCGATCCCGATCAGGGCGAGATATCGCCGCAGGAAGTGCCGATAGGCGGCCCCGGCGCCCTGCCGCGTCCGTCGCGCCAGAGAGGGTCCGAAGTTCAGGCCGATGACGAAGACGAACGCGGGGGCGACCGAGTCCGCGATGGTGAAACCGATATCCGGGGCATGCTTGAGGAATGCCGGGACGGCTTGTATGCCGCTGAGGTAGTTCCCCCCGACCATCAGGATGATGAGCACACCCCTGAGACGATCAATGGCGAGGTTGCGGCTCGAGTCCGCATCGCCTGCTGGACGCGGATTCGTGCCAATGGGCTCGGGATGCGCACGGGATCGCATGGCGCCAACCGTACTCGGCGCTCAGTGGTGACAGGGCCGAAAAGCGCGTGACTCGGTTGATGAAGCCGGTGTCCCGATGCGATGGCGCCCGCGACTGCTCCGCGGGAACCACTGAACGCGCGCAATCGCTCCCCCGAAGACGAGGAGGGACCGACCCGTGACTTTCGACCCTAGAGGGGCGCCGGGATCGACCGCATCATGATGTCATGAGCGATGACCAGACCTCCGGGCCCCGGCCCGAAGTACCGCAACCGTCCCCCGACGGTCCGCCCAGGCTCGCCGCGCATTCCGCCCAGCCGCGCGTCGTTGTCGGTGTGGACGGTTCCGACCTGTCCCTCTCGGCGCTCCGCCGGGGCGTTCGCATGGCGGTCGCGCTCGGTGGAGTCCTCGAGGCGGTCATCGTGTGGCACTTCCCCGACGATGGATTCCTCTATCCCCCGGTCACCGAGTGGAGTCCTGAGAAGGATGCCGGCACGGTCGTGCAGACAGCCGCGGACGCGGTCGTCGGCACGAACTGGCCGGAGTGGTTCACCGTGAGCACTCACCAGGGCTCACCCGCTCAGGTGCTCATCGAGGAGAGCGAAGGGGCCGAAATGCTCATCCTGGGCGATCGCGGCCATGGCGGATTCCCCGGCCTTCTGCTGGGATCGGTCAGCGCGTCATGTGCGCGGCATGCCCACTGCCCGGTGCTGATCGTGCGCGGCCCCTCCGATACGTAGATGCGCACCGCGTAGATGCGCACCACGCCCGGCGTGCCTCATGCTCCGTCCCGTGGGCCATCGCCGGGTAGCGGGTGCACCCCCACCTGCAGTACAGCAGCCTGAGTGCGTCGCTGCAGCCCCAGCTTGCTCAGCAGACTCGATACGTAGTTCTTCACGGTTTTCTCGGCCAGGCCCAGCGCCTCGCCGATTTGTCGGTTCGTCAGGCCATCCGCGATGAGGCTGAGCACTTCACTCTCCCTGGCGGTGAGCGCTTCAAGTCTCGGATCCCCCCTGTGGTCGTCGCGTATGCGCTCCACTACCCTGCGGCTGAGGGAGGGCCCGAGCAGGGATCCGCCGGCGGCGACCGTACGCAGGTGCTCGATCAACCGATTCCCTCGTACCTCCTTGAGCACATAGCCGGAAGCTCCGGCCAACACCGCCGCATCGATGGCCTCGTCGTCGTCGAAGGCGGTGAGGATGATGCAGCGGACGTCAGGATTCTCTGAGCGCACATCGCGGCACACGTCGATACCGTTCCCATCCGGTAACCGCATGTCCAGCAGGGCGATGTCGGGTCGTGTCGCCGAAATCCGAGCACGGGCTTGAGCCGCGGTGCTCGCCTCGCCGATGATCTCGATGTCCGGCTCCGCCGCGCAGAGATCGATGACGCCCCGCCGAACGATCTCCTGGTCATCGACCACGAAAACCCTCATGATCCTGCTCCCAGGCTCTCCTGCGCGGCGGTCTGGTCGACCGGAACGGACCACCCGATGTGGGTCTGTCCACGCTCCGAGTGGAAGGAGAAGGTCCCATCGCGGTCCAGTGCTCGTTTCTGGAGGTTTGCGAGCCCGCTCCGACGTGTCGCATCCGGTGCCCCGACGCCGTCGTCGCTCACTCTGAGGCTCACGAACCCGTCTGCCACTCCGATGACGAGAGAGACGTGTTGGGCGGAAGCGTGTTTCACCACATTGGTGAGGGCCTCACGCGCCACCGCCACGATGTCGTCGGCGATCGAATCCGTGATGACGAGGTCGACGGGACCCATGAAGGCGATCTGGGGTGCCGGCGGCAGCGCCTCAGCCAGCTCATTGGCGAGGTCGATGATCCGATGCCGAAGGGATGGCGTATCGCCGCGTGTCGCCGAGAGCGCGAAGATAGCGGTGCGTATCCGGGCGATCGTGGCATCCAGGGTGTCGATCGCCCGGCCGACCCGGTCGGCCATCGGTCCCGGGCTCAGGCTCCCGGCCACATTGTGCAGTTCGAGCCCGGTCGCGAAAAGCTGCTGGATGACGTGGTCGTGCAGGTCTCGGGCGATCCTCGCACGATCCTCCAACAGCACCATCCTCTCCCGATCGGCGCGCGCGTCGGCAAGCCGCATGGCAACGCTCACTCGTCCTGCGAAGTCTGCGGCCATCTCGAGGTCCGCAGCGGAGAAACGCCCACCGCCGGGAATTCGCGACACGACCAGGACTCCGTGCGTCCGCCCGGAGGTCACGAGAGGAATGGCCATGGTGGGCCCAGGCCTGCGACCGGGCGTTGCGGCCAGTTCCAGGGCCTCCACCTCGTCGACGAGCCGCGGCTGGCCGCCCTCGAGAACGCTCGCCGAGATCGACCCGGCTGCAGGGAACAGGGTGCCCTCCAGCGCGTCGTCGTCCCGGCCGCATGCGGTTTCGACGATGAGCTGATCCGGATCGGCGGTCGGTCTCACAATGCAGACGAGATCGGCCTCGGCGAGCGTCATCGTGCGGGACGCGAGCAGTCTGACGAAGTCTTCCTGCCCGCTCGACAGGAGCGCAGCGGTGATCTCCGCTGATGCGGCAGCCCAGGCCTGACGTTTCTGCGCCTCGGCGAACAGCCTGGCGTTGTCGATGGCGAATCCCGCCGTGCCCGCCAGTGCGGCGATGAGCTGCTCGTCCTCCGCACTGAACTCCCCGGACGCCTGGTTCCCCAGGTAGAGATTGCCGTACACCGCGCCACGCACGCGTACCGGAACCCCGAGGAAACTGTCCATCGTCGGGTGTCCCTTGGGGAAGCCCCGCGAACGCGGGTCGTCCGCCAGATGACGAAGCCGGATGGGACGCTGCTCGTCATTGAGCGCACCTACCAGGCCGATCCCCCGGGGCAGGTGCCCGATCGCCGCCACCTCGCTTTCGGACATGCCGACCTGGACGAGCTGCTCGAGGCTGCCATCCGGAGACACGACGCCCAGTGCGCCGTATTGCGCATCCACGAGTTCCACCCCCGTCTCGACGATCCTGTGGAGCACGGTCGGCAGATCCAAATGTTCCACGACGGCCCGATTCGCCCTGAGCAGGGCGCGCAGGCGACCCTGTGTCTCCGTGACATGCTGGGCGAGCTCGACAAGTGTGCCGAGCGCCTGGTCCAGGTCGCCGCGCGGAACATCGGGAAACGTCAGTCCCTCATCTTCGGCCACAGATCCTCCCTGCCTCGGCCTCAGGATGGCGATGCAAGCGACACTCAAACCGTTAGCGCGAGTGTAGACCCGCCACCTGCGCCGACCAAGAGTGATCGGCCCGCGAGGACCAGGCAAGGACCTTCGGCCCTATCACCCAGGCGCGGGGTTCGGGAGAGTTGCTCCCCAGGCATCACGATGACCGAAGGCGATGAGAAACCATGACGACGTTAGTCATCTTCGACACAAACTACGGAAACACCAGGATCCTTGCCGAGAGAATCGCCCAGCAGCTCGGCGACGCCCGGGCGCTCTCCGTGACCGACCTCAGCCCGTCGGACCTCGAAGGAGTGGACCTGCTGGTCGCGGGCAGCCCGATCATCGGCTGGAAGCCGTCTGAAAGGATGCAGGCGTTCCTGAGCACTCTCCACGAAGGCTCGCTCACGGGAGTGAAGGCGGCCGCTTTCGACACCAGGGTGAGATTGTTCATCCACGGTGATGCAGCGCGCAAGATCTCCCGCGCTCTCAGTGGGGCCGGTGCCGAGATCGTCGCGAGCCCTCTGGGATTCATCGTCGCGGGCACGAAGGGGCCTCTGGTGGAGGGCGAACTCGCCAGGGCGGCCCGCTGGGCCGATACCTTCCTGCGCAAGGTGGCGGGATCCAGTACCTGATGGAGGCGGGAATCCAGGCCGCTGACGGCGACCCGCTCACCAGCCTGAGTTTCTTCGGAGCCGTTCACACGGTGACCGGGTCACGGTATCTGATTCAAGCGAACGGGCGCCGGGTGCTGGTGGATTGCGGCCTGTTTCAAGGATATAAAGCGCTTCGAGAGCGCAACCGAGCCGCCTTTCCCGTGCCACCGGGCTCGATCGACGCCGTGGTCCTGACTCACGCGCATCTCGATCACAGCGGCTATCTCCCGGCACTGGTGCGAGACGGATTCACGGGGCCGATCCACGCGACCTCCGGGACTGCCGAGCTGTGCTCCGTCCTGCTTCCGGATAGCGGACATCTGCTCGAAGAGGAGGCCGACTTCTCGAAAAAACGAGGCTCCTCCCGGCACCGATCTCCCCGACCGGTGTACACCGCCTCCGATGCGCTCCGATCCCTGGCGGCGTTTCGCACCCATGAGTTCGATGAGAAGGTGACGCTCGGCTCCGGGATCCAGGTCACCTTCGTTCCCGCCGGCCACATCCTCGGTGCGGCGCAGATCCGTCTCGACATCGGCGATGTTTCGGTTCACTTCACCGGTGACCTCGGCCGGGCGAGTGACCCGCTCATGCGCCCGCCGCGCGCCCTCGACGCCGTCGATGTTCTCGTCTCCGAGTCCACCTACGGTAACCGCCTCCATCCCGCCATCGATCCCGGCGAGGAACTGGGACCGGTGGTGCGCCGTGTGGCTCAACGGGGCGGTGTGGTCCTGATCCCGGCATTCGCAGTAGGCAGATCCGAGGCTCTGCTGTTCCAACTGTCCCGACTGCGGACTCGGGGAGAGATTCCCGACATCCCGGTCTTCCTCAACAGCCCCATGGCCGTGGATGTCTCACTGATGTACCAGCGGCACCGGGATGAGCATCGTGTCACCGCAGAGGAATTCGCGAGCATGTACAGCCTGGCGAAACTGGTGCGCACGGTGGATGACTCGAAGCTCCTCAATCTGCGGGGCGGACCGATGATCATCATCTCGGCCAGTGGCATGCTGACCGGCGGCCGGGTGCTTCACCATGTCGCCGCCTACGGATCCGATCCCAGAAATGCGATCGTCCTCACCGGATACCAGGCCGGCGGCACCAGGGGCGCCGCCCTCGAACGGGGTGAGGACCAGCTACGCATCTATGGTCGGGATATTCCGATCAACGCCGAAATCGTCAAGATCGAAAGCCTCTCCGCACACGCGGATGCCGAGGAACTCGTGCGGTGGATGCGCAAAACGCCCCGCGCACCGAGAATGACCTATCTCACGCACGGCGAGCCCGACGCCGCCGAGGCGCTCCGGGTGAGAATCAAGCATGAACTCGGTCGGGACGTGCGCGTCCCGGAGCATCTGGAATCCATCGACCTGAACAGCCCCGGCTGATCGACACTCGAGGCGACCCGGATCGCCCGGGCGAACTCAAATCGCCTCTGCACAGCCGAGTGTGCTGCCGAACTCCGATTCAATGATCACGAGCGCCTGCATGGACGGTCCCCGGGGGCACGATGATGGTCGGTCCGCTCAGGTTGATCAGAACGTCGTGGGTGACCGTACCGACCATCACGCTGTCCGGATGCTCCTGCCGTGAGCGGCCGAGGATCAGGAGGGCAGCTGAAGCGGCAGCGTCCACGAGAGCCTCCGCCGCGGGGCGCTGGACGCTGTGAACTCTCACGTCAACACTGGGCGCCACCGGGCTCACCAGCCGGGCCGCTGCGGAAAGCTCCCTTGCCGCGCGCGCCTCCGCTCGTCGAAGCGATTCGCGTGGCAGCTCTCCTGAGGCATGAGGGGAGCCCGGCATGGTGAATCCCCTGAGAAGCGTGAGCGTTTCCCGTGCGCGGCTCGCTTCTATTGCTGCGAACCGGATGGCCTTCCTCCCGGCTGCGGAATCATCTACTCCGACCACGACTCCACGCCCCTCGCGTTCCGAGGTCTGAGGGATGATGGCAACCGGAGCGCGAGCCGCAGCGGCCAGCCGCAGGCTCCGCGAGCCGAAGACCCGACCATTGATGAACCCGGTCTTGTGCGTCCCGACGACCACGAGGTCCGCGCGGTCGGATGCGGAGATCAGCTCCTGCATCACACCCCCCTGCAGCAACTGAATATTGATCATTACTTCGGACGCAAGAGAGTGCGCATAATCGGCTTCCCGTCCCGTCAGCTCCTGGGCCTCCTCGCGAAGGTCTTCGAGCAGGCGCTCTCCGATCGTCACCCAGTCGTCATCGACGACATGGGCGAGGATCATGGTTGCCCCCCGTGCGGTGGCCCGCTTCACACTCCAGCGCAGTGCGGCGCGACTGGCGGCCGTGCCGTCGACGCCAACCAGGATGGTTTCACTCACGTGTCTTCCCTGCTCGTCCGACTGCCTATGGCCCGCGCCCGGATCGCGTGGCACCAGCAATGCTCCCCGAGTTGTCGCTCGCGTCCAAGGGCCGAAGGTCCTACGAAGCTCACAACTCCGCACAGCGATGAGGACTAAAGCCTCTGTCCACCTCGGCATCCGTGCTCGTAGCGTCGAAGACGGCCCTCAACCTGTGGGCCGGACTACGGGAACGAGGAGTGGGAAAGATGGCACGCAATCTCGTGCGGTTCGACCCCTTTGCAGAGTTGGGCGCACTTCAGAGGCGATTCTTCGAAGACGGCCTGTTCTCCCCTCTGCAGGGAGTGCGTCGTCCGACGACCGACATCTACACCGAGGACGACAACAAGCTGACCGTGGAAGCCCACCTGCCGCAATTCGACGAGAAGGATATCTCCGTCGACATTGACGAGGGCGCGCTCGTCATTCAGGCGGAGAGACATGAGAAGACGGAGGACAAGAAGAAGTATGTAGTCCGTGAGAGCAGCAGCAGCTATTACCGTCGCATTGCCCTCCCCGACCAGGCCGACGAGGGCAAGATCGATGCGCACTTCGCGAAGGGAGTGCTCACGGTGACTGTTCCCTTCAAGGAACTGCCCACCCCGAAGAAGATCGCGATCACCTCCGGTGCATGACGCGCCAGCTCGTCGGCGATCTAGCGAGCCGTGCCCAGCAGCGCTACACGGCGCTTCTCCATTCCGGCCGATGCCTCGTGGAGTTCCTTCCTCCCGATCGCGCGCAGGGCATTCAATATCGTCGCAAGGTCGACGACCTCCTGGAGGGTGGCTCCGAGTGTGGCCGGGATCAGGCCGAAGGCAGCGATGACCATCAGCACCAGGCTCAGAGCGATTCCGAGCCAGATGCTCTGAAGAGCGATTCGCATGGTATCGACGCCGATGTCGACGGCGCGCACCGTCCGGGAAAGATCGTCGACCAGGATCACCGCCGCGGCCGACTCGCTCGCGGCAGTCGCACCCTTCGCGCCCATCGCGATTCCGACCTCGGCGGCCGCCAGCACCGGAGCGTCGTTGACGCCGTCTCCCACCATCAGCACGGGCCGTTCGGATAGCTGTCGCACGGCCTCGACCTTGTCGGCAGGAAGACAGTCCGAACGGATCGAGGTGATCCCCACGCTGTGCGCGACGTGCTCCGCGGTCGTGCGCGCGTCGCCGGTGAGCATGAGCACCTCGCGGACGCCCCGGCGGCGAAGCGCGGTGACGGTCTCGCTGGCGTTCTCGCGGATCGGATCGGAAGCGATGATGTTGCCGGCGTACTCTCCGTCGACCACCACGTAGATGGCGAGTTCCCCGCCTGCCGTCGGAGTACGAGAGATATCGGACGCATGGGCTCGGGCAAAGGAAAGCGTGCCGAGGCTCACCTGCCGCTCTCCCACGGTGGCGCTGATTCCCTGGGCCGCGTCTTCCGAGGAGTGGGTGACCTCGAGCAGAGTCAGACCCCGGCTCCTGGCCTCATCCACGATGGAGGTGGCGAGCACATGCGAAGAAAACTGCTCAGCTGACGCGACGAGAGTGAGAAGGCCGTCGTCGTCGAATGGCGCCCGGGTACTCATCCTGGCGATGGTGGGGGCGCCGTACGTCAAGGTCCCGGTCTTGTCGAAGACGGCCGTTCGGATACGCGAGAGGGCTTCGAGGACACTCCCGCCCTTGACAATGATGCCGTTCCGGGCGGCACGGCTCATCCCCCCCATGAACGCGACCGGTGCCGCCAGCAGCAGGGGGCAGGGAGTGGCCAGAACGAGAACCTCGGCGAACCGCACGGGATCCCCGGCGACGATCCAGGCACCCGCGGCGAGGGCGAGCGACACCGCGGTGAACGGAATCGCGTATCTGTCAGCGAGTCGCACCACCGGCGCACGATTCTGCTGAGCCTGCCTAACCAGGGTGATGATGCCCTGGAATTGGCTATCGGCCGCCGCCGCGGTGGCGATGATCGTCACGCTGGTCAGACCGTTGACGGACCCGCTGAGGACGTCATCCCCTTCGAGCCTGCGGGCCGGCATGCTCTCACCGGTGAGCGACGACTCATCGAAGCTCGCGCTCGCGGACTGGAGTGTGCCATCGACGGGCACGACCTCGCCTGACTTCACCACAATGGCGTCACCGGGGCGCACCTCGCTTGCCGCGATATCCGAGATGTCCTGTGTCGCCGGGTCGATCCTGTGCGCCACCTGCGGCTCCCGGGAGAGCAGAGCGCTCAACTCCCTCTGAGCGCGCGACTCCGCGAACTCTTCGAGCGCTCTCCCTCCCGACACCATCAGCACAATGATCATGCTCGCGATGTACTCGCCGACGAGAACGGTGGCTGCAATCGCGACCACCGCCAGGACATCGACCCCGAAGCGCCCACGACGGAAGTCTCCGACGATGCCCACGGCCAGGACCACGCCGACGATCACGGCGAAGGCACTGAACAAGACCTGAGTGGCGAGTCCGTATCCGGCAGCCCAGAGGATTCCGCCCACCCCGCCGACGAGGAGAGTCGACGCGACAACCCGATAGATGCGTACCAGTTGGAGGAATCTCTTCATGGCCGCTGACCGAGCCACACGATCCGCGGGCTAGACATTGTCGCTTCCGGTGTCGTCATTGCGGAACGTGCCCTGGGTGCCTGGCCAGGCCCAGTCCGCGACTTCCGGAATGTCTTCTCCGTGCGCTCGTGTGTAATCTCGAGCGCGCAACCGCGAATCCTGCATCTCCTGCCGAAGGGCTGCCGCCTTGGCACCCAGCGCGGGGACACGGTCGATGACGTCCATCACCAGATGGTACCGATCGAGGTTGTTCATCATGACCATGTCGAAGGGGGTCGTGGTGGTCCCCTCTTCGATGTAACCGCGCACATGGAGGTTGTCGTGGCCGTGCCGACGGTAGGTCAGGCGGTGGATGAGCCATGGGTAGCCGTGATAGGCGAATACCACCGGCTTGTCCGTGGTGAAGATGGCGTCGTACTCATGATCGCTGAGGCCGTGCGGATGCTCCCCCTCACTCTGCAGGCGCATCAGGTCGACAACGTTCACGACCCGGATCTTCAGAGCGGGAACCCGTTCGCGCAGGATGGATGCGGCCGCGAGAATCTCGAGTGTCGGCACATCGCCGGCTGCGGCAAGGACGACATCCGGTTCGTCGCCGGCCTCCTCGGTGCCGGCCCATTCCAACAGACCGAGCCCGCGGGTGCAATGCTCGATCGCCTGCTCCATCGTCAGCCAGTTCGCTGCCGGCTGCTTGCCGGCGACGACAACGTTCACATAGTCGACCGAGCGCAGGCAGTGGTCGTAGGTCGACAGCAGGGTGTTCGCATCGAACGGCAGGTAGACGCGGACCACATCCGCCTTCTTGTTCACCACGTGGTCAATGAACCCGGGATCCTGGTGCGAGAGTCCGTTGTGATCCTGGCGCCAGACGTGGGAGCTGAGCAGGTAGTTCAGTGACGAGATCGGCCGACGCCACGGAATGTCCAGCGTCGTCTTCAGCCACTTGGCGTGCTGGTTGAACATGGAGTCCACGATGTGGATGAAGGCCTCGTAGGAATTGATCACGCCATGACGTCCGGTGAGCAGATACCCCTCGAGCCAGCCCTGGCACTGGTGTTCGCTCAGCATCTCCACCACGCGACCTGTTCGCGCCAGATGATTGTCGTCATCGATCGGCCACAGCTGCGCATTCCACTGCTTGTCCGTCACCTCGAACACGGCGTCGAGCCGGTTGGATGCCGTCTCATCCGGCCCGAAGATCCGGAAGTTGTCGGGATTCGCCACGATCACATCCCGCAGCCATCGGCCGAGAACGCGAGTCGCCTCACTGACCGAGCCACCCGGGGTGGGAACCTCCACCGCGTAGTCGCGGAAGTCGGGCAGGCTCAGCTCCCGGCGCAGCAGTCCGCCGTTGGCCACTGGGTTCGCGCTCATCCGCAGATCGCCTCGAGGGGCGAGGTCGGTGGCAAGCGCAATGACGCCACCGTCATCGTCGAAGATCTCCTCGGGCCGGTACGATCGCATCCACGTTTCCAGCAGCTTCGTGTGCGCTTCGGTATCACGGGCATCGGGCAGAGGGACCTGGTGGGAGCGCCAGTTGTCCTCGGCCGGATGACCGTCGATCTCCTTCGGGCAGGTCCACCCCTTCGGAGTGCGCAGGATGATCATGGGCCAGGCGGGGCGGGACTCGAGGGTGCCGGCAGCGGCGTTCGCCTTGATCTGTGCGATGTGGTTGAGCGCCTCGTCCAGGACCTGCGCGAAGCGTTTGTGCACCTCGATCGGATCCTCATCGTCGAAGCCGCCCGAGACCAGGTAGGGGGTGTGCCCGTATCCGCGCATGAGGTCGAGCAGTTCGCCCTCGGGGATGCGGGCGAGCACGGTCGGATTGGCGATCTTGTAGCCGTTCAGATGCAGGATCGGCAGCACCACACCATCCTGCAGCGGATCGAGGAACTTGTTCGAGTGCCAGCTTGTCGCCAGCGGCCCGGTCTCGGCCTCGCCATCGCCGACGACCGCGGCCACCAGCAGATCGGGGTTGTCGAAGGCCGCGCCGTAGGCATGCGACAGGGAGTATCCGAGTTCGCCACCTTCGTGAATCGAGCCCGGCGTCTCAGGTGCCACATGGCTGGGGATCCCCCCGGGAAAGGAGAACTGCCGAAACAATTTCCGCACGCCAGCCTCGGTGCGGTCGATGGTGCTGTAGACCTCGCTGTAGGTTCCGTCGAGATAGGCATTGGCCACCATGCCGGGACCGCCATGGCCGGGTCCTGCCACGTAAATGGTGCTGATGGAACGTTCCCGGATGACCCGGTTCAAGTGCGCATAGATGAAGTTGAGACCCGGCGTCGTACCCCAGTGTCCGAGCAGGCGCGGCTTGATGTGGTCGCGGCTGAGCGGCTCGCGAAGAAGCGGGTTGTCCAGCAAATAGATCTGGCCCACCGAGAGGTAGTTCGCGGCCCGCCACCACAGGTCCAGCTCGTGCAGAACTTCGGCGACCGGTTCGGTCGGCTCGCGACTGGGCCACGCCTCGGCATCCACTCGGGGGAGCACGGCATCCGCCTGAACCGTGGGAAGATCGGAAGCGCTCATACAAGCATTCCATCGGTTCTGCGCCCCCAGGTCTAGTGGCAAAGGTCCCGTCACGGAGGGTCACGACGCGCCTGGCGCCGGACCAGGGCTTCGATGCAGAGGCTGCCTGCCGCTCCGGCGCCGAGAGTCACCGTCAGAAGTGTGGGCGGCGGCCATTCGATCGCAAAGAAGTTCGCCGCCGCCGGCACGAGCAGCAGAAGAGCCAGGGTTGCATACATCGAGACGACCACCGCCACCCGCAGGAAGCTGAGGGGGCGGGACTTGGCGACGAGCAGCCACATGGCGACGATGCCGATCGTGAGGAGGGAGGCGCTCCGGACGGCATTGTCGCTGTACCCCCCGACGACCCTGGAAAAGGCGTTGACGAAGACCACCGCGAGAGTGATGGCGAGTCCGGCAGGTACGGCCAATCTCAGCGAGCGCTGGAGGAATCCGGGAGTGTAGCGGCGGTTGCTGGCCATCAGCGCCAGGAAGAACGCGGGAATGCCGATCGTCGGCCCGTCGATGACGAAGAGTTGGCGCGGAAGCAGGGGAAAGCTCCAGAGCGCGGCCCCGAAAACGAGCGAGATCCCGATGGCGTAGACCGTCTTGGACAGGAATAGCACTGAGACGCGCTCGAGATTGGCGATCACCTTGCGCCCTTCGGCGACGACGCCGGGCAGCCGGTCGAATCGTCCGTCCAGGAGCACGAGTCGTGACGCCGCCTTCGTCGCCGGCGCGGCGGTGTCCATGGCGATTCCGATATCCGCCTCCTTCAGGGCGGGAACATCGTTGATGCCGTCACCGGTCATAGCGACGACATGGCCGCGTTGACGCAGGGCCATGACCATCCTCTTCTTCTGCTCCGGTGTCACCCACCCGAACGCCACGTGGTTCTCCATCACCTCGCCCAGTTCATCCGGATCCTCGGGCAACTGGCGCGCGTCGTAACCTTCTGCGACGCTCAGCCCCACCTCGCGGGCAACCGCGGCAACGGTCGCGGGGTTGTCGCCGGAGATCACCCTGATCCCGACCCCCTCATCGTGGAAGTACTCCAGGGTGCGGAAAGCATCAGGACGCAGCTTTTCCCGGAAGGTCAGCAGGACGCCGGGAACCAGACCCGTCTGCAGGGCAGCCCGCTTCGCCATGCCAGCTGACATCACCGCAGGCGTGTGCAAGAGAATCAGCGTGCGCAACCCGCTCGATGCCAGCGTCGAGGCCTCGGCGAGCGCTTGTTCAGGAACCTGTTCGCCCGCTGGGAGCACGAGGCCAGGGGTTCCCAGCACCCAGGTGCCGGCGGCGACCGTGCCGGACTCGAAGGACACCGCACTCCACTTGCGTTCCGACGAGAAGCCGGTCGAGGAGACCGGGCACAGGGTGACGTCGTGCGCGAACGCTTCCGCCAGACAGCGGGCTGTCGCATTGGCATTCGGATCGGCGCCGAACCAGCCCAGGGCTTCACGCCAGCCAGCGGGGGCAACCCCGGCCAGGTCGTGCACGGCGTCGAAGACCATGCTCCCCTCGGTGAGAGTTCCGGTCTTGTCCAGGCAGAGGATGTCGACCCTGGCGAGGCCCTCCACCGCGGCAAGCTCCTGGATGAGGACCATCTGCCGGGCCAGCCGGATGCCGCCGACGGTGAAGGCGACGTTCGCGAGGAGCACGAGTCCCATCGGGATCATCGCGATGACGCTCGCGATGGCCCCGGCCACCCCGCTCTTCCAGGCCCCGGTCGTGATGGCATGTTCCCAGCCTCCCAGGGCCTGAATCTGACCGTTGGCGACGACGATCAGCACCGGAAGAAGCGCCCAGGTGACCCAGCGCAGGATCCGGTCGATGCCGCGGCGGATCTCGGAATTGACCAGAGAGAATCGCTTGGCCTCCGCCGTGATGCGATTGACGAACGAGCCGGTCCCTACGCCGACGACGCGAGCCTCACCCTGCCCGGCGACGACGCTGGATCCGGACAGCAGGTTCATGCCTTCTCGCTTCTCCACCGGTTCCGACTCTCCAGTGAGCAGTGACTCGTCCAGTTCGAGGCCCTCGGTCCGAAGCAGCACGGCATCCGCGATCACCTGATCCCCGGTTCTCAACACCAGGAGATCGTCGAGCACCACCTCCTCCCGGGGTATGTCGAGAACGATCCCGTCGCGGGACACCCGCGCCCGGGGAGCCTCGACGATGGCGAGGCGGTCGAGCAATCGCTTCGCCCGGTACTCCTGCACGACGCCGATGATGCTGTTGCTGATGGCCGCGAAGCCGAAGATTGCGTCCTGCCACTGGCCGAGCAACAGCAGGATCAGGAAGCTGCCCACCACGATGGCGTTGAACAAGGTCAGGACGTTCGACCGGAGAATCTCCCAGAGGCTCCTGCTGGAACTCGTCGCCACCCGGTTGACCTGGCCCGCGCTGATGCGCTCGGCGACATCCTTGCGGGAGAGGCCG
>DATCXP010000196.1:0-18492 GCA_036565765.1 Terrimesophilobacter sp.
GCAATCGCGCCCGGTTGCCGTGATCGGAGGCCTGGCCGCCGTCTTCGTAGTGCAGCTCGAACGCGATGCGACCGGCGAGCCGCTCGACCGCCTCGGTGAACGAGACATGGTCCATGCGCTGCAGGAACGTGTAGACGTCGCCCGACTCGCCGCAGCCGAAGCAGTGGTAGTAGCCGAGCTGCGGTCGCACGTGGAAGCTGGGGCTGCGCTCGTCGTGGAAGGGGCAGAGTCCCTTGAGCGAGCCGACGCCAGCGGACTTCAGGCTCACGTGGTCGCCGACGATGTCGGCGATGTTCGTGCGGGCCTTCACCTCATCGACATCACTCTGTCGAATTCGGCCCGCCATGGTCACATCCTATGTTCCCTGAGACGCTCGGAGGGCGGGCGCTTCGACGAACGCGACCCCTCATCAGTGCTGCACGAGTCGTTCGGACCACGCGAGTGCCGACTGGTCGGTGAGGCTCGCGACCTGGTCGACGACGACCCGCTTGCGCGCAGCATCGTCGGGCGCGGCGGCCCAGTCTTCGGCGAAGCCCAGGTCGAGGTGCTGCTCGCCGGTCTTGAACAGCACGTCGGCGAGCGAGGTGAGCACCTGCCGCTGCTGGTGGTAGATGGGCTGGCGGGTGTTCTTCGACATCACGAAGGCTGCGACGATGCCCTTGAGCACGGCGATCTCGGCCTGGATGCCACGCGGCACGATGACATCGGCGTCGAAGCGGATGAGGCTCGCGAGCGGGAACGCCGCCTTGGTCGCCGCGGTCGCCGCGTGCGAGAACCGGCCGATGAGCTGGCTCGTGAGGTTCTTGAGCTTGCCCTGCGCCGCTCGGGTCCCGTCGTAGTCGTCGATCCACGACTCCAGGGAGTCGAGCCGGTCGAACGCGGCCACGAGCTCCGCATGCTCGATCTCGCCGCCGATCCAGGCGAACATCGAGCTCACGAGCTCGTCGTGGTCGACCCGCCCGCCGAGGGCCTCCACATCCACGTAGCCGCCGACGATCGCATCCTCGAAGTCGTGCACGGAGTAGGCGACATCGTCGGAGAGATCCATGACCTGCGCTTCGATGCACAGCTGGCGTTCCGGCGCGCCATCCCGCAGCCAGAGGAAGGCGGGCGTGTCCTCGAGGTAGAAGCCGAACTTCGCGCGCCCACTCGGATCGCCCACCGCGCTTGTGGCGGGCCACGGGTACTTGCAGCTCGCGTCGAGACTCGCGCGGGTGAGGTTGAGCCCGTAGGAGTTCCCGTCCGGGCCGAACACCTTCGGCTCGATCCTCGTGAGCACGCGCAGGGTCTGCGCATTGCCCTCGAATCCGCCGACGTCGGTGCACCAGGCGCCCAGTGCGCGCTCCCCGTTGTGGCCGAACGGCGGATGCCCGAGGTCGTGGGCGAGGCAGGCGGTATCGACGACATCCGGATCGAGGCCGAGGCTCGAGGCGAGCTCACGGCCGACCTGGGCGACCTCGAGCGAATGCGTGAGGCGGTTGCGGGCGTTGTCGACGCCCGCGGTGGGACTGAGCACCTGGGTCTTCGCCGCGAGCCTGCGCAGGGCGCTCGAGTGCAGGACGCGGGCGCGGTCGCGTGCGAAGTCGCTCCGGCGGTTCGAGTGCTCCTCGGGGAACCAGCGAGCGGAGTCGTGCTCGGTGTAGCCACCGGTCTCACCCACCGGTGGTGTCCGCTTCTCCCTCGGTGAGCCCGCCGCGATGGGCGGCGGCGAGTTCGTGGCTGTCGAGCCAGCCGTCCGGGAGTGCCGTGCGCTTCGGGTGGCCGGCGCGACCGCGCGGGCCCTCGGCATCCTCCCCCGGGTACGGCAACGACCAGTCGAGCCTGCCGAGCAGGTCGTCCATCTGCTGGAGGCTCTCCACCGTCGCGAGCGCCGAGCGCAGTTCGCTGCCGACGGGGTACCCCTTGAAGTACCACGAGACGTGCTTGCGGATGTCCCGGCAGGCCCAGTGCTCTCCGTCGTCGCTTTCGCTCGAGAGGAACTCCGCCAGCAGCACGGTGTGGCGGCGCAGCGTCGCGGCCACAACGCCGAGGGTCGGCTTCGCCTGCCGCTGCGCCGCAGCATCGGCCGTGAGTTCTCCTGAGCGCACCTGGAATGCCGCAACGAGGTCGCCGAACAGCCAGGGGCGGCCCAGGCAGCCGCGGCCGACCACGACACCGTCGCATCCGGTCTCCTCGACCATGCGGATCGCGTCCGCGCCGCTCCAGATGTCGCCGTTGCCGAGCACGGGGACGTCGGTGATCGCTTCCTTGAGCTTCGCGATCGCCGACCAGTCGGCCTCGCCGCTGTAGAACTCGCTCGCCGTTCGCGCGTGCAGGGCGATGCTGGCGACGCCGGCGCCCTCCGCTGCTTTCGCCGCCTCCAGGTAGGTGAGGTGGTCGGAGTCGATGCCCTTGCGCATCTTGATGGTGAGAGGCAGCTCGCCGGCAGCCTTCACCGCGCTCTCCACGATCTCCCGGAACAGCCCGAGCTTCCAGGGGAGTGCGGCGCCGCCGCCCTTGCGCGTGACCTTGGGGACCGGGCATCCGAAGTTCAGATCGATGTGGTCCGCGCGGTTCTCCGCCACGAGCATCGTTACCGCCTCGGCCACCGTCTTCGGGTCGACACCGTAGAGCTGGATGCTGCGGGTCGTCTCGGACTCGTGGTGCCGGATGAGCCGCATGGTCTTCTCGCCGCGCTCCACGAGTGCCCGGCTGGTGATCATCTCGCTGACGTACAGGCCGGCCCCGAATTCGCGGCACAGCCGTCGGAACGCGGTGTTCGTGATACCCGCCATCGGGGCCAGGACCACGGGAACGTCCAGCTCGAGCGGCCCGATCCTCAGCGCCGGGGTGGCGGTTTTCGGCGCATCCGGTCGGTCACCGGGGGTGCCGATGGGCCGGGCGTCGAGGACAGTCACTCCTCAATTCTCCCAGATCTTCCGGCTCCTCCTGATTCCCGGTGGATACCGGCCCATCCGGGGCAGGTCGGATCGCGTGCCGGCTAGCTTCCGATTCCGGGAGTCGCCGGCACCTCTGGCCGCTGCTCCTCCAGCTCCTCCAGCCGCTTCCTGTCCTTCTCCCCAGGGACGGTGACCATGATGGAGACGATCGCCACAACGACGATGAACAGGTTGAAGAGCACGCCGATGGCCCCACCGAATCGGAGCGCGACGTTGCTCTGGTCACCGATGAACAGGCCCCAGGAGCGGATGGTCTCCTGGTCCATCGCCTGGGCGGCGACATAGAGCGCAGCGGAGATGGCGACGCCGATCGCGTTGCCGAGCGAGGACGCCATCTTGTAGATGCCGGCAGCGGCGCCCACCTCGTTGTCCGGGACGTTCGACATCGCCGCATCGGTGGAGGGGGTCGCATAGAATCCCAGGCCGATGCCGAAGAGAGTGAACCCGATGACCGCAAGCACGACGTATTGCCCGATCAGGACGAACGTCATCGACGTCAGCAGGATGCCGACACCGGCGATCGCGCTGCCCCAGATCATCGGGCGTTTCGGCCCGAAGCGCTGGAGGAGCTTCTCGCCGACCCGGATCGTTGAAAGGATCGCGACCAGGTAGCCGATCGTGAGCATTCCGGACTGGAGCGACGACATGCCCGCTGCCACCTGCACAAGTCCGAGCGAGACGATCAGCGTTCCGGCCGCGCCGTTCAGCAGGAAGTTCGACAGGGTCGCGCCCGAGAACGTCAAGTTGCGGAACAGCGAGAGGTTCAGGAACGGCCCGTCCTTCCTCGTCTCGATCGCGAAGAAGGTGAGGACTCCGATGACGCTCACCACCACCAGGGCGATGCCGCTCAGGCTGAGCCAGCCGATGACCGGGCCCTGCGAGATGTACACGTTGAGCGCCACCAGGGCGACGATGAAGGCGATCAAGCCGCCCCAGTCGAAGGAGGCGTGCCTGGTCTGCGGTTCCGCCCTGGACTCCGGGGTTCCGCGCACCAGGAACAGCGCGAGGACCGACAGCACGATCGAGATCCAGAAGATGGACCGCCAGCCGAGCGCCGAGGTGGCCATCAGACCGCCGAAGAGGGCGCAGAAACCCGATCCGCCCCAGGACCCGATCGACCAGAACGAGAGTGCCCGCTGCCGCGCCTTCCCGTCATAGAACGTCTTGATGAGCGCCATCGTCGACGGCATGATGCACGCGGCCGACAGGCCCTGGATGATGCGCCCGCCGAGCAGTGCAGCATCCGTGATGCCGCCGGCCTGCTCCGGGGTGATGGCGATCAGCAGCGAGCCGGCGATGCTCAGGTAGATGCCGAGGTACATGATCCTGACCCGGCCGATCCGATCGGCAAGGCCGCCGGCGACCACGATGAAGATGCCGGAGAACAGCGAGGTGATCGACACCGCCAGGTTGGCGAGTGTTCTCTCGATGCCCAGTTCCTCCTGGATTCCCGGAATCACGTTCAGCAGGGTCTGGGCGAACAGCCAGAAGTTGATGACGGCCAGGACGATGCCGAGCAGCCAGGCATCGGTCGGTTTCCACCCGGTCGTTGTCGTGGTTTCGACGGTCGAACCGGACATGAGCTACTCCTGCCTGGCCAGGTAGGACAGCGCGGCGATCACCTGCGCCTGGACTCCGATGGACAGGGTCGGGTCGATCACGGGCGCGAACCGGGGCGAGTGGTTGGCCGGGATGTCCCTGGCGAGGGTGCCGTTCTCCAGCGCTGCCCGGTAGAGCTCGGCATCGATCCCGCCGAGGAACCAGAAGGTGTACGGCACGCCGAAGGCTTCCGGGATCCGGCTGAAATCTTCTGATGCCGTTTGCGGGTCGGCTCGACTCACCTTCTCGGCACCGAAATGGGCGATGAAGGCATCGGTGACCCGCTCGGTCACCGCCGCGTCGTTGCTGGTCAGCGGGAACTGGTCGTAGGGCTCGAAGCTCGGCTCCCTGGGCGAGCCTGCGGCGGCGCACTCCCCCGCGACAATGCGTTCGATGGACGCCAGCACCCGCGTGCGGAGTTCGTTGTCGTAGCTGCGCACGTTCAGCAGCAGGGTGGCCTGGTCGGGGATGATGTTCGACTTGGTTCCGGCATTCAGGGCTCCGACGGTCACGACGGCGAATTGGCCCGGCCGGGTCTCCCTGGAGACGATGGTCTGCAGCCGCAGGACGATGGCGGACGCCAGCACGACCGGGTCAACCGACAGCTGCGGCATCGAGCCGTGCGCACCCGCTCCGTAGACCGTGATCCTGATCGAGTCGCCGGCGGACAGCACAGGGCCGGTAGCCGTTGCGAGCATCCCGGTCGGAAGCGGCATGACGTGCTGGGCCAGCGCGACATCCGGTCTTGGCAGCTTGCCGACCAGCCCGTCGTCCACCATCGCCTGGGCGCCGGCGCCCACCTCCTCCCCCGGCTGGAACAGGGCGATGTAGGTACCGGCCCAGTGCTCGCGGCCCTCGGCCATGAGCTTCGCCGCGCCGAGCAGAGCGGCCACGTGGACGTCATGGCCGCAGGCGTGCATCACGCCATCAACCTCGGAACTGTAGGGCAGTCCGGTCGCCTCGGTGACCGGCAACGCGTCCATATCGGCTCTGGCCAGCACGACGGGGCCGGCTCCATTGGCGAGCACGCCGACGACGCCGGTTCCGCCCGCCAGGATCACGTCGAAGCCGAAGGAGGCGAGGTGCTCTTCGACCAGTGTCGAGGTCCGGTGTTCCTCGAGGCTCAGTTCGGGATGCCGGTGGAGGTCGGTGTACAGGCCGCGCAGCCAGTCGAGCTCGGAGTCGAGCCTGCTCAGGACATCCTCATGAACGCTCACGAGCTTTCCCCTCCCGAGATTTCGGGCGTTGCCTTGCAGAAAAGCATAAATCCGATGTGCCGACGTGCACCCGGACTGCCGTTACTTCTTCGAACTACAGTGGGTCCATGACCCGGCCATCAGGACGTCAACGCGTCGAAACGGATGCTGCAGCACGCGGCCTCGACATCGAGATCGTGGATCGGCCGGCGGCCGGGAGCCTGGAGGAGGCCGCAGCTCTTCTCGGCATCCGGCCACGCGACATCGTCAAGACGCTCGTCGTGCGACGCAAGGCTCCGCTGCCTGCGACGTATCTCTTCGCGCTCGTTCCGGGCGACCGGCAGATCTCCTGGTCGAAGCTGCGCGCCATCGTCGGCGCGAACAAGCTCGCCCTGCCGGACGAGGTGCTCGCGATCGAGGCCACCGGGTACGGTCGCGGCACGATCACGCCGCTCGGCAGTACGACGGCCTGGCCGGTCTACGCCGACGCCTCGATGACCGGCCGCCGCATCGCGATGGGCGCGGGCGAGCACGGCTGCAGCGCCTTCGTCGATGCGGACGCCCTCATCGCGGCGCTCGAGGCAACGGTGGCCGACATCACCGAGCCGCTCACGCGCAGATCCTGACCGTGAGGGGTCAGTTATTGCTCTTGAATGGTGCCACGAAGAGCAGTAACTGACCCCTCACGACCGATGACGGTCAGTTCCAGAGCAGGAGGCGGTGCGCGGAGCGCGGCGCGCACGCGCTGGACGCGGGCGGCGGCCACTCGCACGTGTCGTCGATGCACACGGCGGCATCCGGGGAGCCGACCATCGTGAGCGGGGACTTCGTGGTGTCGGTCATGCTGCGGCTTCCTTCTCGTCGCGAACCTGCTGTAGGGCGGCCGCGAAGGTCGCCGCCTCCTGAGCGCCCGAGATGCCGTACCTTCCGTCGATGACGAAGAACGGCACGCCCTGGATGCCGTACTCCTGCGCCTGTGCGACGTCGGCCTTCACTGCAGCGAGAAACTCGTTCGACTCGAGTGCGCGAACGACGTCCGCGCGATCGAAGTCGAGCTCGGCGGCGATGTCGGCGAGATCCTCGATGCGTCCGACGTGCTCGCCGTTGACGAAGTAGGCCTGCAGCAGGCGCTCCTTCATCTCGAGCTGGCGGCCCTTGGACTTGGCGTAGTGCAGCAGTTCGTGTGCCTTCACGGTGTTGGTCTGGTGCACGGAGTCGTAGTCGTAGTCGAGCCCGACCTGAGCCGCGATTCCGGTCACGCGCTCGAGCATCTCCCCCACCTGGCCGAGCGGCAACCCCTTGCGCTGGCTCAGGTAGTCGGCCGGGGTGCCGTCGAAGTCGACCGGGGTGTCCGGCGCCAACTCGAAGGAGTGGTACTCGACCTCGACCTCGCCGCCGAACTGCTCTGCACCCGCCTCGAACTTCCGCTTTCCGATGTAGCACCACGGGCACTGCACATCGGACCAGACGTCGACTTTGATTTTTTCGCTCATGCCAGTCCCAACTCATGCACGCGAAACAACATTCCCAGAGCCGGGTAGCTGCAGTCGCGGCCTGCAGGGCTACGCGCCGAGCAACTGCTCGGCGAGGTAGCCCTGCAGCCGGTCGAGGGACACGCGCTCCTGGCCCATCGAGTCGCGCTCGCGGACGGTGACTGCCTTGTCGTCGAGCGTTTCGAAATCGACCGTGATCGCGAACGGGGTCCCGATCTCATCCTGCCGGCGGTAGCGGCGGCCGATCGCACCGGCATCGTCGAAGTCGATGTTCCAGAACCGGCGCAGATCGTCGGCGAGTTCCTTCGCGATGGGCGAGAGCTGCTCGTTTCGCGACAGCGGGAGCACCGCCGCCTTGACGGGTGCGAGCCGCCGATCCAGACGCAGCACGGTGCGCTTGTCGACGCCGCCCTTCGTGTTCGGGGCCTCGTCCTCGTGATAGGCGTCGACCAGGAAGGCCATCATCGAGCGCGTCAGCCCGACAGCAGGTTCGATCACGTACGGAGTCCACCGCTCGTTCTTCGTCTGGTCGAAGTACGACAAGTCGGTGCCGGAATGCTCGCTGTGCGTCTTCAGGTCGAAGTCGGTGCGGTTTGCGACACCCTCGAGCTCGCCCCATTCTCCGCCCTGGAAGCGGAACCGGTACTCGAGATCGACCGTGCGCTTCGAGTAGTGCGAGAGCTTCTCCTTCGGATGTTCGAACAGCCGCAGATTGTCCCGATCCATTCCGAGATCGACATACCATTCGACGCGCTTGTCGATCCAGTACTCGTGCCACTCCTCATCGGTTCCCGGCTCGACGAAGAACTCCATCTCCATCTGCTCGAACTCGCGGGTGCGGAAGATGAAGTTCCCCGGCGTGATCTCGTTGCGGAAGCTCTTGCCGACCTGCGCGATGCCGAACGGAGGCTTCATCCGCGAGGCGCCGAGCACGTTGTTGAAATTCACGAAGATGCCCTGAGCGGTCTCAGGACGCAGGTAGTGCAGCCCGCTCTCCTCCTCGACCGGACCGAGGTAGGTCTTGAGCATCATCTGGAAGTCGCGTGGCTCCGTCCACTGCCCGCGTGTTCCGCAGTTCGGGCAGGCGATGTCGGCGAGGCCGTTCTCGGGCAGACGGCCCTTCTTCTCCTCGTAGGCCTCCTCGAGGTGATCGGCACGGAACCGGCGGTGGCAGTGCAGGCATTCGGTGAGCGGGTCCGTGAACGCGCCGACGTGCCCGGAGGCCACCCACACCTGCCGGGGCTGGATGATCGCGGAGTCGAGGCCGACGATGTCCTCGCGCGAAGTCACCATCGCCCTCCACCACTGACGCTTGATGTTCTCCTTGAGCTCCACACCGAGGGGTCCGTAGTCCCATGCGGAGCGGGATCCTCCGTAGATCTCGCCCGCCTGGAACACGAATCCACGGCGCTTGGCCAGTGAGATGACGGCATCGAGAGGGGAGGCGGTGGCCACGGTTCAACTCCAGGAGGTCAGCCGGGCGCGAGGCGCGCGTCCGGTCGGCAATAGTCTCCAGTTTAGAGCCCGGGTCAGGAGTGCTCGGCGCAGGGCGCCCGCCTGCCCCGTTCAGCGCAGTGCGCGCCGGACCGCCTCGATGTCGCTCTCGTCGTTCCACAGGTGAACGGATGCCCTGAGGCGCCCCGCACGGCCGGACACCGTGATCCCCGCTGCCACGAGCTTGTCCATGTCCTTGTGCTCAGGGTCGGACCAGGTGACGATCGGCTGATGCTGCTGCGGAATCTCGAGCGCGTCGCACAGGCGATCGCCGAGCCCGACCGTGAACGACCAGACCTCGTTCATGTCGAGTCCGGAGAACATCCTGATGGCGGGCTCCGCTCCCACCCAGGCCGGCCAGGCCGGAGAGACGTCGAAGCGGCGGGCCGTCGTCGAGAGCTCCATCGCGGGCCCATAGCAGGAACCCCACACGTCGTCCCCGGCATACCATCCGGCCTGGATCGGGGTGAGCTCGTTCTGGAAGTCTTCGCCGAGCGTCAGGAAGGCGACACCGCGCGGTGAGCACAGCCACTTGTAGGCGTGGCACATCGTGGCGTCGAACAGTGCGGCATCCACCGGGTAGACGCCGGCCGCCTGCGTCACATCGCACAGCGTACGGGCGCCGTGCTTCTTCGCGGCCGCCACGATGGCCGGAACGTCGGCGATGCGGCCGGTCGCCGATTGCGCGAGCGAGAACACGACGAGCCAGGTGTCGTCGGTAACGCTCGCGGCGAGTTCGTCGAACGGTACTGCGCGCACCCTGACCCCGTGCCGCTGCAGGAATGGGAACATGATCGAACTGAAATCGCCGTCGATGCACAGCACCTCGGCGCCATCCGGGACCGCCGCAGCGATGACGCTCGCCATGACCGAGGTCTGAGAGCCGGTCGCGACCCTCTCCGGCGCGACACCTACGAGCGTCGCGTAGTGTGCGCGAGTGTTCTCGTGGATGGGGTCGTAGTCCATCGGGTCGCGCTTCCCCGACGCCCATAGTTCGAGGTCGGCGTGCTGGGCGTCAACGGTCTCCCGCGTCGGCAGGCCGATCGAGGCGACGGCGAGGAAGCCGCGGGCCGCCTCCGGACGGAAACTGGAGATCGCCGTAGTGAGCGAGGCGGAGAGAGTACGGCGTGTGGCCGTCGATGCTGAGGTCATCCTTCAATCCTGCCCCTCGATCGGCGCGTCGTCCGCGTTCTGGATGCCGCTTTCTTGCGAGTTGTCGCACTCATGCTCAGCTTTCTTGCACGTCAGCGCGCGGGGTCGTCCTGAGCCCTTCCGAACCGCCGGTTGCGGGAGGCGTAGAGCTCGACCGCGTGCCACAGCTGTTCCCTCGTGAAGTCCGGCCACAGCGTGTCGAGGAATACCATCTCCGCGTACGCGCTCTGCCAGAGCATGAAGTTGCTCGTGCGCTGCTCGCCGGAGCTGCGCACGAACAGGTCGACGTCCGGCAGCTCCGGCGCGTACAGGTGACGCTGGATGCTGCGTTCGGTGATGCCGGAAGGTTTGAGTCTGCCCGCAGCGACGTCCTCGGCGAGCGCGCGCACGGCATCCGCGATCTCCCCGCGGCCGCCGTAGTTCACGCACATCGTGAGGGTCAGGACGCTGTTGTGCTCGGTGAGCCGCTCGGCGAACTGCAACTCCTTGATGACAGAGCCCCACAGCCTCGGCTTCCTCCCGGCCCAGCGGATGCGCACGCCCCAGTCGTTGAGCTGGTCGCGCCTGCGGTGCAGCACCTCGCGGTTGAATCCCATCAGGAAGCGGACCTCTTCCGGCGAACGCCTCCAGTTCTCGGTGGAGAACGCGTAAACGCTCAGGTGCTTGACACCGATCTGGATGGCGCCCGCCACGACGTCGAGAAGCGAGGCCTCCCCCGCGCGGTGGCCCTCGATGCGGGTGAGTCCGCGGGCGTTCGCCCAGCGGCCGTTGCCGTCCATGACGAGCGCAACGTGGTCCGGGATGGCCGAGACCGACAGTTTCGGCGGGTAGAGGCCGGTCCAGTCGACCGGTCTGAAGTCGACCGCGTCCCGGTGGGTCTTCTCGGTCACAGGGGCACCGTCCGTTCGACGTGCTGCAGCGAGCGGAGGCTCCGCTCGAGGTGGAACTGCGTGTACGCGGCCACCACGCCGCTGGCCTGGCTGCGGGAACGCTCCCGGGCGGCCTCCGCGGTGTCCCAGTCGCCGCTGAGAAGCGCGGCGAGAAGGCCGAGCGTCTCCGCGTCGAGTCTCGGGGCCCCGGGCGGCGCGACGGAGTCGGCGACGACACCGCCGAGCTGCACGACGAACGCGGTGTGCGGGCCAGGTGCGCCGGTCACGGCGCAGTCGAAGAAGCTCGGCGCCCATCCGGCGATCGACAGCGAGCGCAGCAGGTAGGAGTCGAGCGTGAGGCTCGAATCGTGCTCCCGGCGTGCGAGCGAGCGCAGAGCGCCGACGAGCAGAAGGTACTGCTGCAGCGATCCGCTGTCATCCGTCACTTTGTCGGCCGTCTCGACCATCACGCTCGCCGCCGTGTAGGAGGCGTAGTCGCCCGAGATCTCCGCCCCGTAGGAGCCGATCGACTCCGCCTGGGTCACGATGTCGAGGCTGCGCCCCTCGTAGAGCTGCACGTCGACCACCATGAACGGCTCCAGGCGGGAGCCGAACTTCGACGCCGTGCGGCGAACGCCCTTCGCGACGGCACGAATCTTCCCGTGCCCACGGCTCAGCATCGTCACAATGCGGTCGGCCTCGCCCAGTTTGTGGGTGCGCAGCACGACGGCGTCGTCACGGTAGAGGGGCATGGGTCAATTATCGCCGCCCGTGTGATGCGCGCTCAGACCGACGCGAGCTCACGCTCGCCGGTCGCGGTGCGCACCGCCCGGTTCACCGCCGAGACGACGGCCTTGAGACTCGCGGTCGAGATGTCCGCATCGATCCCGACCCCCCACAGCCGCTTGTCGCCCACCTGGCATTCGACGTAGGCTGCCGCGAGGGCGTCGCCGCCGGAGCCGAGGGCGTGCTCGACGTAGTCGTACACCTTCACGTCGATACCCTGGGCGCCGAGGATGTCGAGGAACGCGGCGACCGGACCGTTGCCACTCCCGTTCGCCTCGATCACGTCGTCGCCGACGCGCAGCTCCGAGAACAGCGACACCTCGCCGGACAGGTCGCTCGAGGTGCGCGTGCGACGCAATTCGAACCGGCCCCACTTGTCGTCGTCGGCGCTGGCCGGCAGGTACTCGTCGGTGAAGATCTCCCAGATCTGCTGGCTGGAGACCTCGCCGCCCTCGGCATCCGTCTTGGCCTGGACGACCCCGCTGAACTCGATCTGCAGCTTGCGCGGCAGGTCGAGGGCGTGGTCGCTCTTGAGCAGGTAGGCCACGCCGCCCTTGCCGGACTGCGAGTTCACGCGGATGACCGCCTCGTAGCTGCGGCCGAGGTCCTTCGGGTCGACCGGCAGATACGGGACGGCCCAGACCAGGTCGTCGACGGACTTCCCCTGAGCCTCGGCGTCCGCCTCCATGGCCTCGAAGCCCTTCTTGATGGCGTCTTGGTGCGATCCGCTGAACGCGGTGTAGACGAGGTCGCCCGCCCACGGGCTGCGCTCGGGCACGGGAAGCTGGTTGCAGTACTCGGCGATGCGCTTCACTTCGTCGAGGTCGCTGAAATCGATCTGCGGGTCGATGCCCTGGGTGAACATGTTGATGCCGAGGGCGACGATGTCGACGTTCCCGGTGCGCTCGCCGTTGCCGAACAGGCAGCCCTCGATGCGGTCGGCGCCGGCCAGATAGCCGAGCTCCGCCGCGGCGATCGCGGTGCCCCGGTCGTTGTGCGGGTGCAGGCTCAGGATGACGTTCTCACGATGATTCAGGCGGCGCGACATCCACTCGATCGAGTCCGCGTACACGTTCGGCGTCGCCATCTCCACCGTCGCCGGCAGGTTCACGATGACCTTGCGCTCCGGGGTCGGCTCGAACACCTCGAGCACCGCGTTGCACACCTCGAGCGCGAAGTCGAGCTCGGTTCCGGTGTAGCTCTCCGGCGAGTACTCGTAGAAGATGTCGACGCCGGGTGCGAGCTTCTCCGCGGCCCGGCAGAGCCGGGCGCCCTCCAGGGCGATGTCGATGATGCCCTGCCTATCGGTGCGGAACACCACGTCCCGCTGAAGAATGCTCGTCGAGTTGTACAGGTGCACGATCGCTTGCTTCGCCCCACGGATCGACTCGTAGGTGCGGTTGATGAGCTCCTCCCGCGCCTGGGTCAGCACCTGGATCGTCACGTCGTCGGGGATGAGGTTCTCCTCGATGAGCTTGCGGACGAAATCGAAGTCGGTCTGGCTCGCGGAGGGGAAGCCGACCTCGATCTCCTTGTAGCCCATCCTCACGAGCAGGTCGAACATGATGCGCTTGCGCTCAGGGCTCATCGGGTCGATGAGCGCCTGGTTCCCGTCGCGCAGGTCGACCGCACACCAGCGCGGGGCGGTCGTGATCCGCCGGTCCGGCCAGGTGCGGTCAGGAAGGTCCACGGTCAGCGTCTCGTGGTACGGGCGGTACTTGTGGATCGGCATGGCCGATGCGGATTGTGTGTTCTTCATGGTCCTGAGGTCTTCCTCTTGCGTCTGCGGATCAGCCAACGACGAACTCCGCGACGAGGGAGGCCTGAGGTTAGGACTCGTCGCGGCAGCTAAGGAGCAGACCGAACAACACGGTTTCAGGGTAGCACCGCTGGCTGTGAGCGCACGACCTCGCGGGAGTCGCGGCCGTTCCGCAACATCCTCCTAGTCTTCCAGCGCCGCCCCACGCCGCTCCGGAAGCCAGAACGAACTGAGGGCTGCGACCACGAAGAACGCCGCGAAGACGCCGAACAACGCCGTGTTGCCGCCGGCATCCCGAAGGAACGGCACCGCGAGTGGCGCGAGGATCGAGGCGATCCGGCCGACCCCTGCCGCCCAGCCCGCGCCGGTCGCGCGCATCCGGGTGGGATACAGCTCCGGGGTGACCGCATAGAGCGCACCCCAGGCTCCCAGGTTGAAGAACGACAACAGCATCCCCGCGACGATCACCTGGGTAACGTCCCCCGCAAGACCGAAGAACCCTGCGGACACGGCGGAGCCGACGAGGAACGCAGCGAGCGTGCGCTGCCGGCCCCACTTCTCGATCAGCCAGGCGGACACGGCGTAACCGGGCAACTGGGCGAGCGTGATGATCAGGGTGTACTCGAACGAGCGGATCAGTGAGAACCCGGAGGCGACGAGGATGGTCGGCAGCCAGATGAACGCCCCGTAGTAGGAGAAGTTCACGCAGAACCAGACCAGCCAGAGTGCGGCGGTGCGGGTGCGATACCTCGCCGAAAGCAGTTCCGCAACGCGGGGTCGCACCGCCACGGTTGCGTCCGGAGCGATTTGCGTGCCCCCGGCCGCCGCCGTATCCCGCGTGCGCCCCGCCGATGCCTCGAAACGTCGCACGGTGGCTTCCGCCTCCGCGAATCGGCCGCGTCCCTCGAGGAAGCGGACCGATTCCGGCAGTCTGAGCCGGACGACGACGGAGTACAGCGCGGGAACCGCACCGATCACGAGCGCCCAGCGCCAGCCATCCGCAGAGTACGGAACGACCAGGTAGCCGATGACGGCTGCGGCCGTCCAGCCGACGGCCCAGAACGACTCCAGGATCACGATGATGCGGCCCCGGATGCGCGGCGGGGCGAACTCGCTGACGAGCGTCGACGCCACCGGCAGCTCTGCGCCGAGGCCGAGCCCGACCACGAACCGCAGTGCGATGAGCACGGCGACCGTTCCGGCCAGTGCCGACGCCCCGGTGGCGAGCCCATAGACCAGCAGGGTGACCGCGAACACGTGCCGCCGACCGAGACGGTCGGCCAGGAGCCCGCCGAGCGCTGCGCCGATGGCCATGCCGACGAAGCCGGATGATGCGATCAGGGAGAGTTCGAGGCTCGTCGCCTTCCACTGCACAGCCAGCTGTGCCAGCACGAAGGAGATGAGCCCGACATCCATGGCGTCGAGAGCCCAGCCGAGACCCGAGCCGACCAGAACCTTGCGGTGTTCCTTCGTGAAGGGCAGCGAGTCGAGTCGCTGCGAGCGGTTCGTCTGGGCGGGGGCGCTGATCGCCATGGTGTCCGTTCTCGGATCGGGCGCGCCACTGTCGGGCTCGGCAGGCGGGGATGACGTTCAGAGGTTACTGCACCGAGGGCGCCAACGAGAGTTTTGTTACGCCGCGCCCCAGTCGGCGGCAACTGACAGCACCCCAGTGTTCGAAAACTAGGGTCGTTTCGCCCGCCCTGCGTTGCACGAAGGCATGAAACTGGCTTCCGCGGCGTGTCAGGTGCACACGCCCCAGGAGGAACTCGTGTTCACACACCCAGCAGTATCCGCGCGCCCGGCGCGCGTGGCAGGTCTCGTGGCGACCGCAGCAATCGCTTCCTTCGCGCTCAGTTCGTGCGCGGGGATCACCGTGGCGTCGGGACCGAGCCCCGTCGATTTCAAGCACGTGCAGTCGGCTACGATTCAGATCCAGGCACAGGGCACCTTCGTTCCTGCCGGAACCACCCAGCCGTCGGAACAGGCGGCACGCGGCTCGGGATTCATCATCGATGCGAGTGGCATCGCGGTCACGAACAACCACGTCGTCGTCGGCGCGGGCACCCTCAAGGTGTGGCTGGGCGGCGATACGAGCAAGGAGTACAACGCCAGGGTGCTCGGCGCCTCCGAGTGCCTCGACCTCGCCGTGATCCAGCTCGACAAGGGCGAATATCCCTTCATGGCCTGGCGCGACGGGAAAGTCGAGACAGCGCTCGATGTCTATTCCGCCGGATTCCCTCTCGGCGACCCGGTGTTCACCATGACGCGCGGCATCGTGTCGAAGAACGACGTGCCGCAGGACGACTCGTGGGCATCCCTCGACCATGTGATCGAACACGACGCACGAATCCGCGGGGGCAACTCCGGGGGCCCGCTGGTCGACCCGAAGGGGCGCGTCGTCGGCGTGAACTACGCGGGGCGGGATGATCTCGACTACAACTACGCCATCCACCGGGATCAGGTGCTTCCGGTGCTGAAGGACCTGGCGAAGGGCAAGCCCGTGCTGTCCCTCGGCATCAACGCCCAGGCACTCGCCCCGGCGGACGACGGGACACCGAACGGCATCTGGATCGAGTCCCTCGCCGCGGGCGGTCCGGCGGATTCCGCAGGCATCGAACCCGGCGACGTGCTCATCGACATGGCCGGTATCACGATGGCCGCAGACGGGTCGCTCGGCGACTACTGCCAGGTACTGAAGACCCAGGGGGTCGATGCGACGATCGACTTCGAAATCTACCGTCCCGCTGACAATTCCGTGTACCAGGGACAATTCAACGGCAAGGAACTCAAGCTCGTGTCTTCCGGGAGCGGGGGCAACGGCGGTGGAACGGTCGACAACTTCGTCACGGTGACAGATGACTCCGGAACCGTGAGCGTGACCGTCCCGAACACCTGGTCGCAGGTCGACGGCGCAAGCTTCGAGGACGGCGGCAGCACCTACTACGATCTGACCGCGACGACGAACCTCGAGCAATTCAACGGGAGCTGGACCGTTCCCGGCGTTCGGGTCACGGCCAGCACGGACGCGGTGGGAACCGACCCGAATCAGGTGATCGCGAATTACAAGTCGAACGCCGGAACGGAGTGCACCCTCGACAGCGAGGGACCGTACGATGACGGCTACTACCTGGGCCAGTTCGCGTACTTCTCGGCCTGCGGGGGGACGGGTACCGACCTCGCTGTCCTCGCCACGAAGGATGCGGACAACACGCATCTCATGATCGTGCTCGTGCAGATGGTGAGCGCCCAGGACAAGGATGTCGTTCTCAGCAATATCCTCACCAGCTTCCAGGCGTCCTTCTAGTCCTGGTGGGTCCTCCCCTCGGTGGAAAGGAGTGCGGCCGGTGTCGGCGGATTCAGCCGAGCGTGTTGCCGGCGGTCTGGAACAGTTCGGTGAGTTCGTGTCGTGTGGTCACGGCCAGCTTGCGGTAGCAGCGGGAGAGATGGAATTCCACCGTCTTCATGGTCACGAACAGGCTGCCGGCGATCTCGCGGTTCGTCAGCCCCTGGGTTGCGAGCGCCGCCACCCGGTACTCTGCCGGCGACAGGGACGACACACGCTGAGCGGCCGATGACGGAACGACCGGGTGCCCGATCGCTGCGAGCCGCGCTCTCACCCGCTTCTCCGCCGAGGCGACACCCTGGGAGTGGAAGTATTCGAGCGCTCCGGTCAGCAACGGTACTGACTCTTCGCGTTGCCCCGTCTCGATCAGCCGATCGGCGAGCAGCTCGGTGACCTGGGCGTGCAGGAGCCGACGTGAGGGGCCGACAACGGCGAGCGCGCGCCGTCCCGTCTCGATCGCCTCATCGGGATCGGACACCGTGCGCGCGAGACGGTACAGCGCGGGTCCGAGGGAGGCCGGCTGGCTGCCGGTGGCCTCGGCGAGCGCAAACTCCTCCCTCGCGAGATCCTGTGCTCCGACGACGTCGCCGAGCGCCAGGAGCGCGTCGCCAGCGGAGCCGCGCCAACCCATTCCGGTCGATTCGATGCCGGCCGGCATGAGCTCGCCGGCGCGATAGGCCAGTGCGAGACCCCTGTCCGGACGGCCGACACCGGTCCAGTAGTCGGCCTTCCCGGCGACCTGCACGGACTGGAACAGGGCACTGGCACTCGGGTAGTCTGCGGCGAGCGCAATCGCCGCCGCCGCCGCTCCATCCCCGAGCGCCAGGTGGCAGCGGATCAGCAGCGCTTCGGCGCCCTCACGGTAGTGGGACCAGCCGAATCGCACGGCGTTGACCGCAGCAACCAGGTCCCGGACCGCCCGACGGACGTCTCCGGCCGAAAGGTGCATCGACCCGCGGCAGTACCGCGCGGTGGCCTCGCTGAGGATCCTCCCGCTACGCTGTGCCTCGTTCACGGCGTCCGTCAGGAGTTCGACACCCTCCGGGAACAGGCCGGCGTAATTGAGCGCGCCGCTCAGCAGGTACGTTGTCGGATCGTCGGCCAGCCCCGCTCGGGATCTCGGCCAGCTCCGGTAGGCGCGTCGTGCGAGATCGCGACCCCGGTCGCCCGCGTCGCCGGCGAGGCTGAGGGCGACCGTGGCCGCGGCGAGAAGCATCGAGTCCTCGGCGGTATCGAGTTCATCCGGCTGCTCGATCGTCTGGGCGACGACCTCTTGCGAGAACGCCGATGGCGCGATCGTGAGGCTCAGTTGAGCGGAGAGAGTTCTCGCCACGAACTCGCGGAATACCGGCCGCGTGGTCTCGATCCGCGCGGCGGTGAGCTCGCGGGTTCCCTGGTCATACGCCGCCTCGGCCGCGACATAGTCACCGCACGCGAAGAGCGCGTCGCCGATGTCGGCCAGTACCCGCACCCGTCGCCCGATGTCGGTGATGAACGCAAGCCCCTCGCTCCACAGCTTCGCGGCCATCGCTCCGTCATTGCTGGCAATGCTCGCCGTCCCGGCATCGATCAGGAGGTCCGCACGCGCGGGGTCGTCCTCGCGCAGCTCCTGGATAGCCCGTCCGAGGAATCGGGCGGCCTCGGGGCCCGAACCGGCACGCAGGGCCCCGCGACCGGCACCGGCGAGAATCGCTACCCGCCATGGATCGTGTCCGACCGGGCTGTTCAGGACGTAAACGGCGACGGTGTTCCCGTTCACGCCGAGTGCGGAGAGTACTCGCGCGGCGCGGTCGTACAGCTCGGCGAGCGCGGCAGAACCGACGCCATGGAGGATCGCCTCGCCGACGAGCGGATGGGATACG
>DATCXP010000197.1:0-5204 GCA_036565765.1 Terrimesophilobacter sp.
GAACTTCGAGCCGGGCGCCGGCGAGCGCCGCTTCGATCGAGGGCGCCGGGAGGCGTGGAACAAAGAACAGGAAGTGCTGGAGCGCCTGCGAGCCCTGCCCGACGGGGAACAGAAGGCCGAAGAGACCAAACGGATGATCGATCGCGTCCGGACGTTCATCGGGTACCGGGAGTATCCGAAGTACGGCATGGTCAGTCGCTACTTCGTCTACAAGCGGGCCTTGCTGGGGGAGGCCGAGCGCCTCGTGCAGGCCCACGTGCTTCGTGAGAAGGAAGACATCTTCTTCCTGACGTTCCGGGAACTTCACGACGTCGTGCGCACCAACCAGGTCGATGACGAGCTCATCCGTCGGCGCAAGGACGCGTTCAGGTCATATGAATCGCTCACGCCACCCCGGGTGCTCACATCGGACGGCGAGGCCATCGCCGGAGCGTACCGACGCGACGACCTGCCAACCGGTGCGCTGGTCGGCCTGCCGGTTTCTGCCGGGACCATCGAAGGGCGAGCCCGAGTCATCCTGGACATGGCGGAGGCCGATCTCGAACTGGGCGACATCCTGGTCACGGCGCACACGGACCCCAGCTGGTCGCCCCTGTTCGTCGCCATCACCGGCCTCGTGACGGAGGTCGGGGGCCTGATGACGCATGGCGCAGTGATCGCACGGGAATACGGCCTGCCGGCCGTCGTCGGGGTAGAACACGCAACGCAGCTGATTCAGGATGGGCAGCAGATCCGTGTGAACGGAACCGACGGGTACATCGAGATCCTCCCCGCGACGACGAAATGAGCCTCGTCGCGCACCGGACGATGAGATACGCGTCGTCGCCGAACTGAGATCTGAGATCAGCAACGAGTCGTGACCTGGCCTAGGGCGTGTCGGCCGCCCGCTGGAGCTCGGCGATATCGATCTTCCCCATCTTGAGCATCGCCTCCATGGCGCGGCGCGCACGCTCCGGATCGGGATCTCCAACGAGCTCGTTCAGCTGGCGAGGTACGATCTGCCACGACAGGCCGAATCGGTCCTTGAGCCACCCGCACGGGCCCGGCTCGCCTCCGTCCGCTGTGAGCGCATCCCACAGCCGGTCGACCTCGTCCTGGTCTTCGCACTCGATGACGAACGAAACCGCCTCGTTGAAGCTGAAATCCGGTCCGCCGTTGAGGCCCTGGAAGTGCTGGTCATTGAGGGTGAAATCGACCGTCAGGACCATCCCGGCCGGCCCGCTGGGCGTGTCGGCAGGGGAGCGCCAGACCTTGTCGACGCTGCTGCCGGGAAGCAGGCTCGTATAGAACCTGGCCGCCTCCTCAGCCTTGCCGTCGAACCAGAGACAGGGAAAGGGGTTGCGCATCTTGTCCTCCTGTGAGAGCGCCCGATTGACCATTACCTCATCGCAGGATAAGACGGCACAGGCGCACCGAACTCATCGATGACAGGATGACCGCCGACAGCCGTAGGCCCGGCTCGTCTTGTCTCAGCAGTCGACCTCGGCCTCAAGCCTCGGCGGTTTGGCTTGCCACCCGCACCAGCGGACAAGGGCGATCGGCGCCGTCTGGCTCGCCAACGTCGTCGAGGTGTACGACGACCCCATTTCTTCCCGCGGTTCGAAGTCTTTGACGCTCGCGGCGCCGGCCTACCCGATCGCCCAGGTGATCGTTACCGTGGCCGAGCCCAGATACTCAATAGGTGCGTCGGGACCGGTCGCTCCCGGGTCTGCTCCTCCGCTCGAGCTTCCAGACCCGACGGCAACCCCCGGCTGGGGAGCGGCTTCGATCATCGGGTAGACGACCGGCATCGCCGAAACCTGCATGTCGAGCACCTCGCCGAGCTGCGTGCCCGCCGCATCCGCTGCCGCCCTGGCCTGATCGGTCGCGTCCGCGACGGCCTCGGCGATCGCGGCGTCACGTGCCGCCGTGCTCTCGTCCTTGATCGTCGCCTGACCGGTGACCGTGATGCCCGGAATTGAGCCGGTCGTGCAACACCAGGCGGGCTCCGCGATCGCCGTGCCCGTGACGGCCGAGGATTGCGGTGCTTGCGCGGGTCCAGACGGCTCCTCCGACGACCTGGTCTGCCCAAGAGCAGTCGCCGCCGCGACGACGAGCACCAGCGCAGAGGCGATCACGGTCACGACGATTCGCCGAGGGACATTGCTGAACGGGTTCATCGGGTCTCCCTTCACGAGGGCGAGTACGTGTCGCTCAGACGGTTCAGGGCCCGCGGAGTGTTCCGGCGCAGGGCAGATTCGATATCGGATCTTGAGGAGGATGGTGTGGAGCTCATACCCTGATCGCGGAGCGATGCTGACTAGTGCCCTCAATGGACGGAGCGTAGGATAGAGAATCCACATGGTGCCTTCTGGTGATGAGGTGAGTTGCGTATGATCAACACGGTGCGAAGACGCGCCGCCGAGATCTCGGCCACGTTCCTGCTGATCGGGATCCTTGTGGCTCTTCCGGGGGCCGATGCCGCCTTCGCCGCGGCACCGACGATCAGTTCGTTCTCACCCGCGAGCGGACCCGTCGGAACCTCGGTAACGATCCACGGCAACAACTTCAGCGGTCCCGACGTGACGAGCGTGAGCTTCAACGGCACGTCTGCGACGTTCACGATCGACAATGCGCAGAAGATCACGGCCACGGTGCCAGCGGGCGCGACCACGGGCCCGATCGCGGTAGCGAGCCCGGACGGGACCGCCACGAGCTCGACGAACTTCACCGTGACGGGGGCGGGAGCTCCAACGATCACGTCCTTCAACCCGACGAGCGGGCCGGTCGGGACGTCGGTGAGGATCAACGGGACCAACTTCACCGGGGCCACAGCGGTCTCGTTCGACAACGTGAACGCGCCGGGCTTCGCCGTGAATGGTGCGGGGACAAGGATCACGGTCGCCGTTCCGACCGGGGCGACCACGGGTCCGATACGCGTGACGACGCCTAGTGGCACCGCCACCAGCTCGACGAACTTCACCGTGACCGTGGTGGTTGTCCATCCACGGGCGATCACGCTGAGCCTGGTCAGACACCTCGTCGCTCGAGGCACCGTGACGGCGACCGATGGATTCGCTGCCTGCACGTCGAACGTGGGGGTCAAGATCCAGCGGCGTCGTGCAGACGGCAGCTGGCGAACGGTGGGGACCGACCAGACGAACGACCTCGGCGGCTATCGCGAGCGGATCCCCGACCGGGTCGGGCTCTACCGGGCGGTCGCGTTGCGCGAGTCACTGAACGGTGGCGCGGACATCTGCGCGCGCGACCGGTCACCCACGGTTCGGCACCGCCACTAGCCTCGGCAGCACCCCTCCCCGGTCAACCGGGGAAGCCGTTCCGAAGGGGAGTCTCCCGGTTGGACAGAAAAGTGCTCGCTCGTGCAACTTCGCAACGTTTGGAGCGATCTTCTGGCCGGGGGTCAGGCCGCTTCGAGCTTGAGAGCGTGGTCCGGGTCGAGTCTGTGACCAGCGCCGGAAGCGGAAAGATGCGCTGACCTGCGGATTGAGCTTCCTTTCGTTTCCGGTCGCTACCCCTCAGTTTCCGACGTCGTGCGGGATGGATACGGGATCAACCGCGTGCTGAAGACTGTCACCACCTTCCACCGGCACCACCGCCGATCCGCAGCTGCGCGAGCTCATCGGGAGCTCTCGATGGCCAGCCCCGAGTTCCGTACGTGGTGGGCTGAGCACGACGTAGCCACCCGCAACTCAGGAACGAAGCGCTACCGGCACCCCGTCGTCGGCGAGATGAGCCGCGGCGGACGATTTGCGATCTTTCGTGATATGCGGCCTTGCCAGTTGCGCGCGAGCCTCCTTACCGCCGCGCATCACCACCCTTCACGCGTGCTCGCACGTTGGGTCGAGACGATCCGGGTGACGACCAAGATCCAGACGAGGAAGATGATCGGCCAGACGAACTGCGAGTAGGCACCATCCGGCGCCCAGAACCCACCGGTCGCCCAGGTCGTGCCGCCGAGCACGCCGAGCACGACGCACACGACCCCGGCAGCGAAGAGCCCGTTCGAGATGACTCCCGCCCGCCACAGGCCGAAAGACCCCGACATCACGAGCATGGCCCGCGGGAACGAGCTCAGCACGAAGCCCGTCCACACGAGGTCGTTTAGCCCCGATGCCAGGCCGGTGCCGCCGGAGCCGCCGATCGAGTACGTGAGGGCCGCGCTGATCGCCATCAGCACGAGGAGGACGCCGCCGACCGCCGCGCTCGAGGCCGTCGCCGCCGCCCCCCAACCTCCTTGGCCGGCTTCGACCAACGTCGTCCTGATCGCCGCAGCGAACCACATGAGGTTCAAGACGGCGAGCCCGAAGATCACCGCAGCGATCAGGATCCGTGTACGATCGCCGTCGTAGAACGAGACGAGCTCGTTGGCCGAGGCGCCGATCTTCGGCTGCGAGCCGTAAACGAGGTACGCCGCGACGAAGAAGAGCACGACGTTAACGCCGTTCATGCGCCACACGCGTTCCCACATGTTCACGGTGCTGCCGTCAGGCACGGTAACGGTTCGACCCGTGGTGGTGGACGAGCTCATGAAAGCATCTCCTCCCTCGTCGATGGTCGATCGGCCGGTATCGCGTCCGTCGCAGCGCTCTTGAAGACCTCCTTTCGCTCGTGGGTCAACGCAGCGACCGGAACGCGGTTCGGATCTCGTCGGAGAACGCTTCCGGCTGCTCCCAGGCCGCGAAGTGCCCGCCCTTGGGAAGCCGGTTGTAGTGGATCAGGTTCGGATACGCCTTCTCGGCCCAGGTGCGCGGGGCCGCATCTGGTCTCATCAAAAGACAACGTGATCCACTCCAAATTGGAACGCGACCGTTGAGACTGAAACTACTACGACCAACGCGATGACGAACCCGATTTTCAGAGTCCTTGTCCCGGGTAGAACCGACCTCGTGACTCTTGACGTGTTGACCATCCGCTCGAATTCCGTCGGTCCGATGCGCTGGCGGATATATCGAAGGAGCAGAAACCACCCTCCCACAAGAGGAAGCCATCCAACTAACGCGACCACCACCCACGCAACCAAGGATCGCCTTGGTACGTCCGGAAAGGCATTCAGGTTGGCAACACTGACCACTAAGCCCACAATGAGAACAGCGGCGGCACGCGAAATCAGGACGCTGCGAGAGGTTTGCTCGGGCCGATCACGTGTCCTTCGAGGGCCGCGCAGGCCGCGTGCGGCGGCGATGACGGCGGCAGCACCGAGGCCA
>DATCXP010000216.1:0-4732 GCA_036565765.1 Terrimesophilobacter sp.
TGTAGTTGTGGCCGAGCTGCAGGGCTTCGCGGAGCGAGAGCTCGAGGACCTTCTTCGCGCGGGGCGTGAAGGGAATGTGGCCGGAGGGCGCCTGCCCACCGTGACCGATGATCTCCTGAACCTGCTCGCGCACCGAGTCCAGCGAGATGCCGAGCGACTCCAGCGCCTTCGCGGCGACACCCTCGCCCTCGTGGATCAGGCCGAGCAGGATGTGCTCGGTGCCGATGTAGTTGTGGTTGAGCATCTTGGCCTCTTCCTGGGCCAGGACAACCACGCGACGGGCGCGATCCGTGAATCTTTCGAACATCTCAAATCTCCTTGGACACCGTGCAGGGTTGGTGCCGTTACAAAGAGAGTAACGAGCGAAGCTGCCGGATGCTGCCCCTGTTCGCCATCGGCGTTATGGCTCCTACGCCGGCCCGCCCCCTTCCCAAATGAAGGCAATCTCCCGCGCAGGCCGGGGATTCAACCTCGCCGGTTACGGACTGCCTTCATTTGGGTCACGTCGAGCGCTATGGGCTGGCGAAGGTGACGCAGATTCCGGCGGCGTCGGCGGGGAGTTGGATGCCGTCGGCCGTGAGAGCGGTGACAAGTTTCCGGTCTGCCGTGGTCGGCGGGTTCAGCTCGAGGCATTCGCCGACGTGGAAGTTCGCACTCTCGATGTCCTCCCCGTTCCAACTCTGGACGCCGACCTGAAACTCCGCCAGGCCGGCCCCGAGCGCGCCACGAGCCATCCTGAGCACGAGCGGCCAGGTCACAGCGGAATCCACCTGCGTACCCGGCATGTTCGCGACCAGTGCGAACCGTGGCGGGAACGAGTTCCGATCGGACAGGAGGACCAGGAAGCCCGGAGGCATCTCCGGCACCGAGTCGTCGAGAAGATTGGTGACCGCTGCCATGTCGGCCATGACCCTCAGGACGCCGTGTTCCGGCACGGGACCGAGCCAATCGGCATAACCTGCGAACCCCGGCAGCCGCCACTTGGTCTCGACCGCACTCGGTGGCTCGAGTGCGACGATGGCGTCGTAGTTCTCGGCGAGCGCGGCTACCGTCGCATCCGTCTCGGTCGACAGGATGCGCTGGAAATCGCCGGCGCGGTCGGGACCAAGCGTCAGGACGATGCCCGTGCCGATTGCGGACTGCACAGCGCCCCAGTAGGCGAGCTCGGCGGCATAGTCGACCGGCGCGCCGTCGAACGAGGTCTGCCGGACGCCGACGTCGCCCGCCTGCACGGAGAACTCTCGCGTGAAGGGCTGCAGTTCGTCACTGCGCAGCGCCGCGTCGATGCGCGTTGTGACCTCGGCGATGACGCTCGCCGACGCCGTGTCGCGCAACTCGACCGTGACTATCGCGCGCATGTAGACCGGCGCGACGTTCGAGTCAACTGCCTCGACGTCGTCGCGGGCACGCAGCTCGTCGGCGAGTTCCTGCAGCACCTGCCGCGCCGCAATTCCTTCCCGCACCTGCCCGACGACCTTCTCGCCGTCCTGCCAGAGCGAGCATCCGGACAGCACGACGGCGAGCGCTGCCGCCATTGCCGCCACCCCGACCATTTCGCGCATCCGATGCCCCCTCCCTCACGGTAACGGTGCTCTCCCAAAAGCTCTGCCCCCAAATGAAGGCATATCAGCACTGGATGTCCTGGCACACCAGTGTTTTCGGCAGCCGGATGTCCAGATGCCTTCATTTGGGACCGACCACCCCGAAAAGGGGTTGCGAAGGTTATCGAGAGTCGCTATGTTAACGATTATCGTTGTTATCGAATATCGTTAGGATCCACCGTGGCTATGCCTAAGACCGCTGAGCGAAGCGGGCTGCTCACCATCCAGTTCCTGGCCATCGTCTTCGCGGCGGTCACGCTCGGCGCGGGCGCGATCGCCGTCGCGAACGCGCTGGGCGGCGAGGGGGTGGAACTGGCGCTGCCGGCATCCGCGGCCCTGCCGTCCAACGCGATCGGCGATCCGGATGCCGCGGGCGTCCCCCGCATCCTGAACGGCACGTTCACGACGGCAATGGTGAGCATCGCCGACCTCGGGCCGGTCACGCGGGGCGTCACGGCGCTCGGAGCCGGGCTCTCGGCGCTCACCTACGTGGCGATCGCCCTCGCTGTCGCCCACCTGTGCTGGAGGCTCCACAAGGGTAAGCCGTTCGTGACGAGTGCGACCCGCAGCGTGTGGCTCGCTGCGGCTGCACTCTCGATCGGGAGCCTGCTCAGCCAGTTCCTGCTCGGGTTCGCCACCTGGCTGGCCATCGACGAACTGCGCCTCGACGCGGCCCAGTTCCCCCTCGAGATGCACCTCGACCTGATCCCCATCCTGGCCGGCCTCGCGCTGCTGCTGATCGCGAGCGCGTTCCAACTCGGCGAACGGATGCAACGCGACACGGAAGGACTCGTCTGATGCACGCGGTACCGAATTTCCGGCTGAAGGTGTCCCTCCTGGTGCTCGTGGCCGGCGCGGCCTTCTACGCGATGGCTGTTGGGACGCTCGGCGTAGTGGGGATCATCGAGCAGAGCACAGTGGGCATCGCCGAACTGGTCATGCACACCGCCCCGCTAGACGAGGGCGGGTTCGGCGGGTTCACCTCGGTGGGAGCCAACGGCGCGGTCATCCCCGGGCAGGTCGAAACGGTCTCGGTCGCGATCGGCGGCCTCAGTTCCGATGCCCTCCTGGCTAAGGGGGTCGGCGATACCCTCGCGATCCTGGCCCAGGTCGCCTTGGCGCTGTGCGCGGTCGGACTCGGACGGGCGATCCTCAACGGGCGTCCATTTTCGCGCGCCGTCACGGGGCAGGCGATCATCGCTGCTGTGGCGCTGCTCATTCTCGGCGTTGCGAGCCAGCTCGTGAGTTGGTGGGCACGAGTACTCATCCTCGACGAAATGGGCTCGATCGGCTTCTCGCGACAGCTGGTGATCGATCCCGTCCCAGTTACCGTGGGACTTGCGGTTGCGCTCGTGGCCGTGGTGTTCCGCTTCGGGGAGCGACTCCAGCGCGACACGGAAGGTCTCGTCTGATGAGCGAGGATGTCGAACTCTCCGGCATCCACTGCCGGCTCGACGAACTGCTCGAGGAACGCGGGATGACCCTGACGCGGCTGGGCGAGCTCGTCGACCTGAGCATCGTCAACCTCTCGGTGCTGAAGAACGACCGGGCGAGGGCGATCCGGTTCTCGACGCTGCGGGCGATCTGCGATGCCCTCGACTGCGAAGTGGGCGAGCTGCTCGTGCTCGCGCCGCGGGACTGACCCTCCTCAGCCGCGCCGCGGATGCCACAAATGAAGCCGCAGGTCAGACATCGTCTGACCTGCGGCTTGCTCTCCAGCCTCGTCGGGTACGAGCCCGCCCGCTAGGAACGGACGAAGCTGAGGCTGAAGTCGCCGACCGAGTCTTGCGCGCCGGTCGAGACCTGTGGGCTCGTCACGACGATGCCACCGGACAGGGTCTGCCCGTTGAGCACATTGTGTGCGAACGTCGCGGTGCCGAAGTTCGGAACCGGGAGCGGAGTGGAATCCGCGCCCAGGACGCCGAACGCTCCGAACGTGAGCGAAGTGTCATGGGCACCCGCGAGGGCGAGGATCGAACTGCCGGTGTCCTGGTTGCGCACCGACGCAGCAGCGTTACCGCCCGAGGAGGTGATCTCGACGCTGACGTGCGCTCCGATGGCGACGGTGCCCGTCGTCACGAATGACCCAACGGTCGCCCGGGTGAACGCGAATGGCGCGTTGACGCCGTGGCATCCCACGACGACCACCGCCGTCGTGTGCGGCGCACCGAGATCGGCCTGGCCTGCGAGACCGATGCTGAGCGCCTGCTCCCCCGCCGTCAGGCATACCAGCGAGGGCACGACGAACTCAGCGCTGGCGCCGGAAATGTCGAGCGTTTGGGCGACGGTGTATCCCGCGATCGCGAGTGACGTCGGGCCGGCCGTAGGAGCGGGGGTCGGAGTGGGGGTCGGCGAAGGAGCGGGCTTCTTCGCGGCGTGGACGCCCACGGCCATTGAGGGGGCTGCGACCGCAACGCCCCCGATCACCATCACGGAACCGAGGATCATCGCCCCGACGAGGGCGATGGCGCGGGTTTTTCTCATGTCGTTCTCCTGTCGTCGGAGGCGGTCGTGGTCGGTGATTCCGCAAGCGTCCCGCCTCTCAGCGACTCTAACATTAAAGAATCTTGCTTTTAGAAATCAGACCGAGAAGTTCGACGAAGACGGTTGATCTCCGCGCCTCACCGCGAAATCGACACCAGATAGGCGAGCGGGCCGCTGGATGCCGCCGCCAGCGTCAGCCGTGCGATCGGAGCGGATCGAAGGTCGAGCGCGGCCGTGTCCCACCGGGCCAGTGCGACCGGATCGCCGTGGTTGAGCGCGAACCTGAGCCCATCGATGAGCGACACGACGAACCAGGTGAGACCGACGAGGTCATGCTCGCCGGCACCGATCGCGGTCATCCCGCCCTGCGCGCGGGACGGGTCGAGTATGAGTCCGAGGTCCAGCGCCGGCCCGCCGATCGGGCGTGCGGATGCCGGAAGGTCGCCCGAGAACGGCCCGAACACCTCCCCGAAAGGCAGGGGTTGCATCCGGCCATCCACGGTCAGCTCGATGCCCTCGCCGCCGCCGACGCCCAAGGTTCTGGCCTGCCCCGGGAACCGCGAGAACGGCGCGTCCTCCTCGATCGTCGCCATGCTGATCCGCCAGGCCGGCGCCTCTCTTGCCCCTGCCGCGCCGGAAAGGGCCGC
>DATCXP010000221.1:0-5692 GCA_036565765.1 Terrimesophilobacter sp.
CGATAGTTGGCCCGATAGTGATCCCACACCGCGTTCCGGGTGACGGCCCGGATCGTCTCGGGGCTCCCGCCGATCGGCCGCCCGAGCGGGTGCTCACCGAGCACGGCCTCGAAGAAGCGCTCGTTGGCGACATCGGAGGGATCGTCGTCCGCCATCGCGAGTTCCTCGAGGATGACGCCGCGCTCGGTCTCGAATTCGCCGGAATCGAGCAGCGAGTTCGTCACCATGTCGCTCAGCACCTCGACGGCCATGGGGAGATCCTGGTCCCGCACTTTCGCGTAATAGCAGGTGTACTCCTTCGCCGTCATCGCGTTGTGCTCCCCGCCGACGCCGTCGAAACTGATCGCGATGTCGAGGGCGGAACGTGTTGCGGTGCCCTTGAACAGCAGATGCTCGAGGAAGTGCGTCGACCCGAAGTGCTCGGGGAGTTCATCGCGGGACCCTACGGCGACCCAGTAGCCGATCGTCGAACTGCGGGCGCCCGGCACCTGTTCGCTCAGGATGCGGACTCCGCTCGGCAGGACACTGCGCCGCACCAGGCAGTCCCCGGTTGCCGTGAAAGTCAGTTCTGCCAGGCCGAGGGGAAGCTGGACCGCACCGTTCATCATCCACGAGCCTACGTCACCGGACGCCGGCGCCATACCGGCGACAGCGTGACCCGTATATTGGGGTACAAATTGGTCCCTGAAATAGCGGACAAACAGACTTGTCTGTCCTCAATTCTGTGCTACGGTAAGTCACACGAGGAGATGGGGAGTTCACATTCCCCGAACCTTTCTGGCAACCGAGCTAACCCGAAAGCCCGGTTGCCAGGTACCCTCCCCGAAGGGGTGCATCCGGAGTGTTCGCGAGAGCGGGCACCCGGAACCCAGACGCCGGATTTCCCCCCGAATCCGGTTGCTGCCTGACGGCAGTGAGGACACCTAGCCAAGCTGCCCAAGGGAGCCACGCTGTGACGATTGTTGATGGTCATCCAACGTCACAGCGTGCCCCCTGGGCGAAACAGCGCATACTCGAGACGGCGACAACGCTGTTCTACGACGAGGGCATCCGAACCGTCGGTGTCGACCGCCTCATCAGCAAGTCTGAAGTCACCAAAGCCACGTTCTACAAGCACTACCGGTCGAAGGACAATCTGGTCATCGCCTATGTGACCGAGCGCCACCACCACGACCAGGAACTCCTCGAGGAACTCATCCGGCAGAGCGCCGGACCGGCCGAGGCCATCAAAGCGATCGTCGCGCTCATCGTCGCGGAAGTGCAGCAAGCGAACTTCCGCGGCTGCCTCTTCCTGAACGCGGCGGCAGAGTACCCGGATTCCTCCCACCCGGTTCGCGCGGTAGTCGTCCTCCACCGTGACTGGTACACCGAGTTGATCGCCGGACTGCTCGGCCGGCTCGGACACCCGCTTCCCGGAGAAGGCGCCGACGAGTTCCTCCTCGCGCGGGATGGCGCCATGATCGGCAGTTACGCAGGGGATTCCATCGCTGCAGCCGGCGCCTTCCAGCGCAGCATCGCACACATCCTCGCCGAGACGAACGCCTAGTCCGAGACGGCGTCGAGCGCGGCAACCTGCTGCCGCGTGAGCTGGATCTCGGCGGCGGCCACGAGGTCGGCCACCTGGACCGGCGTGCTCACCCCGGCGACAGGGGCCACGATGTTCGGCTTCGACAGGAGCCAGGCGATCGCGATCGTCGCCGGAACGGACTCGTGCTCCGCCGCGATCCGGTCGAGGGCCGCCAGAATGCGCTGACCCCTGCGATTGAGGTGCTTCTGGGCATCGCCTCCGAGCACGATATTGCCTGTCGTGTTGAGGTCGAGCTCCGTCTTCGAGCGGTAGTTCCCGGCGAGAAAGCCTCCGTCGAGGGCGAACCGTGGCATGACGCCGAGCCCCTGCTGAGCGGCGACCCGAGCGAGTGTCCCCTCGAACTCGGTTCGATGGGTGAGGTTGTAGCGGCTCTGCACCGCCACGAGCGGGGTGAGGCCGAGCTGGGCGGCGATCACGCGCGCCTCGATCAGCCGGTTTCCCGAGTGATCGGAGACCCCGACGTGACGGACGTTGCCCTTCCGAATGTTCTCGTCGAGGGCGACGAGGGTCTCTTCGAAGGGAGTCTCCTCGTCGTCGACGTGCAGGTAGAGCAGGTCGATGTAGTCGGTGCCCAGGCGCAGGAGGCTCGCCTCGATGGCCCGGGACACCGCATCCGACGACAGTCCCGGGTTCTCGGCGCTCTTGCCGATCTTGGTTCCGACGATGACGTGTTCCCGATTGCCCCTGTCGTGCATCCAGGCGCCGATGAGGGTCTCGCTGCGTCCATTCGCATAGGAGTCGGCGGTGTCGATGAAGTTCCCGCCGAGCTCCCAGTACGCGTCCAGTATTCCGTTCGTGGCTTCCGGCGACGCCGTCCAGCCGAACGCGTTCCCGCCGATCGCAAGGGGGAACACGCGTAACGGCGAGCTGCCGAGCCGGCGCCTCAGCGGCGCAGCGGCATGCCTGGTCTCCGCCGATGCTTCTGGGGGCATGAGCCGGGTCATGGGCACTCCGGGGCCTGGGTCGTGTAACTATCGCGCTCCAGGCCTGACTCCTGTGCGCTCATCCTGATTCTGACTCCGACAGTAGGTCAACGGCGGGCATTTACCCGCCAACCCGACCGGATCGTTATCAGTGCTTTACTATCGGGTCAGGTCAGCAATCCCGTTCCTCCCAGGAAGACACGTGACGACATGGTCAATGACCCCAATTGGCGCCTCCCGGTTGTTCCGGAGTTCCCACTGAACAGCCCGGAGGTCAGACCGGGAGAGTTCCTTCCGCTCTGGGCCAGGGCCGCGGGAGCCGGCGGGGAGGACCGCTCCCCCACGCTGAGCTGGTCAGGAGCTCCCGCTCAGACGAGAAGCTACGTCCTCACGGTGTACGACCCCGACGCTCCGACCGGCAGCGGGTACTGGCACTGGGCGGTCTACAACATTCCAGCCTCCGTGACGGCACTGCCTGCCGATGCCGGCAACCCGGATTCCGGGCTTCTGCCGGAGGGCGCGATCACCGTCGCGAACGAGTCGAGGGCGGAGCGGTTCGAGGGGGCCGGGCCTCCTCCCGGCGACGGCGAGCACCGTTACGTCTTCACTGTGTCGGCCCTGGACGTCGACCACCTGGACCTTCCGGCCGGATGCACGCCCGCCGTTCTCGGCTTCGTGATGCGCGGGCACGTGATCGCAAGGGCCCAGTTCACGGCGCTGTCGGAGACTCCTGCCGCGAGCTGAGAGTCAGCGCGCGACGAGCTCCCTGGCGTAGGCGATCGCTTCTGGCGTGTCGGCGAACACGCGCCCGGAATCCTTCAGGCGGGGAGCCGAGGTGAGCGCGACCAGCACCTTGCGGTGGCCGGGTTTGATTCCAGACAGCAGCACCGCGATTCCCCGCCGCTCGAGCCTGGCGATCGCGTCGTCGAGCATGAGCGCACCGGTGGCGTCGATCGTGCTGAGCCGGCTCATCCTCAGGATGACGACCGCAACATCCGTCACCTCGGTCAGCTCGAGCAGGAACCGGTGTGCCGCGCCGAAGAACAGTGCGCCGTCGAGCCGGAAGGCCACGATCCGGTCGTCGAGCAGGCTCCGCTCCTCTCCGCTGTGGTCATCGACACCTCGGCCGTGATCCTCCAGGGGTACGCGTTCAAGCTGCGCCGACCGGGCGACCGCCCGTAGAGCGATGATCCCGGCGAGCACGAGCCCGACGATCACCGCCGACACGAGATCGATTGCGACCGTCACGCCGAAGGTGACGAGGAGCACGAACGCATCACCACGGGACGATCGAAGGATGCTGCGGATCGCACCGACCTGGATCATCTGCACCGTTGTCGCCAGGAGCACCCCTCCGAGCGCCGCGAGCGGGATGATTCCGACGAGCGGCGCCGCGATCAGGAGGAAGAGGAGCAGCACGACGGAGTGCGAGAGCGATGCGAGGCGGGACTGCGCGCCGGCCTTGACGTTCACGGCAGTGCGGGCGATCGCAGCCGTCGCGGGCACACCGCCGAAGAACGGCACGACGAGGTTGGCGATCCCCTGGCCGAAAAGCTCCCGATCCGGATTGTGCTTCTGCCCCACGCTCATCGCGTCGGCGACCGTCGCACAGAGCAGGCTTTCCAGCGCCGCGAGCGCGGCGACCGCGAACGCGGACGGCAGCAGGGCGAGAATCAGATCGGGGTTCAGGAATCCGGCCATCGGCGCCGGAATGCCGGCGGGCAGCGCACCGACCATCGTGAGGTTGATCCCGAAGAACTGCGCGATGCCCGTCGCGAGGGCCACCGCGACCAGGGACAGCGGCAGCGCCGGCTTCCAGCGCGAGCCCACCAGGATGACGGCGGCAACGCCCAGGGCGATCGCGATCGGCACCGGATCGGGATTCCGCGCGAACCTGACGACGGCGTCCCCGGCGATCGCCCACACCTGCTGCTGGTCTCCCTGAGGGACTCCGAGCAGGTTCGGAACCTGCTGCAGGGCGATCACGACGGCGATTCCCGCGGTGAACCCCTCGACGAGCGAGGCCGGGAGGTACCTCACGTACCGGCCGATGCCCGACAGGGAGAGTCCCAGGAGGATGAGGCCTGCCATGACTCCGACCTGGAGCACGCCGGAAGGGCCGAATTGGTGGACGACCGGGATGAGCACGACGGTCATCGCGCCGGTCGGCCCGGAGACCTGCAGGTTGCTCCCGCCGAAGACCGCGGCGAGCGCCCCGGCGATGATGGCCGTGGTCAGGCCGGCCTCGGCACCGAGGCCGGACGCTACGCCGAACGCGAGCGCGAGCGGAAGTGCGACGATCGCGACCGTGAGTCCGGCCAGAAGGTCACGCCCCGGCGACCGTTTGACGGCGAGCAGGTCTGCCCGACCGGGCAGAAGCCCGACGAGGAAGCGGCCGCCTGCCGACATCCGGCGCCTCATCGCGCGCCGCCGTGGTGCGAGCCCTGTGCGTGCTCAGCCTCGAGCGACGCCAGGATGACCTGCGAGTCCTGCAGAGTGGACATCAGTATCTCCCGCGCGACGGCAAGCAGTTGCGAAAGGCGCGGGTCCCGCACCGAGTAGAAGATCGTGTTGCCATCGCGTCGGGTCACGACGATTCCGGCCTTCCGCAGCACGGCGAGCTGCTGGGAGAGCTGGGCGATCTCGATGTCGAGGAGTTCGGCGAGCTCCCCGACGGAGATCTCGGCGACGACGAGCTTCTCGAGCGCGCGTACCCGTGCGGGATGTGCGAGCGCCTTGAACAATTCGGCTTTGAGCGCGGCAACGGGAAGTTCGGTCGGCATGGCTCAAGTGTATCGCTACTTTGCAGAATTGCTAAGTAGAGGAGTTGCTGATTACTCTCGACGCAGGACTTCTGCCGCGTGCCGCAGCACCGGCTCGTCGATCATCCGGCCCTGGAAACGGAACGCGCCGTTCTGTCCCTCCGAGGCCGCGATGACTGCGCGCGCCCAGGCCACATCGTCGGGGCTCGGCCGATAGGCGCCCAGGATCACCTCGACCTGGCCGGGGTGGATGCACGCGCTCGCGGCGAACCCGCTTGCCGCGGCATCCTCGGCCTCGGCGGCAAGACCATCGAGGTCATCGATGGCGACATGCACGGCGTCGATCGCCGCCTTCCCGTGCGCGCCCGCGGCAAGCAGCACGGCGGCCCGCGCATGACTGGCGACCTCGCGATAGCGGC
>DATCXP010000223.1:0-16377 GCA_036565765.1 Terrimesophilobacter sp.
GATCCCGCTCGGCATCATCCCCTCGGGGACCGGCAACGACATGGCGCGTGGCCTCGGCATCCCGGTCGGCGACACGGAGGCGGCCATCGACGTTCTCCTCGAGGCGCTGGGCAGACCGTCGCGGGTGATCGATGCCGGACGCGTGGCGCACGGCGATGGGACAGTGAGCTGGTACGGCTGCGTGCTCTCCGCCGGGTTCGACGCGATCGTGAACGAGCGCGCCAACCTCATGCGCTGGCCTCGCGGGCGCAGCCGGTACAACCTCGCACTCCTGAGGGAGCTCGCGATGCTGAAGCCGATCCACTACATCCTCGACCTCGACGGAGTGCGGACCGAGACCAGCGCCGTGCTCGTCGCCGTCGCGAACAACACCTCGCTCGGCGGCGGAATGCGCGTGACACCGGATGCCCTGCTGGACGACGGGTTCCTGGACGTGTTCATCGTCGAGCCCCTCTCGCGCACCGCATTCCTGCGCATCTTCCCCCGCGTGTTCAAGGGCACGCATATCACCGACCCGAGGGTCTCGATCAGCCGGGCGAAGCTCATTCGCATCGAGGCCGCCGACGTGGTCGCCTACGCCGACGGCGAGCGCGTCTCGGGGCTGCCGATCGAGGTGCAGGTCAGATCCGGCGCGCTCAGGGTTCTCGCCCCGTCGCGCTAGCTCTTCTGGTCCGGGTCCGTCGAGATGCAGGAGTACAGCTGGTCGGAATCCGCCTCGTCCGTCTCCGGGAACACGAGGAACTCCTGTTTCGGCCTGACGTCACCGGTACTCGCCCCCTTGAACGTCGTGAACGTCTCGGAGCATGCCGCAGAGACGGCGTTCTGCAGCGACCCCGCCGCGGTGATGGCGGAGACCTTGAGCGTGCCCTGGGCCAGGACGAGGTAGTCGTGCTTCTGTGCGCAGGGCATCACGGTGACCTCGGCGACGATCCCGCCGTCCGCCGAATTGAAGGTGAAGCAGTCGCCGGTCTGCAGATCGCGCGCCGAGATCGTGGCGCTCTCGGTCACTGCACCGCTGTCATCGCGCGGCGGACCGCTGCTCAGGAGAGAGCATCCACTGAGCAGGAGGCTCGCACTGAGCGCTGTCGTGGCGAGAGTCAGCGTTCTGCTGTACACGGGTTCCCCTTGGTGCGTCGAGCGCCCGCCGTTTTGTCGGGCCTATCGCATGTGACATACTCTATGAGTTGTCCACTACGGCCCCATCGTATAGTGGCCTAGTACGCCGCCCTCTCACGGCGGTAACACCGGTTCGAATCCGGTTGGGGTCACGATCAGAGCCCGCCACCGCGCGGGCTCTTCTCGTTGCATCCGGTAGCATGGCCAGTGCGAAGGGGAGTATTCCGCTACGCCGCAGTCGTCAGGACGGTCAGCGAAGTCGCTGCCCCGGATGCGGTGGTGCCGAGTTCGGGCATGGGAGAGACTTTCGGGCCTTTCCCCACCCTTCACGAATGGACCCCCATGGAACTCGCGCTCCCCGTCTGGTTCGAAGTCGGCTCACTCGTCGTCATGACGCTCATCATCGTGGCCGACCTGGTTCTCGCCTACAAACGCCCGCACATCCCCTCGGTGAGGGAGTCGAGCCTGTGGGTCGCCTTCTACGTCGCGCTCGCGCTCGTGTTCGCGGCGCTCATGCTGTGGCTCGGGGACGTTGAGCATGCCGGGCAGTTCGTAGCCGGGTGGCTCACCGAGTACAGCCTCAGCATCGACAACCTGTTCGTGTTCCTGATCATCATGTCGAAATTCAGCGTGCCCAGAAAGTACCAGCAGGAGATCCTGATGGTCGGCATTCTGATCGCGCTGGTGCTGCGAGGCATCTTCATCGTCATCGGCGCGCAGCTCATCGAGAACTTCAGCTGGGTGTTCTACATCTTCGGCGCGTTCCTGCTGTACACAGCATGGAAGCAGGCGTTCACCGGCTACGAGGATGAGGAGGAGACCGAGAACCGCATCATCGGATTCCTGCGCAAACGCGTGGCGATCACCGACGAATTCGACGGCGGCAAGCTGCGGACCACCGTCGACGGGAAGCGGATGTTCACGCCGGTTCTCATGGTGATCCTCGCGCTCGGGGCGACCGACCTCGTGTTCGCCCTCGACTCGATCCCCGCGATCTTCGGCATCACCCAGAGCGCGTTCATCGTGTTCGCCGCGAACGTGTTCGCACTCATGGGGCTACGTCAGCTGTACTTCCTGCTCGGCAGTCTCATCGACCGCCTTGCCTACCTCCACTACGGGATCGCGTTCATCCTCGGCTTCATCGGCGTGAAGCTCGTGCTGCACGCGCTGCACGAGAACGAGCTGCCGTTCATCAACGGCGGTAAGTCCATCGAGTGGGCGCCCGAGATCAGCACCTGGGTGTCGCTCGGTGTGATCGTCGGCGCGATGGCGATCGCCACGGTGGCGAGTCTCGTAAAGCTGCGCGTCGACCGTCGGCGTGGAGCCTCGTCCGAGAGGTAAGCGGAGGAAGAACCGGGATCCGGGTGTTCGGAACGTCCTCCGATCGCGTACTTCCGCCGAAAGTTCCTCCGCTCGGGGGCCTAAGCCGCGTCGAGTCTGGCCGCCGCGAGCCGCTCCGCCGCCTCGAGCGTCGTGATGTCCTGAGCCTTCGCGTCGCGGAAGATCGTGGCGATGACGTCGCCGATCGCGCCGACCCGCGCCGAGATCGCTGCGGCGTCGGCATCCGGACGCATCGCCATGTCGAGGTAGATCACTCCGCCCCCGTTCACGACGAAGTCCGGCGCCCACAGGATGCCGCGGGCGGCGAGCTGGGCTGCGCCGTCATGGTTCGCGAGTTGGTTGTTCGCCGCGCCGACAACGCCCTTGACGCGAAGCTCTGCGATGACCTGGGGGGTCAGCACTCCGCCGAGACCGCACGGGACGAACAGATCGGCGTCGACCCTGTGCGCGTCGGCAACCTCGACCCAGCTCGCACCGAGCGAGGCGGCCAACTCCTTCTTCGCCAGGTTCACGTCCGTGACGCTCAGCGTCGCGCCGGCCGCAGCGAGCCGCTTCGCGAGGCGCCCGCCGACCTGCCCGAGGCCGGAGATCACCACGTGGCGACCGGCGACATCCTTGCTGCCGTAGAGGGCGTCGAGCGTCGCGAGGATGCTCGAATAGACACCATCGCTCGTGGCATCCGCCGGCTCCCCGACTCCTCCCTTGTCCGCGGGAAGCCCGCAGACGTGCGCCGTGCGCTCGGAAACGATGGCCATGAGCTCCGCGCTCGTTCCGACGTCTTCAGCGGTCATGTAGGCACCGCCCAGGCTCTCGACGGCGTCGCCGAGGTCGAGCATCGCGTCGCGCTTCTGCTCCTCGCTGAGCACCGTGCCGATGGGAAGGTAGATGACCGACTTGCCGCCCCCGCGGTTCAGTCCCGCTGCGGCGTTCTTGAGCGTCATCGCGGCGGAGAGGCGCAGGGAGTCGGCGACAGCCTCCGTCCAGTTCTCGTACTGCCACACGCGAGCCCCGCCGAGCGCCTGCCCGAGTTTCGTCGAATGGACGGCGACGCTGATCACCAGGCCGGATCGGACGCCCGTCGTCACGAGCACTTTCTCGTGGGTGAACGGGATGGTCGAGATGGGATCTGTCGACATGGGGAACTCCTCGTGTGCAGGCTTCGTGGGCGCGCGGAAATCGTGGCGCAATTGTGGACGCCACGTACGAATCCTAGTCGGGTGGGCGAATCCTGGCCTCGACAGGCGGCGAAGTAGACTGGACTGATCGAAACCCGCGCACTCCCGCGCGGGCCGAACTACGAAGTGGGGCGCGCTGTGGGCAGGACCCTTGCGGAGAAGGTGTGGGACGACCACGTGGTCGTCAAGGGCTCAGACGGCGCCCCCGATCTCCTCTACATCGACCTCCACCTCGTCCACGAGGTCACCTCCCCCCAGGCCTTCGACGGGCTGCGGATGGCGGGCCGCCCGGTTCGCCGCCCGGACCTCACGATCGCGACAGAGGACCACAACACTCCGACGCTGAACATCGACAAGCCGATCGCCGATGTGGTCAGCCGCACCCAGATCGAGACCCTGCGCAGGAACTGCGCGGAGTTCGGCATCCGGCTGCACCCCCTCGGCGACAAGGACCAGGGCATCGTCCACGTGGTCGGCCCGCAGCTCGGCCTCACGATGCCGGGCGTGACGGTCGTCTGCGGCGACAGCCACACCTCGACGCACGGCGCGTTCGGCGCCATGGCGTTCGGGATCGGCACGAGCGAGGTCGAGCACGTGCTGGCGACCCAGACGCTCCCGCTCAAGCCGTTCAAGACCATGGCCATCACGGTCGATGGCGAGTTGCGCCCCGGAGTGACCGCGAAGGACGTGATCCTCGCCGTCATCGCGAAGATCGGCACCGGTGGCGGGCAGGGCTACGTCCTGGAGTACCGCGGTAGCGCCATCCGCTCGCTCTCCATGGAGGGCCGCATGACGATCTGCAACATGTCGATCGAGGCCGGCGCCCGTGCCGGGATGGTCGCGCCGGATCAGACGACCTACGACTACCTGAAGGGCCGGCCGCACGCGCCGAAGGGCGAGGACTGGGACGCCGCGGTCGCCTACTGGGACACCCTGCCGACCGACGATGACGCCGTGTTCGACGCCGAGGTGTTCCTCGACGCGAACGAGCTCGAGCCCTTCGTCACCTGGGGGACGAACCCCGGTCAGGGCGTGCTGCTGTCGGACTCGATCCCGCACCCGGACAGTTACGAGGACCCGAACGAGCGGGCATCCGCCCGTCGCGCCCTCGAATACATGGACCTCGAGGCGGGAACGCCGATGAAGGACATCAGGGTTGACGCGGTGTTCATGGGCTCCTGCACGAACAGCCGCATCGAAGACCTGCGTGCGTTCGCCTCCGTCATCAAGGGCCACAAGAAGGCGGATGGCGTGCGCGTCATGGTCGTGCCGGGCTCTGCACGCGTGCGGCTCGAGGCGGAGGCCGAGGGTCTCGACAAGGTCATCGAGGAGTTCGGGGCGGAGTGGCGCTTCGCCGGATGCTCGATGTGCCTCGGCATGAACCCGGACCAGCTCGCCCCCGGCGAGCGTTGCGCGTCGACCTCCAACCGGAACTTCGAGGGCCGGCAGGGCAAGGGCGGCCGGACCCACCTCGTGTCGCCGCTCGTCGCGGCGGCCACGGCCATCCGCGGGACGCTCTCGAGTCCCTGGGACCTCACGGAGGTGAGCGCGTAATGGAGAAGATCACGACAGTCGCGGGTGTCGCCGTTCCGCTCAAGCGCGCGAACGTCGACACCGACCAGATCATCCCCGCCGAGTTCCTGAAGCGCGTGACGAAGACCGGATTCGACGACGCCCTGTTCTTCGCCTGGCGCCAGGACCCCGACTTCGTGCTCAACGACCCGGCCTACCGGCATCCGACCGTGCTCGTCGCCGGCCAGGACTTCGGAACCGGATCCAGCAGGGAGCACGCCGTATGGGCTCTTCGTGACTACGGGTTCCGTGCCGTTCTGAGCCCGCGATTCGGTGACATCTTCCGCGGAAACTCCGGCAAGCAGGGGCTGCTCACCGGGCAGATCAGCGAAGCGGACACCGAGGCGCTGTGGGCGGCCATCGAAGCGAACCCCGGGGTGGCGGCATCCGTCGACCTCCAGGAGAAGACCGCGACCATCGGCACACTCACAGTCCCGTTCGAGATCGATGATTACACTAGGTGGCGGCTGCTTGAAGGCCTCGATGACATCGGCCTGACCCTTCGTGAGGAGGCGCACATCACCCAGTTCGAGAAAGCCAGGGCATCCTGGCGGCCACGGACCCTCCCAGCACAACAGTCAAGGTGAACGTATGAAGTCCGTTGTGAATGATGCCCAAAAGGCCGGTGAACTCGTGGGATTGAAGTCGGACAGGATCGTCATCCGCGGTGGCAACCCCCTCCGCGGCCGGATCGACGTGCGCGGCGCGAAGAATCTCGCGACGAAGGCGATGGTCGCCGCCCTGCTCGGCGAGACCCCGAGCGTGCTGAGGGACGTTCCGGATATCAGCGACGTCACCGTCGTCCGCGGGCTTCTCGAGGTTCACGGCGTGATCGTCACCGAGAGCGAGACTCCCGGGGAACTGCTCCTCGACCCGAGCAACGTCGAGACCGCCCATTTCGCGCAGATCGACGCCCACGCCGGCTCCAGCCGCATCCCCATCCTGTTCTGCGGACCCCTCCTGCACCGCCTCGGCGAGGCGTTCATCCCCGACCTCGGCGGATGCCGCATCGGCGACCGCCCGATCGACTTCCACCTCGACGCGCTCCGGGCCTTCGGTGCGATCGTCGACAAGAACTACGAGGGAATCCACCTCACGGCGCCGAACGGGCTCGCCGGGGCGGACATCAACCTGCCGTACCCGAGCGTCGGGGCCACCGAACAGGTGCTCCTCACCGCCGTCCGTGCGACAGGAACGACCGAGCTTCGAAACGCCGCGATCGAGCCCGAGATCATGGACCTCATCGCCATCCTGCAGAAGATGGGCGCGATCATCTCCGTCGAGCCGAACCGGGTGATCCTCATCGAGGGCGTCGACCGGTTGACCGGCTACACGCACCGCTCGCTGTTCGACCGCAACGAGGCGGCCAGTTGGGCGGCCGCGGCTCTCGTCACCCACGGCGACATCTTCGTCGCCGGTGCCCGCCAGTCCGAGCTCATGACGTTCCTCAACGTGTTCCGCAAGGTCGGCGGAGCGTTCGACATCGAAGAGGACGGCATCCGCTTCTACCACCCTGGCGGAGAGCTGAAGCCGGTGACGATCGAGACGGATGTGCACCCTGGCTTCATGACCGACTGGCAGCAGCCGCTCGTTGTCGCCCTCACCCAGGCGAACGGGGTCTCGATCGTGCACGAGACCGTGTACGAGAACCGGTTCGGATTCACCGAGGCGCTGAACGAGATGGGCGCGGACATCGTCGTGCACCCGCACGGACTGCCGGACTATCCGCGCCGGGTCGCCCGCCGCGACTTCGAGCAGGCCGCGGTCATCACGGGGCCGACGAAGCTGCACGGCGCCGACATCCGGGTGCCCGACCTGCGCGGGGGGTTCAGCCACCTGATCGCGGCGCTCAGCGCGGAGGGAACCTCGACGATCAGCAACGTCGGCATCATCAGCAGGGGTTACGAGCACTTCATCGACAAGCTCGCCGCACTCGGCGCCGACTTCGACTACGAGGGGTAACCGGGCGGTGGCGTCCCAGCACAGGCCGAAGAGGGCCGGGCCCGAGAAGGCCAGATCGGAGAAGACTCCGATCTTCCGCCTCCTGGCGTTCCTGATCCTCCCGTTCATGAGTCTCGTGGCGCGCTACGACATCCGGGACGCCGACAAGCTTCCGAAGACCGGCGCGGTCGTCGTCTCGCCGAACCACTACAGCGAGATCGACCCCGTCGTCGTCGGCGTGGTGATCTGGAAGCTGGGCCGCGCACCCCGCTACCTGGCCAAGGCGTCGCTGTTCACGGTCCCGGTCGTTGGGTGGCTGTTGCGCAAGTCAGGTCAGATCCCGGTCGAGCGGAGCGGCAGGAGGGCCGGCGACCCCCTCGCCGCCGCCGGCAAGCTCGCCGAGGACGGGCGCGTCGTCGTGATCTACCCCGAGGGCTCGCTCACGCGCGACCCCGAGCTGTGGCCGATGCGCGGGAAGACCGGGGCCGTGCGGATGGCCCTCGAGGCGGGCATTCCGCTCATCCCGATGGCGCACTGGGGAACCCAGTTGGTTCTTCCGCGTTACGGCAAGCGGATCAGCCTGTTTCCCCGGAAGACGATCCACGTCACATTCGGCGACCCGGTCGACCTCTCCGCATTCCGGAACCGCAAGCTGGACTCCGCAGCGCTCGCCGAGGCGACCGAGATCCTTATGGCGGACATCGCCGCGTTGTTCGGGGAGTTGCGCGGCGAGAAGCCGCCGCCCGAGCGCTGGGACCCGTCGCAGCACCAGCAGAAGGAGACCGGCCGCTTTTGAGCAACACGATGCCGATTCGGGTGACGCGGCCCGGCGCGACGCGCGCAGCGGTCCTCGGCGCGGGCAGCTGGGGAACGACATTCTCGAAGGTGCTCGCCGACGGCGGTTCGGATGTCGCCGTGTGGGCCCGCAGGCCGGAGCTCGCGCGCGAGATCGCCCAGGCGAAGCGCAACAGCGACTACCTTCCCGGCATCAACCTGCCCAGGACGCTGTGGGCGAGCCCGAACGCCGCCGAGGTTCTCGACGGCGCACAGATGGTGTTCGTGTCCGTCCCGAGCCAGAGCCTGCGCGAGACCCTCGTGGCGCTGCGGGAACTCATCCCGGCCGACGCGATCGTCGTCAGCCTCATGAAGGGGGTCGAGAAGGGCACGGCACGGAGGATGAGCGAGGTCATCCAGCAGGAACTCCGCCTCGACCCCGCCCAGATCGCCGTCATCTCCGGCCCGAATCTCGCCCTCGAGATCGCGAAGGAGGAGCCGACGGCATCCGTCGTGTCCTCGGAGAACCTCGAGACCGCCCTGCTCGTCGCGATGGCGGCAACGACGAAGTACCTGCGATCCTTTGTGAACACGGATGTCATCGGCACCGAGTTCGGCGGCGTTCTGAAGAACCTCATCGCGGTCGCGATCGGCATCGTCGACGGTGTCGGCTACGGCGAGAACACGAAGGCGTCGATCATCACGCGTGGACTGGTGGAGATGACGGAGTTCTCCGTCGCGTACGGCGCGAAAGCGGAGACACTGTCGGGGCTGGCCGGGCTCGGCGACCTCATCGCGACGTGCGAGTCGCCGCTGTCCCGCAACAACACTGCTGGGCGCCTTCTCGGTCAGGGCTACAGCTTCACCGACGTCGTCGCCCAGATGAATCAGACCGCAGAGGGTCTGGCCTCGGTCGCCCCGATTCTCGAGCTGGCCATGGCGAAAGGCGTTGAAATGCCGATCGTCTCTCAGGTCGCCGAGGTGCTTGCCGGTACCATGAACCCGCGGGACATCGCGCCGCACCTCACCTCCAACAGCGATGAACCGCAATCGGAGAACTGAGGAACGTGGCTGACAGGCTGAGAGTCGCCCTGCTGTTCGGCGGCCGTTCGAGCGAGCACTCGATCAGCTGCGCGACGGCCGGAGGGGTTCTCTCCGCGATCGACCGCGACCGCTACGAGGTTGTCCCGATCGGCATCACGCGTGACGGCGCCTTCGTGCTCGAGGCCGACGATCCGGCGCGATTCCGGCTCGACCCTGGAGCGCTCCCGGAAGTCCGCGACAACGGCTCGCGCGTCCGGCTGCCGGAGAGCGCGACGACGCGGGAGCTCAGAGTGACGGATGCCGACGGCACCCAGCGCAGCCTCGGCGACATCGACATCGTATTCCCGATCCTGCATGGACCGTTCGGGGAGGACGGCACGATTCAGGGCATGCTCGAGCTCGTCGGCCTGCCCTACGTCGGCAACGGGGTGCTGGCCTCCGCCCTCGGGATGGACAAGCACTTCACGAAGACCGTGCTGGAGGCTGCCGGCATCCAGGTCGCACCCTGGGTCACGATCACGGCGGCCGACTGGCAGCGCGATCAGGCGCTGTGGAGCGGTCGCCTCAGGGCGCTCGGCCTCCCGGCGTTCGTGAAACCGGCGCGAGCCGGCTCATCGGTCGGGGTCAGCAGGATCGAGGAGTGGAGCGAGCTGCCCGCCGCGCTCGAGGTGGCTTTCGCCGAGGACGACAAGGTGCTCGTCGAGCAGGCGATCGTCGGCCGGGAGATCGAGTGCGGCGTTCTCGGCGGACGCAGTGGGGAATTGCCCCGGGTCTCCCTCGCCGGCGAAGTGGTCGTGACCGGGCGGGCCTTCTACGACTTCGCCGCGAAGTACCTCGACGTTCCTGGCGTTGAGCTCGTCTGCCCGACTCCGCTGTCCGACGGCGAGCTGTGGGAGCTGCGGCGCGTGGCCGCCCGCGCGTTCGAAGCCATCGGAGGGGCCGGCCTCGCGCGCGTCGACTTCTTCCTGACGCCGTCCGGTTTCATCGTGAACGAGATCAACACGATGCCGGGGTTCACACCGATCTCGATGTTCCCGAAGTGCTGGATCGCGAGCGGCATGAGCTATCCGCAGCTCATCGATGAGCTGATCCTGCTGGGCCTCGAGGCCGTCCGGTAGCTCGGGATGCCCGTTCCCTGAGGGATCGCGCAGCGATCGTCTCGAAGGGAACTCCGCCGATGCAGCTCGGGTCGGCTGGCGAAGATATCGTGTGGTTCCGCCCAAAGATGCCCGCCGAACCCCGAACCGCAAGATATCTTCGCCAGCCTTCTCAGGCGGCCGCCGACCGCGGCGAGGTTTCCGTTCCCTGAGGTGCGAGCGCGGCGTGGTTGCCGTTCCCTGAGGTGCGCGCGCAGCGAGGTTGCCGTTCCCTGAGGTGCGCGCGCAGCGAGCCTCGAAGGGAACCTCTGCTCTGCTTCGGTGTCGGTTCGGCTCCCTTCGAGACGCACGCTGCGCGTGCTCCTCAGGGAGCGGATGCCGGCGGGCGCCTGCTCCTCAGGGAGCGGTTAGGGAGATGGGGACGGCGTCGGCTCCGGCACCCCGAGCACGTCGTCGGGGTTCGTGCAGGCACGCGTCGCGGGGATCGAGCCGATCGCGTTGCTGAGGGCGATGAGGGCGTTCGTCCCCGATGCCTTGTCGCCGTCCACGATGACCTCGACCGCCGGGTCGCGCCCGTAGGTCGTGAACACGTAGTTGGGCGCCTTGCTGTCGTCACGCAGCCAGTCGACACCCTTGAGGGTGTAGCAGGGCTGAGTCGAGGGGCCGGGAACCGGGACGCCGCAGCGCAGGAGGATCGTGGCCGGGTTGCCCCACGCGCCGGTGGCCTGAGCATCCGTCTCGCGCTTCACGTTGTCGTCGATCGACTCCGGGAGACGCACGATCACCTCGGCGCAGTCCGGGTTCACGGCATCCGGCGCCGCGTCGATCGGGACGAGCGGCGCGCACGCCGACAGGGTCAGCAGCACGGCGGGAAGGAGCGCTGCGAGCCAGCGCCTTGGCAACGGAGTCATCCCATTCAGGCTACCGTTTGAACATGCCAACCGACCCTGCATCCGACGACACCCTCGGCGCGGTCGGTGAGGTCGCGGCGCTCGCGCGCATCTTCCCGCGGCTCCCGGAGTCCTCCGCCCAGCTGCTCGGCCCGGGTGACGACGCGGCGGTCATTGCGGCGCCGGATGGCCGGTACGTCGTGACGACCGACATGATGATCCACGGGCCGGACTTCCGCCTGGCCTGGTCGAGTCCCCACGACCTCGGCTGGAAGGCCGCGGCATCCAATCTCGCCGACATTGCGGCGATGGGTGCAGTGCCCACTGCCCTGGTCGCGGCGATCGCCGCGCCTGCGGATTCCCCGGTCTCCCTGCTGGAGGGAGTGGCCGACGGCTTCCGCGACGCCTGCGCTGCGCTCGCGCCGGGGTGCGGGATCGTGGGGGGCGACCTCTCCGTCTCGGACACGCTCACGATCGCGGTGACCGCCTTCGGCGATCTGGAGGGCCGCGAGCCCGTCCTGCGCTCCGGCGCCCGCGTCGGGGATGTCGTTGCGGTGTCCGGGCCGCTAGGGCACGCCGCCGCGGCACTGCGCGTGCTGTTCACCGACGCGGTCGACTCCCTCGGCGTTCCGGATGCTGAGCTCGCGGCAGGCCTTCGCGGCTCGACGGCCGCACAGCTTGCCCCCAGCCCTCCGATCGCCGATGGCAAGCTCGCTGCGCTCGCCGGCGCGACCGCGATGCTCGACCTGAGCGACGGGCTCGCGATCGACGCGGCTCGCGTGGCCCGGGCGAGCGGCGTCGCGATCGACTTCGAGCACGAGGCGCTCGGGCCCGATCCCGAGCTCGCGCTCGGAGGTGGCGAGGACCACTCGCTGTTCGCGACATTCCCGCCCGGGAGCGGGCTGCCCGGTGGGTTCCGCCGCGTCGGAGCGGTCGTCGCAGGCGGCGGCATCCTGCTCGACGGAGAGCCTCACGAGGTCAGTGGCTGGGACCCGTTCCGGGGCTGGGATCACGCCGCGGGTTAGCCGTCGGTTCCGCGCGCAGCCACCACAGCGAGGTATCGCCGTAATCCTTCCGCCGATCGAGGAGGAGTCCCTGTGGCCAGTCCGGCTCCTGGGACCTCGATGACCTCTCGAGCACGACGGTTGCGCCCGGTGCCAGCCGGGGCAGGAGCGACTCGAGGTTCTGGAGGAGTTCCGTCTCGGCGAGCTCGTACGGCGGGTCGAGGAATACCAGGTCCCAGGTGGCGAGACTCGAGGCCAGGAGAGCCTGCACCGGCTGCCCGGACAGGATGATCTCGAGCCGGCTGCTCTTCGGGGCGTTCTTCTTCACCCGGGCGGCGTTGTTGCGGCACACCTGTGCCGCGGCGGTGTTGCGTTCGACGAGCGTGACGCTCGCGGCCCCGCGTGAGGCGGCCTCGAGCCCGAGCGCGCCGGATCCGGCGTACAGATCGACGACGCGTGCGCCGGCGATCACATTGCGGGCTTCGAGCGCGGAGAAGATCGCCTCGCGGACACGATCACTCGTCGGTCGGGTTCCCCCACCGGGAACGGAGAGCGTGAGCGAGCCGGCGAACCCCGCGATGATCCTCGTCACCATCTCAGCCTACGTCGTCGGTTCGCGGCCCAAATGAAGGCACGTGGATGTCGGAGGCACGGAAATATCGGGATCGGGAAGCTGCTCGTGGCGGAATGCCTTCATTTGGGCAGTGCCGGGCGGGAAGGCGGATGCCGCCGGTACGCTCGGAGTGTGGACTCGCCCCTCGATATGACGCTGAGCGCCTCGCTCGGCGGGCGGACGGCCGGCGCGCTCACCAAGGGGCTCGGTCTCACGACCGTCGGTGACCTGCTCATGCACTTTCCGCGCCGGTACGCGCGGCGAGGAGAGCTCACCGAGCTCACCCACTTGCCGCTCGGCGAGGACGTGACGATCGTCGCAGAGGTGCTCGAGGTCACCGAGCGGTCGATGAAGGCCAAGAAGGGTTCGATCGTCGAGGCGAGGATCAGCGACGGGAAGGGCATCCTCACCCTCACCTTCTTCAATCAGAAGTGGCGGGCGCAGGAGCTCCGGCCCGGCAAACGCGGCATCTTCGCCGGGAAGGTCGGCGAGTACCGCGGCACGATGCAGCTCGCACACCCGGCCTACGAGCTGTTCGAGCCCGAGGCGCTGGAGAACGGCGAGACCGCGGAAGCCTGGGCGCTGAAACCCATCCCGATCTACCCGGCGACGGCATCCGTGTCGAGCTGGCAGCTGCACAAGGCGATCGGCGTCGTGCTCGACACGCTGCCGTCGCTGCCCGACCCGGTGCCGGATGCCGTGCGGGCCGAGCGCAGGCTCCTACCGTTCGCACGCGCCCTCGAGCTCATCCACCGGCCGGAGAAGGATGCCGACTGGGGCGCCGCGCGCAAGTCGCTGCGGTTCCAGGAGGCGTTCGTTCTCCAGGCCGCCCTGCTCGAGCAGCGTCAGGAGCTGAAGCTGCAGGAGGCGACGCCGCGCGTGCCGAGTACCGGCGGCTACCTCGAGCGCTTCGACGCCCAGCTCGCCTTCACGCTCACCGGTGATCAGAAGACGGTGGGTGCCGCGGTGGCGGAGGACATCGCGGGCGCCTCGCCGATGAACCGCCTCCTCCAGGGCGAGGTCGGCTCCGGGAAGACGCTCGTTGCACTGCGCGCGATGCTCGCGGTGGCGGACTCCGGAGGCCAGTCGGCGCTGCTCGCCCCGACCGAGGTGCTCGCCGGCCAGCATCTGCGCTCGATCGTGAAGACCTTGGGACCCGACCTCGCCGCGAGCCTGCGGCCGACCATCATCACCGGGCAGATGCCGGTCGCCGACCGCAGGAAGGCGCTGCTCGCCGCGATCACCGGGCAGGCCAGGATCGTGATCGGGACACACGCGCTCATGAGCGAGTCCGTCGGATTCTTCGACCTCGGTCTCGTCGTCGTCGACGAGCAGCATCGATTCGGTGTCGAGCAGCGCGAAGCGCTGAGGCGCAAGGGCAGTGTGCCGCCGCATGTCCTCGTGCTCACCGCGACCCCGATCCCTCGCACGGTCGCGATGACGGTGTTCGGCGATCTCGACGTCTCGACCATCGCGGAGTTGCCGGCCGGGCGCCAGGGGATCGAATCCTTCGTCGTGCCCATCGCGGAGAAGCCGGGCTGGGCGAACCGGATCTGGGAGCGGCTGTCGGAGGAGCTCGCGCTCGGCAGGCAGGCGTTCGTTGTGTGCCCGGCGATCGATGCGAAGACCCCGGAGGAGGATGACCTCGAGGTCGAGCAGGATTCCGGAGCCGGTCCTGCCGGGAGAGTGTCGTCCGTTACGGACACCCTCGCCGCCCTCCGCGCGAATCCGCTGTTCTCCGCCGCGCGCATCGAGGCGCTGCACGGCCGCCTTCCGAGCGAGGCGAAGGATTCGCTGATGCGCGCCTTCGCCGACGGCGAGATCGACATCCTGGTCGCGACCACCGTGATCGAGGTCGGGGTCGACGTGCCGAACGCCTCGGCCATGATCGTGTTGGATGCCGACCGCTTCGGGGTGTCTCAACTTCACCAGCTGCGTGGTCGGGTCGGCCGTGGCGGGGTTCCCGGCCTGTGCCTTCTTGTGACGAATGCGGAGCCCGGGAGCCTGGCGCGCGATCGCGTCGAGGCCGTTGCCGCGACGCTCGACGGCTTCGAGCTCGCTCAGAAGGATCTCGAGCTGCGCCAGGAGGGGAATGTCCTCGGCAGCATGCAATCCGGCGGCCGGTCCAGCCTCCGGCTGTTGCGCGTGGCGAAGGACGGGGAGCTCATCCTCGAGGCTCGCGCACTCGCGGAGCGGTTGCTCGACGGCGATCCGATCCTTGCCGGGCATCCTGCACTGCGCGAGGCGCTCGCACGCCGCCTCGACGAATCGGAGCGCGACTTCCTCGCCAAGAGCTGATTCCTGGCTTTCATCACCAGTCACACCAACTCCTGAATGATGAAAGCCACGGGCGATAGGGTGTGCATATGCACAGGATCGCCGTCGTTCCCGGGTCGTTCGACCCGATCACCCTCGGCCACCTGGATGTGATCGACCGCGCGGCTGGATTGTTCGACGAGATCCATGTGCTCGTCGTGCACAATCCCGGCAAGACGGCGCTTCTTCCGGTTGCGCAGCGGGTCTCGCTCATCGAGAAGTCGATCAAGGATGCCGGCCTGAGTGGTGACATCCGCGTCACCTCCTGGAGCGTCGGCCTGCTCGTCGACTACTGCACGGATGTCGGGGCGAGCGTTCTCGTCAAGGGCGTGAGGTCCCAGGTCGACGTGGCCTACGAGACCCCGATGGCGATCGTGAACCGCAATCTGGCCGGGGTCGAGACGGTCTTCCTCCTCCCGGATCCTGCCCATGCCCACGTGTCGAGCTCGCTCGTGCGGCAGGTCGCCGCGCTGGGTGGTGACGTGAGCCCCTACGTGCCGAAGGCTGTCGCGGAATACCTGCAGCAGCCCTAGCCGTACGGCGGTCGTACGCGAGACCGATGTCGTGCACCTCTCGGTCATCGGATACCTCACGACCGCAGTCCGTGCGTTCGCGATCGACTCCACGCTGGGCGACGATGTGCGCACCGTCCTCGCCGGGTGGAATCCCGACGAGTCGTTCTGGCTGGCGGATGCCCTCGAGCGCGACGGGGAGCCCGTCACCTGGCTGAGGCTGGACGTCCGGTCGGTCACCTGGACACCGGCCGGGATGGCAGGATGATCTGATGCACCCTCTGAAACTCGGCTACAAGGCCTCCGCTGAACAATTCGCCCCCCGCGACCTCGTCGAGTACGCGGTCGCCGCAGAAGCCCACGGCTTCGAGAGCGTTACGGTGAGCGACCACTTCCAGCCCTGGCGGCATACCGGCGGCCACGCTCCGTTCTCGCTCGCCTGGATGGCCGCGGTCGGCGAACGCACGAAGACCGTGCAGATCGGCACCTCGGTCATGACGCCGACCTTCCGCTACAACCCCGCCGTCATCGCCCAGGCCTTCGCGACGATGGGCTGCCTTTACCCGGGGCGCATCATGCTCGGGGTCGGCACCGGTGAGGCCCTCAATGAGATCGCGACCGGATTCCGTGGTGCCGGCGAGCAGGATTGGCCGGAGTTCAAGGAACGGTTCGCCCGATTGCGCGAAGCAGTGCAGCTCATGCGCAAGCTCTGGACCGAGGATCGCGTCGACTTCGATGGCGAGTTCTACTCCACGCACGGCGCCTCCATCTACGACCGTCCGGATTCGCCGATCCCGGTCTACATCGCGGCCGGCGGACCCATGGTTGCCCGCTACGCGGGACGCGCCGGCGACGGCTTCATCTGCACCTCCGGCAAGGGCATGGACCTCTATACCGAGAAGCTCATCCCCGCAGTGAAGGAGGGAGCGGAGGCCGAGGGCCGCGACGCAGCCGCGATCGACCACATGATCGAGATCAAGCT
>DATCXP010000242.1:0-6053 GCA_036565765.1 Terrimesophilobacter sp.
CGAGGTGGAGAGGACCGGTGCGTTCCTCAGCCCGGATGAGGTCGTCGCGCGCCTGAAATAGTGCGCATCGTGCGTCAGCAGGAGTCCGCGAACACGCGCCTGGGGTGGTCCAGCTCGCGATTGTCGATGAGCGTCGTCGCCTTCTCGCTCGGGTTCGCGTCCCCTAGGTACGCCTCATCGGACTCGACGTCGCGCTTCTGCTCGTCGCCCTGCGGTTCGAGCAACGGGGTGGTCAGCCAGATCGAGTAGTTCCACAGCCCGGCCAGCTCCGGACGATTCAGGAATACGCCGTCGACGATCAGGATCGCGTCGAAGCCGGCCGACATCCACTTCGGCTGGAACACCGGCTGATCGCGGACCTCGTCGAAACCGGTGAGCACGAAGCCGGTGCTCCCGCCGGCGTGGAACGGGTCGACGAGCACGCGGCGCAGCAGCGAATAGTCGTAGGCTCCGCGGTAGTGTGCTTTGCCGTCGAGCCAGCCCTCGCGTTCACGATCGCGGCGAGGGCGGAAGAAATCATCGATCGAGGCGCGGAACACGTGGGCGCCGTTCTGGCGAAGCGCCTCGGCGAGGTCGTCGGCGAAGTCCCGCTGGCCGGCGCCGTGACGGCCATCGATCGCCACCATCGCACGCCCCTTGCTGTAGTTGTGCAGGATCTCTGTTGCCAGTGCTTCAAGTTGGTCTTTCTTCGCGGGTGCCCATCGAGCCATATCTCTAGAGTAGTCCGGTGACTATTGCGGCGCCGGTGAACGAGTGGTTCGAGCAGAACCACCGCGACCTCCCGTGGCGCCGGAAGGGCTTCGGGGCCTGGGGGATTCTGGTGAGCGAGTTCATGCTGCAGCAGACGCCGGTCGCACGTGTCATCGAGCCGCTCGCCGCCTGGCTGGAGCGTTGGCCGACTCCGGCCGACCTCGCCGCGGTGCCGGCCGGCGAGGCGGTTCGTGCCTGGGGTCGGCTCGGCTACCCGCGGCGTGCGCTCCGGTTGCACGCCTGTGCCGTCACGATCACCGACCGGCACGGCGGGGTCGTCCCCGAGCAGGTCCCCGAGCTGCTCGCTCTGCCCGGCGTCGGCGAGTACACGGCACGGGCCGTCGCGGTGTTCGCCTACGGCCACCGGCATCCGGTCGTCGACACGAACGTACGCAGGGTGCTCGCGAGGGCGATCGACGGGCAGGCGGATGCCGGGCCTCCTTCCGCGAAGCGCGATCTCGCGGCGATGGAGGCACAGCTTCCGGCGGATGACGCGGCCGCGCGCGTGACGAACGCGGCCGTCATGGAGCTCGGTGCCCTGATCTGCACCGCGCGCTCACCGCGCTGCGACGGGTGCCCGATTGCCGATCTGTGCGCCTGGCGGGCTGCCGGCTACCCCGACTACCTCGGGCCGAAGCGCGCCGTGCAGGCGAGGTACGAGGGCTCCGACCGGCAGGTGCGCGGGCTCCTGATGGCCGAGCTCCGCGCGAGCGATGTGCCCGTGACTCGGGCAGAGCTCGATACCGTGTGGCCGGATGTTGCCCAGCGCGAACGCGCCCTGGCCGGGCTGCTCGAAGACGGGCTCATCGTCGGCACGGCGGCGGACGGCTACAGCCTGCCCTGAGCGCTCAATTCTCCGGTCGAGCCGTTCTCTCCGGTCGAGCTTGTCGAGACCCCTGCGACCGGGATCTCGACAAGCTCGATGTACGAGATCGGAGGAAGATTCGGCCGATGTGCGCAATCGGAGGAGGTTTTTGGGATGTCTCGGCCGGAATCTCCTCCTGCAATTCTGTGTGGCCCTCAGCGGCCACCACGTGAGCGAAGACCCCGCCCATCAGGTCGCCGACCGGCCGGAAGCGAGAAGCGCCTGTCATGGGTTCGTGGACGCCCAGGTCTCGCTCTCGTTACCGATGCGAGGCGCGCGCACGACCGGATCCGCCATCCTGTGGTCTCTTCTCTGTGGCGCGGCGACCGGAGCGCTCGTCGGCTTTGGGGCGGCCTTCGTCCTCCCCACCCTCACCTTCACCGAGAGGCTGTCACTCATCGAGTTGCCTGCGGTCAGTCTTCAGGGCTTCTTGATCCTGTCCTGGTACCTGATTCCCCTGGGGCTCCTGCATGGCCTTTTCATCGGCGCACTGGCCGGACTCACCTACCCGCTCACCCGCGGGCTGCGCGGTCGGATCGCGCCGGCTGCCGTCTACGCCGTCGTCGGCGGCGCGATCGCCTTCGCCGTGGTCCTCGCCGAGCTTGCGATACCGGCCGCCTTCCTCGAACGCGGGCTGGACTCCCCCGGCTGGTCGAGCGCCGCGCTCATCGGGCTGGCGAGTGCCCTGATCGGGTTCGCGGTCGCCCAAGTGACTGTGCACCGACAGGTCGACGGCCGGGCCGGATGACGGGCGGAAGACGGCAGCGGCCCCAGAGCTACTCGTCGTCGTCGCGCTGGTCGTCGTCCAACTCGCGCGGCTTCAGGTAGGGGTCGGCATCCCCGGCATACTGCGCCGTCAACGCGAGCGTCGAGACTACGGCCACGCCGCCGGTTAATCCGAGGCCGGTTACCAACTGCCGGACTAGTCCGTGTTGCTGAGCCCGGTGCCCAGCCAGTGGAGGGTGGCGGCGAGGCTGAGGGCAGCGTGTACCATCGCGGATGTGGTGATCGAGTTGAGTACGCCGCGCGTCGACGAGCTGGATGACGCGGTGCGCGCACTGCGGGACTGGCAGGACGACCTCGCACCGATGCAGCTCCACCCGGGCGACCTGGGATGGTTCTGGCAGTTCGGTACGGAGGCGATGGCGGCGGCACTCCGGATATGGAGACGGGACGAGCAGGTTCTCGCCGTCGGATTCCTGGACGGCCCCGACGTGTTGCGCCTGACAGTTGCGCCGGAGGTTCGGAACGACGAGGTGCTGGCCGGACAGCTCGTCGAGGACCTGGCAGATCCGGGGCGTGGCGTCCTCCCGGCGGGCAAGGTGGCCGTCGAAACGCCCAGCGGCACCCTGGTCCAGCAGCAGTTGACTGACTCCGGCTGGGATCTGGGCGAGTCATGGACGCCGTTGCGTCGCGATCTCACGGAACCCGTCGAGCAGCCGGCAATGCGCATCGAGGTGGTCGGGCCGGAACAGGCGTCCGCATTCGTCGCCGTCCACTGCTCAGCCTGGGACAGTCCGAGGTTCACCGTCGAGTTGTGGCACACGATGACGACCGGGCCGACGTACGCCGACGCCCGGTGTCTGCTGGGCTACGACGACCAAGGCATCGCTGTGGCGGGGGTGACCGCGTGGTCGGTCGGCCCGGGCAAGCCCGGGTTGCTCGAGCCGCTCGGTGTCCACGCCGACCACCGCGGTCACGGCCATGCCCGAGCGATGTGCATCGCCGCGGCGGCCGCGCTGCAGGAGCTGGGCTCGTCGAGCGTGCAGGTCTGCACCGAGAGCGCCAGGGTCGCCGCCGTCGCCACGTACAAGTCGGCAGGATTCGAGCCACTTCCTCCGCGACTGGACCGATCCCGGGACGCCTAGGTCGTGTCGCTAGAGCTAGTGCCCAGCCGGTAGGGGCGGTGGCCCTGAGCTCTCAATTCTCCTGTCGCGGCATTTTCTCCGGTCGAGACTGTCGAGACCCTCGCGACGGGGATCTCGACAGGCTCGATCCGAGACACTGAAGCTCGATCCGAGACAGGTAAGGGCTACTAGTCTTCGTCGTCGTCGTCGAACTCGCGCGGCTTCAGATAGGGGTCTGCATCGCCGGCATACTGCGCCGTTGAGGCGAGCGCGGACACCGCGGTGTCGCGGCTGCGCGCCTCGGCGAGCAGGTCCTCGATGTGCTTCGCGTTCTCCGGGATCGCGTCCGCGATGAACTCGAGGCTCGGTGTGAGCCTGGAGGTGATGTTCCTGCCCACCTCGGTGCGCAGCATCCCGGTCGCCGACTTGAGCGCCGCGGCGGAATCCGCGCGCTCCTCATCCGTGCCGTACACCGTGTAGAACACCGAGGCATGCTGCAGATCCCCGGTCACCTTCACGTCCGTGATCGTGACGAAGCCGAGCCGGGGATCCTTGATCCCCCGCTCGAGTCGCTTCGCCACGATCACCTTGATGCGATCGGCGAGCTTGCGCGCCCTGGCCGGATCAGCCATCGCTACCGGACCTTTTCCTTCAGTTCGATCGTCTCGATCTCGTCACCGATCTGGATGTCGTTGAACTTGCCGAGACCGATACCGGCCTCGAAGTCCGTCTTGACCTCCGTGACGTCGTCCTTGAACCGGCGCAGCGACTCGATCGCGAGATTGTCCCCCACGACGACGCCGTCCCGGATGACCCGGGCCTTCGCGTTGCGCGTGATGGTTCCCGACCGCACGATGACACCGGCGACGTTTCCGAACTTCGAGGAGCTGAACACCTCGCGGATCTCGGCGACGCCGGACTGGATCTCCTCGTACTCCGGCTTGAGCATGCCCTTCAGAGCATTCTCGACATCCTCGAGCGCGGAGTAGATGACCGAGTAGAAGCGCACGTCGACGCCCTCGCGAGCGGCGCGCTCGCGTGCCTTCGGGTCGGGGCGCACGTTGAACCCGATGATGATGGCGTTGTCGACGGTCGCGAGGTTGACGTCGCTCTCCGTGACCCCGCCGACACCGCGGTGGATGATGCGCAGCTGAACGCTCTCGTCGACCTCGATCTTGAGCAGCGACTCCTCGAGAGCCTCGACGGCACCGGAAACGTCACCCTTGATGATGAGGTTGAGCGATTCGACCTTGCCGTCCTCGAGCGCCTTCGTGAAGTCCTCGAGGCTGATGCGCTTGCGGCTGCGGGCCAGAAGGGCGTTGCGCTCGACGGCTTCGCGCTTCTCGGCGATCTGCCGTGCGGTGCGGTCGTCGTCCGTGACGAGGAACGTGTCGCCTGCACGGGGAACGGAGGTCAGTCCGAGCACCGCGACCGGGCGGGCCGGCGTCGCGAATTCGACCGCCTCCCCGTTCTCGTCGAACATCGCGCGGACGCGGCCGTAGGCCGTTCCTGCGACGATCGGGTCGCCGACCTCGAGCGTTCCTGACTGGATGAGCACGGTCGCAACGGCACCGCGCCCCTTGTCGAGCTTCGCCTCGATCGCGACGCCGCGCGCGTCCTTGTTCGGGTTCGCACGCAGGTCGAGCCCGGCATCCGCGGTCAGCAGCACAGCATCGAGCAGCTCGGTGATACCGATGTTGTTGAGCGCCGAGACGTCGACGAACATCGTGTCGCCGCCGTACTCCTCCGCGACGAGCCCGAACTCGGTGAGCTGCTGGCGCACCTTCGCGGGATTCGCATCCGGCTTGTCGATCTTGTTGACCGCGACCACGATCGGCACGTTCGCCGCCTGGGCGTGGTTGAGCGCCTCCACCGTCTGCGGCATGATGCCGTCGTCGGCCGCGACCACGAGAATCGCGATGTCCGTCACCTGGGCACCACGGGCACGCATGGCCGTGAAGGCCTCGTGGCCCGGGGTGTCGATGAAGGTGATCGGGCGCAGGACGCCATCGTGCTCCTCGACGACCTGGTAGGCGCCGATGTGCTGGGTGATGCCGCCGGCCTCGCCCTCGCGGACGTTGGCCTTGCGGATCGCGTCGAGCAGACGGGTCTTTCCGTGGTCGACGTGGCCCATGACCGTGACGACCGGCGGACGGATCTCGAGGTCGGAATCGTCCTCGTCCTCGAGCTCCTGGTCCAGGTCGATGTCGAAGCCCTCGAGCAGCTCGCGGTCCTCGTCCTCCGGGGAGACGATCTGGATCTTGTAGCCGAGCTCGTCGCCGAGAACCTCGAAGGTCGCCTCGTCGAGCGACTCCGTCGCGGTCGCCATCTCACCGAGGTGGAACAGCACCGTCACCAGGTTTCCCGGGCTCGCGTCGATCTTGTCGGCGAAGTCCGTGATGGAGGCGCCACGGCGCATCCGGATGACCGTGTTGCCGTCGCCGCGCGGAACGCTCACGCCGCCGAGCGACGGGGCCTCCCTCAGTTCGAACTCTGCGCGCTTCGTGCGCTTCGACTTGCGGGCCTTCGCGCGGCCACCGCCACGGCCGAACGCGCCGGCGGTTCCACCGCCGGGGCCACGGCCACGGCCA
>DATCXP010000007.1:0-13629 GCA_036565765.1 Terrimesophilobacter sp.
GACGACGATGTCGGTCGGCAGGACGATCTTCACGCCGAGCCGTTTCGCTTCATCCAGGTAGCCGCGCACCGTTTCGATCTGGTCGGTCTCGAGCAGGCTGCCGCCTACCTTGTAGCCCTTGGCCGCGAGGAAGGTGTAGACCATTCCGCCGCCGATGAGCAGCGAGTCGACCTGTGGCAGGAGCTTGCCGATCACGCCGAGCTTGTCGGACACCTTCGACCCGCCGAGCACCACCGCATAGGGCTTCTGCGGGTTCCCGGTCAGCCGCTCGAGCACATCGAGCTCGGTCTGGATGAGCAGCCCGGCCGCGCTCGGCAACAGCTTCGGCAGTTCATAGACGCTGGCCTGCTTGCGGTGCACGACGCCGAAACCGTCCGAGACGAATGCGTCGCCGAGCGCGGCGAGCGCAGCGGCGAATACTTCTCGGTCCGCATCGCGCTTCGCCGTCTCGCCGGCGTTGAAGCGCAGGTTCTCCAGAAGCGCGACGTCGCCGTCGGCGAGTCCCGCCACCGCTTCCCTGGCGGCATCGCCCACCGTGTCGCTCGCGAAGGTGACTTCCTGGCCGAGGAGCTCGCTCAGGCGCTGGGCCACCGGCGCGAGGGAGTACCGGGCATCCGGCACACCGTCCGGCCGGCCGAGGTGCGAGATGATGACCACCCGCGCCGCGGCATGGATGAGAGTGTTCAGGGTGTCCAGCGATGCCCTGATGCGGCCGTCGTCCGTGATCGTCTGACCGTCGAGGGGCACATTGAGGTCGAGGCGGACCATGACCGTCTTGCCCGCGAGGGCTCCGAGGGAAGCGATCGTGCGCAGTGTCATAACCGGTGGCCGGGGTCTAGGACAGCCGGGCGGCGACGTATTCGGTCAGGTCGACGAGTCGGTTGGAGTAGCCCCATTCGTTGTCGTACCACGCCGCAACCTTGACCTGGGTTCCGATCACCTTCGTGAGGCCAGAGTCGAAGATCGCCGAGTGCGGGTCGCCGACGATGTCGGACGAGACGATCGGTTCGCTCGTGTAGCTGAGGTATCCCTTGAGCTGCCCGTCTTCTGCCGCGGCCTGGTAGGCCGAATTGATGTCGGCGACCGTGAGCCCGGGGCGGGTCTCCACGGTGAGGTCGGTAATCGATCCGGTCGGTACCGGAACCCGCAGCGCGTAGCCGTCCAACTTGCCGACCAATTGCGGGAGGACAAGGCCGATGGCCTTCGCCGCCCCGGTGCTCGTCGGCACGATGTTGATGGCGGCAGCCCGAGCTCTGCGCATGTCCTTGTGCGGCCCGTCCTGCAGATTCTGGTCCGCGGTGTAGGCGTGCACCGTGGTCATCAGTCCGCGTTCGATGCCGAAGTTGTCGAGCATCACCTTGGCCAGCGGTGCCAGGCAGTTCGTAGTGCAGGATGCGTTGGAGATGATGGAGTGTGCGACGGGGTCGTACTCCTGCTCGTTGACACCCATGACGAAGGTGGCGTCCTCGCCCTTAGCGGGGGCGGAGACGATGACTTTCTTCGCTCCGGCGCTGATGTGCTTGCGAGCGTCGTCGGCATTGGTGAAGCGGCCGGTCGACTCGATGACGATGTCGACCCCGAGGTCACCCCAGCCGAGTGCCGCCGGATCGCGCTCCTCGAGTACCTTGATCGGCTTGCCGTTGACCACGATCTGGTCGCCGGACAGTTCGATCGTCGCGTCCAGCCGGCCCGCGACCGAGTCGTACTTGAGAAGTGTCGCGAGCGCCTTGTTGTCGGTGAGGTCGTTCACGGCGACGATTTCGAGGTCACTGCCCTTGGCGAGAGCGGCGCGGTAATAGTTGCGGCCGATCCGGCCGAAGCCGTTGATTCCGATCCGTACTGACACGAGGTACTCCTGTGTGCTAGCGCGTCGTCAGACGCGGCCTGTCGATTGGATGGATGACGCGGTGTGCCCGAACCTCGATCCGGGCACACCGCCCGGACAGCCTGGTGCTTAGGAGAGGACGAGAAGGCCGTTCGTCTTGTCGCGTGCCACTGAGAAGCGGGCTGCCACGTTCTCCCAGTTCGCGATCTTCCAGAATGCCTTGACGTACTCGCCGCGGTTGTTGAGGTAGTCGAGGTAGTAGGCGTGCTCCCAGACGTCGAGCATGAGGAGAGGAACGGTGCCGGCCGCGAAGTTGCTGTGCTGGTCGAAGAACTGCTGCACGAGGAGCTTCTGGCCGATCGAGTCCCAGACCAGCGCCGCCCATCCGGAGCCCTGGACGCCAGTTGCCGCCGCGGTGAAGTGAGCGACGAACTTGTCGAAGGATCCGAAGTTGTCGTCGAGTGCCGCCGCCAGTTCACCGGTGGGCTTGTCGCCACCGTTCGGGGAGAGGTTGGTCCAGAAGATGGAGTGATTGACGTGGCCGCCAAGGTTGAACGCGAGGTCCTTCTCCAGCTTGTTGACATTCGTGAAATCGCCGGCATCCCGTGCCTCGGCCAGCTTCGCGAGCGCCGTGTTGGCACCGGTCACGTAGGCCTGGTGGTGCTTGCCGTGATGCAGTTCCATGATCTTGCCGCTGATGCTCGGCTCGAGTGCCGAGTAGTCGTACCCGAGCTCGGGAAGTGTGTATTCAGCCATGTACTCTTATCTCCTCATTGGATGGCCAGCACGAAGTTTTCGTGGGCGGTGTTGAGCGACCCTTTTTAGTGTACTCACGCGGTCCTCGAGGCTACCTCTTGATCGGTGTGAGCGGGGTGTTGTGTCAGGCGTCGTAGTCGGGCGGAAGATTGGCGTCGGTGCCGGCGACGCCCAGTTCGGCGGCGTGCTTGTCGGCCATGGCCAGGAGCCGGCGGATTCGTCCGGCCACGGCATCCTTCGTCATCGGCGGATCGGCGTGGTGACCGAGTTCGTCGAGGCTCGCGTCACGGAAATTGAGGCGCAGCTCCCCGGCGTAGCGCAGGTGCTCCGGAACGTGGTCGGCGAGCAGTTCGAGCGCCCGCTCCACTCTCGCGCAAGCCGCGACCGCCGCTTGCGCGGATCGCCGCAGGTTCGCATCATCGAAATTGACCAGGCGGTTCGCGGTGGCCCGAACCTCCCGGCGTTGCCGCAGCTCCTCCCAGCGGAGCACCGCGACCTGCGCTCCCATGTGGATGAGCATCGCGCTGATCGCCTCCCCGTCGCGGATGACGACCCGATGGACCCCGCGCACCTCCCTGGCCTTCGCCGCGACGTGCAGCCGTCCCGCCGCGCCCACGAGCGCCATCGCCGACTCGTTGCCCGGGCAGGTGATCTCCAACGCGGCAGACCGTCCTGGATCGGTGAGCGAACCGTGCGCGAGGAAGGCGCCCCGCCAGATGGCTGCCAGCTCGTCGTGGGACCCGGTCGTGAGTTTGTTGGGCAGTCCGCGGATCGGGCGGCGGCGGGCATCCAGCAATCCGGTCTGCCTGGCGAGGGTTTCGCCGCCATCGAGCACGCGAACCAGGTAGTGGCTGGAACGGCGCAACCCCGACGCCGAAATGACGGAGATCTCACTGCGCACCCCGTACAACTCGGCGAGGTCCTTGCGCACCCGCCTGGCCAGTTGTGCCGTGTCCAGCTCGGACTCGACCGCGATGCGGCCGGAGATGAGGTGCAACCCGCCGGAGAACCTGAGGATCGTCGCCAGTTCCGCGGCCCGCACGACCGTTCGGCTTACCTCAATGCGTGCGAGTTCGTCTTTGACGTCGGCGGTCAGTGCCAATCCGGTTTCCTTTGCTGATCGGTGTGGTTCAGTGGTGGCGTCCGCCCCAAATCGGTGGGTCTGGCTCGCCGACGGCGATGAGTATCATCATTCGCGCCCGAGGTCACGGTGTTTCACGCTGACGGCGACGCCTGGCTGAGCCCGGATGGCGGTCGCCAACACTTCGGCGACGGCGACGGAACGATGTTTTCCCCCCGTGCATCCTACGGCGATCGTAGCGTGTCTCTTGTTCTCGCGCTGATACCCGGCCAGCACCGGCTCCAGGGCTTTCGCATAGCTGTCCAGGAACTCCTTTGCCCCCTCCTGCTTCAGCACGAAGTCCCGCACTTCGTCGTCCAGTCCGGTGTGCGCGCGCAGCTCAGGGATCCAGAACGGATTCGGCAGGAAGCGCATATCGGCGACGAGGTCGGCATCGGTGGGGACGCCGTACTTGAACCCGAAGCTCACGACGGTGAGCTGCACTCCGGGGGTCCCGGCGGCGGAGAAGCTCTCCTGGATGATGGTCGCCAGTTGGTGGACGTTGAGGTCCGAGGTGTCCACGATCATGTCGCTGGACTCGCGCAACTGCAGCATTCTGGTGCGCTCCGCGGTGATGCCGTCCAGCAGGGTGCCGTCGCCCTGGAGCGGATGCGGCCTACGGACCTGCTCGAAGCGGCGGACGAGTTCCTGGTCGCCGGCATCCAGGAACAACACGCGCACCGCGGCGCTCGAGCGGAGCGATTCGACCGATTCCTCGAGGTCGCTGAACAGCCTCCCGCCGCGCACGTCCACGATGGCCGCGACCCGGGGCAGGGTGTCGCCGGCGCGGGAGGCCAGGTCGACGAGCGGCCGGAGCATCTGGGGAGGCAGGTTGTCCACGACGTACCAGCCGAGGTCTTCCAGGGCATTGCCGACGGTGGAGCGTCCGGCGCCCGACATCCCGGTCACGATGAGCACTTCTCGAGCGTCGCGGTCGTCGATCATGGTGTCTGTGCGGCCTTCGGGTCTCGGGTGGATCCGACCAGCCTATCGAGGCCGCCGGGTGACTGCTGCGTATGCAGGCTCGCCAGGATGGTTTGCGCGAGCGCCGGGCCGATGCCGCGCACCTGGGCGATCGCCTTCGCATCCGCGCGGCGGAGTCGTGCCACCGAGCCGAAGTGTTTGAGGAGTTCACGGACCCGGGCCGGACCGACCCCCGGGATGTCGGCGAGCTGCGAACCGATGTCCTTCCTGCGCCGCTGGCGCTGGTAGGTGATCGCGAAGCGGTGCGCCTCGTCGCGGATGCGCTGGAAGAGGAACAGGGCGTCGCTGTTGCGGGGCAGGATCACCGGGAACGGGCTGTCCGGCAGCCAGATCTCCTCGAGGCGCTTCGCGATGCCGCACAACTGGATGCCGGTCACCCCGGCGTCGCGCAGTGCTCGGGTGGCCGCCTGGACCTGCGGCTGGCCGCCGTCGACGATCAGCAGGTTCGGCCGGTAGGCGAATCGCCTGGGTTGCGTCGGCAGGTCGCCTGTGGGGTCCGGAAGGGCGTCCGGGTCGTCGCGGGGGCTGTCCCGATCGAGGTGCGCAAGCCGCCGGGAGAGGGTCTGGTAGATCGACTCGGTGTCGTCGGTCGAGGCGGGGATGCTGAAGCGGCGGTATTGGTCCTTGCGGGGCAGGCCGTCTTCGAACACCACCATCGATGCGACGATGTTGGTGCCGGACAAATGGGACACGTCGTAGCACTCCATCCGCAGCGGGGCATCTGCCATGCCGAGCGCGGCCTGAATGTCGCCGAGAGCCGCGGAGCGTGCGACGAAGTCCCCGCTGCGGCGCGTTTTGTAGAGCTTCAACGCGCCCGTGGCGTTGACGCTGACGGTCTGCACAAGGGCAGCCAGCTCGCCGCGCTGTGCGACCCGTAACGCCACCTTGCCCGTGCCGGCCCCGCTGTCCGTGCGGATGGTTGTGAGCCACAGCTCCAGCTCGGCCGCGGCCTCGGGCAGTTCCGGGACGATGACGCGGCGCGGCGGAGCTTCCCCGTCGGCGTAGGCGGCGCGCAGAGCCGTCTCCACCAGGTCCCCGAGCCCGACGTCCAGCTCTTTGTCGACCACCCAGCCGTGCACGCCACGGATGCGGCCGCCGCGGATGATGAACTGCTGCACGGCGGCGGCCAGTTCGTCGTGGGCGATGCCGAACACGTCCGCATCGGTCGACTGCGAGAGGACGAGTGTGTTCTTCGACAGCACGGTCTCCAGCGCGATGAGCTGGTCGCGCAGCCGCGCTGCGGTCTCGTACTCCTGATCGGCGGCGGCTTGTTTCATCCGTTGGGACAGTTCGGCAATGAACCGGGAATCGTTCCCGGCCATGAAGGACGCGAAATCCACGGCGATGGCTTTGTGGTCTTCCTTGCTGATCCGGCCGACACACGGCGCCGCGCAGCGGCCGATGTCAGCGAGCAGGCACGGGCGGCCGGTCTGCTCTGCCCTGCGATACGTGGTGTCGGAGGAGCTGCGCATCGGGAATGCCTTGAGCATGAGATCCAGGGTTTCCCGGATCGCCCACACCTTCGTGTACGGGCCGAAGTAGCGGGCGCCCGGGATCTTGTGGTTGCGGGTGATCAAGACGCGCGGCACGTCATCGGCCATGGTGATCGCCAAGTACGGGTACGTCTTGTCGTCGCGGAACTGCACGTTGAACGGAGGGTTGAACTCCTTGATCCAGGTGAACTCCAACTGGAGAGCCTCGAACTCGGTCCCGACCACGGTCCACTCCACCGAGTTGGCGGAGGTCACCATGCGTCTGGTGCGCTCGTGCAGAGTGTGCAGTGCGGCGAAGTAGTTGCTGAGCCTGGCGCGGAGGTTCTTCGCCTTGCCGACGTAGAGCACCCGGCCCGTGCTGTCCCGGAACCGGTAGACGCCCGGCCGGGTCGGAATTTCCCGTGCCTTTGGGCGGTAGCTGACTGTCTCCATACGCATCTACCCGGCGAGGACCTGCCTCAGGAAGGCACCGGTGTGGCTGCCGTCGACCTTTGCGAGCTGTTCCGGTGTTCCGGTCGCCACGACTTCTCCTCCGCCAGCGCCACCCTCCGGCCCGAGATCGATCACCCAGTCGGCGGATTTGACGACGTCGAGATTGTGTTCGATGACGATCACCGTGTTCCCTTTGTCGACCAGCCTATTGAGGACGAGCAGGAGTTTGCGCACGTCTTCGAAGTGCAGCCCGGTTGTCGGCTCGTCGAGGACGTAGACGCTGCGACCCATGGAGCGCCGTTGCAGTTCCGTCGCGAGCTTGACCCGCTGCGCCTCCCCGCCGGACAGGGTTGTCGCGCTCTGCCCCAACCTCACGTAGCCGAGACCGACGTCCACGAGCGTCTCCAGGTAGCGGTGAATCGCCGTGATCGCCGAGAAGAACTCGGCGGCCTCCGAGATGGACATGTCGAGCACCTCGGCGATGTTCTTGCCCTTGTACTGCACGGAGAGCGTGTCCCGGTTGTAGCGGGCTCCGCCGCACACCTCACAGGTGACGTAGACATCCGGCAGGAAGTTCATCTCGATCTTGATCGTGCCGTCACCCGAGCAGTTCTCGCAGCGGCCGCCCTTGACGTTGAAGCTGAACCGGCCGGGCAGATATCCGCGGGTCTTCGCGTCGATCGTCTCGGAGAACAGGGTGCGGATGCGGTCGAAGACACCCGTGTAGGTCGCCGGATTGGACCGGGGGGTACGCCCGATCGGCGCCTGGTCGACGTGGACCACCTTGTCCAGGTCGTCCAATCCGGTCACCCGCGTGTGCCGTCCGGGGATCTGGCGTGCGCCATTCAGCTGATTGGCGAGCACGCGGTACAGGATGTCGTTCACCAGGGTGGACTTGCCGGAGCCGCTTACCCCCGTCACCGCGCTGAACACGCCGAGCGGGAAGCTCGCCGTGATGCTCTTGAGGTTGTTGGCGCGTGCGCCCTCGACGACGAGCTGGCGCTTCTTGTCCACTCGCCGCCGTTTCTTCGGAGTGGGAATCGACCGGCGCCCGGACAGGTAGTCGCCGGTGATGGAATCCGTGTTGGCCACCAGGTCGGCGTATGAGCCGGAATGCACCACCTCGCCGCCGTGTTCCCCGGCGCCCGGGCCGATGTCGACGATCCAGTCGGCGGTGCGGATGGTGTCTTCGTCGTGTTCGACGACGATGAGCGTGTTCCCGAGGTTCTTGAGCTTCACAAGGGTTTCGATGAGGCGGTGGTTGTCCCGCTGGTGCAAGCCGATGCTGGGTTCGTCCAGCACGTACAGGACACCGGTGAGGCCGGATCCGATTTGCGTTGCCAACCGGATGCGCTGGGCCTCTCCCCCGGACAGCGAGCCGGCCGATCTGGCGAGGTTCAGGTAGGTGAGCCCGACCTCGATGAGGAACTCCAGGCGCGCGTGGATTTCCCGCAGCACCGCGGCGGCGATTTTCGCTTCCCGCGCGGTCAGCTCGAGCTCATCGATGAACGCGAACGCGTCGACGAGGCTGAGTTCGCACACGTCCGCGATACTGTGGCCGTGCACCGTGACCGCGAGCACCTCCGGCTTGAGCCGCTTCCCGTCGCACACCGGGCAGTTGACCTCGCGCAGGTAGTGCGAGTAGCGCTGTCTGGCGGAATCGGTTTCCGCCTCAAGGTACTTGCGCTCGATGTACGGGATGACGCCTTCGAAGCCCGTTGAGTACTTCACCTCGCGGCCGTACCGGTTCTTCCAGCGCACGGTCACGGTGAAGTTATTGCCGTGCAGAATCGCTTCCTGGACGTTTTCCGGCAGCGCGGCCCACGGTGTCTTCAGCGAGAAGTCGAGGTCGGCGGCCAGCCCCTCGAGGAGCCGTTGAAAGTAGTTGAACAGTCCCTTGCCGGATTGCGTCCACGGCAGGATCACCCCGTCGGCAAGGCTCAGCGCGGGGTCGCCGAGCAGCAGGTCGGCGTCGACGGACATCCGGGTGCCGAGTCCGGAGCACTCCGGGCAGGCGCCGAAGGGAGCGTTGAAGGAGAAGGTCCGCGGTTCGATCTCGGTGAGCTGCACCGGGTGCCCGTTCGGGCAGGAGAGCTTCTCGGAGAAGTTGCGCCACGCGGCGTCGCCGGTTTCGTCGACGAAGTTCACCGTGACCAGGCCGTCGGTCAGGCCGAGAGCCGTCTCCAAGGAGTCGGTGAGTCGGGTGAGGATGTCGTCGCCCGCCACCAAGCGGTCGACGACCACGGAGATGTCGTGCTTGAACTGCTTTTTCAGTTTCGGCGGGTCGTTCAGCTGGATGACGGTGCCGTCCACGAGCGCCCTCGAGTATCCGCCCGCCGCGAGCTCGTGGAACAGGTCGACGAACTCGCCCTTCTTCTGCGAGACAACGGGACTGACGATCTGGTAGCGGGTACCGGTTTCCAGGGACATCAGCTGGTCCGCGATTTGCTGCACGGTCTGCTTCGAGATCTGCTCGCCGCAGATGGCGCAGTGCGCGATGCCGATCCTGGCCCAGAGCAGCCGGAGGTAGTCGTACACCTCGGTGATGGTCCCCACGGTCGAGCGCGGGTTGCGGTTGGTGGACTTCTGGTCGATGGAGACCGCGGGGCTCAGCCCCTCGATGAAATCGACATCCGGTCGGTCGACCTGACCGAGGAACTGGCGGGCGTAGGCCGACAGGGATTCGACGTAGCGGCGCTGCCCCTCGGCGAAGATGGTGTCGAAGGCGAGGGAAGACTTTCCGGAGCCGGACAATCCGGTGAAGACGATCAGCGAGTCGCGCGGAATTTCGAGACTGATGTTGCGCAGATTATGGACTCTGGCTCCGCGGATGCTCAGACGCGCGCCAGATACTTCACTGATACTCACTCGGTCAATTCTCCGCTAATTTCTCCCGGCCCTATTCCCGCCCGCCCGGCGTTCCTGGTCACACAACGCAAAATTCGTTGCCCTCCGGGTCGTTCATGACGATCCACTGCCCTTGCGGGGTTTCGTCGAACTCGCGCAACCACCGCTCCGCGTACGCGTCGAGAGCGAATGACCAGAACGCCCCAAGCGCTCTCGGGTCTGCGGCGTCGAGAACCAGTCCGATTTTCCTGCCCATGGTGACCTCCTTCGAAGATACCTTCTATTCTAGGCACGACCCGGGATAAAACGGCGGCAGTCCTCAGATGTGGCCGGCGGCTTCCATTTGCCGCAGTTCTTTCTTGAGGTCGGCGACCTCGTCGCGGAGCCTCGCCGCCAGCTCGAATTTCAGTTCAGCGGCGGCGGAGAGCATCTGGTCGGTGAGGTCGCGGATGATGGCGTCGAGGTCGTTTGCCCCCGTCGCGGCGAGCCCTTCCCGGCGGAGCATCGGGGTCGGCGACCGTTTCGTGCCCGCCCGGCCGGCGAGCAGGTTATCGGTGTCGACGCCCTCCCGCACCAGCACGTCGGTGATGTCGGCGATCCGCTTGCGCAGCGGTGTCGGGTCGATGCCATTGGCCGTGTTGTAGGCGACCTGGGTGTCCCGGCGCCGGTTGGTCTCCCCGATGGCGAACTTCATGGAGTCGGTGAGCACATCCGCGTACATGTGCACTTCACCGGACACGTTGCGGGCGGCGCGGCCGATGGTCTGGATGAGCGAGGTCGACGAGCGCAGGAAGCCTTCCTTGTCGGCATCCAGAATCGCCACCAGGGACACTTCCGGGAGGTCCAGGCCCTCGCGCAGCAGGTTGATCCCCACGAGCACGTCGTAGACGCCCTGCCGTAGTTCGGTGAGCAGCTCCACCCGGCGCAGCGTGTCGACATCCGAGTGCAGATAGCGCACCCGCACGCCGGCTTCCGCGAGGAACCCGGTGAGTTCCTCCGCCATCTTCTTGGTGAGCGTGGTGACCAGGACGCGCTCGTTCTTCTCGCTGCGCATCCGGATCTCTTCCAGGAGATCGTCGATCTGGCCCTTGGACGGTTTGACGACGATCTGCGGGTCGACGAGCCCGGTGGGGCGGATGATCTGCTCCACGACGCTGTCGGTGATGCCGAGCTCGTACCGCCCGGGGGTTGCCGACATGTACACCTTCTGGCCGACCCGGTCGAGGAATTCGGAGAACTTCAGCGGGCGGTTGTCGAGGGCGCTGGGCAGCCGGAAGCCGTGCTCGACAAGAGTGCGTTTGCGGGAGGCGTCGCCCTCGTACATCGCCCCGATCTGCGGGATTGTGACGTGCGACTCGTCGATGACGACGAGAAAATCCTCCGGGAAATAGTCGAGCAGGCAGTGCGGCGGTTCCCCGGCCACCCGGCCGTCGATGTGCCGGGAGTAGTTCTCGATGCCGCTGCAGAATCCGATCTGCTCCATCATCTCCAGGTCGAAGGTGGTGCGCATCCGCAGCCTCTGGGCCTCGAGCAGTTTGCCCTGTCGTTCCAACTCGGGGAGGCGTTCCGCGAGCTCTTCCCGGATGGTTCCGATGGCGCGTTTCATGGTCGCCGGGCTTGCGGCGTAGTGCGTCGCCGGGAAGACCGAGACGGCATCCATGGTGTCGAGCACCTGGCCGGTGAGTGGATGCAGCGCAAACAACCCCTCGATCTCGTCGCCGAACATCTCGACGCGGATGGCGTGCTCCTCGTAAACCGGGATGATCTCGATGGTGTCCCCGCGCACCCGGAACTTGCCGCGCGAGAAGTCGACGTCGTTGCGCTGGTACTGCATGGCGACGAACTTGCGGATGAGCTGGTCGCGCGGAATGCGCTGCCCGACCTGGAGGGCGACCATGGCGTCCAGGTACTCCTCCGCGGCGCCGAGGCCGTAGATGCAGGACACCGTGGACACTACGACGACGTCGCGGCGGCTCAGCAGCGAGTTGGTCGTGGAATGTCGCAGCCGTTCCACCTCGGCGTTGATCGAACTGTCCTTCTCGATGAAGGTGTCGGTCTGGGGCACGTAGGCCTCTGGCTGGTAGTAGTCGTAGTAGGAGACGAAGTATTCGACCGCGTTGTTGGGCATGAGTTCGCGGAATTCGTTGGCCAGCTGCGCGGCGAGCGTCTTGTTGTGGGAGAGCACCAGGGTCGGCCGTTGCACCTGCTCGATGAGCCAGGCGGCGGTGGCGGACTTGCCGGTCCCAGTCGCACCGAGCAGCACGACATCCGTTTCGCCCGCGTTGATGCGGCCGGCCAGCTCCGCGATCGCCTTCGGCTGGTCGCCACTCGGGATGTAGTCGCTGATGACCTCGAACGGGTGCACCGCGCGCGTGGGTTGCATGCCTCCAGTTTAAGCAGCGTGGTCTGACACTCGACTCCAGAGCCGGTCGACCTGCTCGATGGTGTGCTCGATGCTGCCATCGTTGTCGATGACGACGTCCGCGACGGCCAGCCGTTCGGTGTCGGTCGCCTGCGAGTTCAGCCGGTGTTCCGCTTCCTGACGGGTCATGCCGCGCAACTCGACGAGGCGCCGGATGCGCGTGGCGCGGCTGGCGTGCACGACGACGATCAGGTCCAGGATCCGGTCGTGGTTCACGCCTGCTTCCACCAGGAGCGGAACGTCGTACACAACGATCGCTGACGGGTTGTGCGTCTCGGCCTGGCCGATCAGCTCACTGGCGAGCGCCTTCACGGCCGGGTGGGTGATCGCATTGAGGGCTTCCCGGCGCTCGGGGTCGGAGAAGATGAGGGTGCCGAGCGCGGCGCGGTCCAAGCTGCCGTCTGGGGCGATCACGCGGCTGCCGAATTCCGCGGCGATCCTGGTGAGCGCGTCGCTGCCGGGTTCGACCACCTGGCGCGCGAGCCGGTCGGCGTCGATGTGCACCGCCCCGTGTTCCGCGAGTCGGGCGGCGACCAGCGACTTGCCGGATGCGATGCCTCCGGTGAGCCCGATCACGTACACGCGTTCATGCTATCGGCCACAACGACGACACGGCCGGAACCCTGACGGGTCCGGCCGTGTCGCGCGTTGTTTCTTGCTACTACTCGGTTACCGCGTCCTCGGCATCCGATGCGCCGTTGGACAGCTTGGCGCGGAGTGCCGCGAGGGACTCGTCGTCGGCGAGGCGGCCGGCGGAAGCGGTCTCCGGTGCGAAGCCGGAGCCCTCTGACGTGGAGATCGGCGCGTTGGCCTTCTCGATGGATGCGGCGACCTGCTTCTTGTGGGCTTCCCAGCGAGCCTGGGCGGCAGCGTAATCCTGCTCCCACTTCTCGCGCTGGGACTCGAAGCCCTCGCGCCACTCGTTGGTCTCCGGGTCGAAGCCCTCCGGGTACTTGTAGTTGCCCTTGTCGTCGTACTCGGTGAGCATGCCGTACAGCGCCGGGTCGAACTCGGTGCCCTCGGGGTCGACACCCTCGTTGGCCTGCTTGAGGCTCAGCGAGATGCGGCGACGCTCCAGGTCGATGTCGATGACCTTGACGAAGACCTCTTCGCCGACGCCGACAACCTGCTCGGCCAGTTCCACGTGCTTGCCGGACAGCTCCGAGATGTGCACGAGGCCCTCGATGCCGTCCGCGACACGCACGAACGCGCCGAACGGAACCAACTTCGTGACCTTGCCGGGTGCGACCTGCCCGATGGCGTGGGTGCGGGCGAAGATCTGCCACGGGTCTTCCTGGGTGGCCTTGAGCGACAGCGACACGCGCTCGCGCTCGAGGTCCACCTCGAGGATCTCGACGGTGACCTCCTGGCCGACCTCGACAACCTCGCTGGCGTGCTCGATGTGCTTCCAGGACAGCTCCGAGACGTGCACGAGACCGTCGACTCCGCCGAGGTCCACGAACGCGCCGAAGTTGACGATCGACGACACGGTGCCCTTGCGAACCTGACCCTTGGCCAGGTTGTTGAGGAAGCTCGTGCGGCTCTCGGACTGGGTCTGCTCCAGCAGCGCGCGGCGGGACAGCACCACGTTGTTGCGGTTCTTGTCCAGCTCGAGGATCTTCGCCTCGATCTCCTGCCCGAGGTACGGGGTCAGGTCGCGCACGCGGCGCAGCTCGATGAGCGAGGCGGGAAGGAATCCGCGCAGTCCGATGTCGACGATGAGGCCGCCCTTGACGACCTCGATCACCGT
>DATCXP010000060.1:0-6523 GCA_036565765.1 Terrimesophilobacter sp.
GCCAGGCGCGCACCGGCGCGCTGGAGCACACGGCGACACCCAGCTCGGGCCGTCGTCGCGACGCCGGCCCCGCGCGTCGGGGTCAGTCCGGAAGCGCCAGCCGGCCTCAGACATCCGGTTTCACCAGCTACAGCACCTCGACTCCGGCATCCTCCGGCTCGTCCGGTGGTGGAGAGCGCCGCAGCGGACGCCGCGCGCAGGGCTGAGCTGCGCCGGGCCCACCCACGCGGGCTGATGTGCCCCCGGCCGATCCACGCGCGGCTCGACCACTCGAGCCTGACCCGCCCGGGCCGACCCACGCGCGGCTCACCACGCGCGGCTCCTCCCGTGAGGGGTCAGTAACTGTCCTTCCCGAGGCTCACGAAGGACAGTTACTGACCCCTCACGGAAAAAACGGCGGGACTCGATCAGCCGAGGCGCCCGACCGAGGCGAGCGCGGCCCTCAGCAACGTGCCGCGACCGCCCTCCATCTCGCGGACGATCTCGTCGCTCGCCGCCTCCTCCGGCGACAACCAGGTGAGCTCGAGGGCGTCCTGCCGTGGGTCGCAGCTGCCGGTGACCGGAACGACGTAGGCGAGCGACACGGCATGCTGGCGCTCATCGTGGAACGGACTGATCCCGGGCATCGGGAAGTACTCGGCGACCGAGAACGGCACTGGACTGGCCGGCAACTGGGGGAACGCCATCGGTCCGAGGTCCTTCTCGAGGTGCCGGAACAGCGCCTCGCGCAGGGTCTCCCCGTACATGACCCGGCCGGAGACGAGTGTGCGCGTCATCTCGCCGCTCGGCGACGCGCGCAGCAGAACCCCGAGCTCGACGACCTGGCCCAGCCCGTCAACGCGCACCGGGACGGCCTCGACGTAGAGCAGCGGCAGCCGCATCCGGATGCCCGTGAGCTCGTCATCGGACAGCCACCCGGAGGTGGGGTCAGGCGTACCCACGGAACTCATGCTCCATTGTTACGCATGCGGCCCCGCGCGGGATGCAAGGATAGTGCGAGACGAAACGAGGTGTGGTTGCGAATCGACCCGGATGCAGTGCTCTGGTCCGCCCCCAAGCGCGATCGGGCGAGTCGGCCACTGCTCGTCCTCCTGCACGGATACGGCTCCCACGAGGGGGATCTGTTCGCGCTGTCGCGTTCGCTCCCGCTCGAGCCGGTCGTGGCATCCGTTCGCGCCCCCATCGCGCAGGGGCCGGGCTACGCCTGGTTCCCGCGTGCCGGTGAGTCGCAGGCCGAGGAGCGTTTCGAGGCGGTGGCCGAGACGACGCGAGCGCTCATCGACTGGGTCGATACGACCGAGTCGACGGGGATCGGCCTGCTGGGATTCTCGCAGGGTGCGGCGATGGCGCTCCAGCTTCTGCGCGAGCAGCCGACCCGGTTCGACTACGCCGTGCCGCTGAGCGGGTTCGTCCTCCCGAGCGACCATGAGGGCGATTCCCGCCTCGCCGAGCTGCGACCGCCGGTGTTCTGGGGTCGGGGGACCGACGACGCCGTCATTCCGAGCTCGCTCATCGATCACACGCAGGAGTGGCTTCCGCGCCACTCGACGCTCACGCAGGGAATCTACGAGGGTGTCGGCCACTGGGTCTCAGCGCAGGAGATCAGCGAGTTCGGGGCGTTCATCCGCGCGCAGCTCTGAACGAATTCGACGGAGATCGGGTCGGCAGGGGCACTTCCGGGACCGATTCGGCGCCCGGCATCCGGATCTCCGTCGAATTCGTCTCGCTAGGGACGACGCCAGCGGGCGGCCAGGATGACGACCGTCGAGGTGAGCGTCGCGAGGCCGAGCGTGACGAACATGGGTGCGCCGAAGAAGGACATCTGAGCCAGCATCGACAGCAGATAGGCGTCGGCACCGCCCTGCGGTTCCCCACTCCGGAAAGCGAGCGCAGCGAAGCTCGTGAGCCAGAGCCCACCGAGAATGAACCCGAGTCCGAGCAGCCACAGCACGACGAGCCACGGGTTGAATCGGCGCCACCACGGCAAGGGCTCGGCGGGGGCGAGGTCGACGTCGATCTCAGCGGGTTCATCCTGGCCCGACTCGACGACGTCGAAGACGGGGCGGGTCGCCGGCTCGGGGCGCGGAGCACGCAGCTCGTCCCAGTCCCGACGCGGCTCCTCGCGCAGCGGTGCGCTCGGCGGCTCCTCGCGGTGCACGCGAGGATCGTAGCCCGGCTGGAATGCGGGGCTGAAGCGCGGATCGAACCGCCGGCTCACGCCATCGGGATCTGACACGGCATCCTCTCGTCGGCACGAGTCTAGCCACGGCGTCACCGGGTCGCCTCGGTAATCTGTGGGAATGAGAAGGGTCGTCGTGCTGGGGATCGCGGTCCTGGTGTTCGCGCTCCTGGCGCTCTTCGCGATCTCCCGGCTGGTCTCGGTGGTCCCCGATACCGGCCCCGACGCCGGCCTCGCCGCCCCGACCGCTGGCGAGCGTCCCGCGGATGCGACGCTCTCCCATGTCGCCTTCGTGTATGACGGGGACACCCTGTATCTGCAGCCGGACGGCACGAGCTCCCGGATGGATGAGATCACCGTGCGCCTCATCGGCATCGACACCCCGGAGCTCCGCCCCGTGGTCGAGTGCTTCGGGATCGAGGCGCGCGATCATCTCCGGGAGCTGCTGCCGAAGGGCTCGGCGGTCTGGATCGCGGGCGATCGTGGGCCGCTCGACCGCTACGACCGCTCGCTGCTCTACCTGTGGACCGAGGACGGCGACTTCGTGAATCTCGACCTGGTGGAGAACGGATACGCGACCGCGGTCCGCATCCCGCCGAATGAGGCCCACTGGCCGCAACTGCAGGCCGCGGAGTCGGCGGCACGGGACGCCGGGCGCGGCCTGTGGGGCTCCTGCTAGCTCTGCCCGTACTCCTCGTTCCTGCCGAGGCAAACGCGCGGGAGCGCCATCCGTGATCCCCCGCCTGCGCCGTGCCGCCCATCGGGTCGCCCTGTTAGGGTTGCCTCAGCGGGCCACCTGACATGCGCTGGCACTCTGATCTGAAGGGGCTCGGATGAGCTACATCACATCGGCGCTTCTCGACGAGAGAGGCTTCGTCATTCTCGACCGGTACGACCAGGCCAAGGACCCGAAGGAGTGGCTCGACCTCGAGTACGTCGACTGGAAGTCGTCTGGTGACACCCGATTCGCGCCGCTCGCGAGCGCGAAGGGCGAGATCGAGGTCGGCGGTTTCTGGAATCACGAGCCGCCACGCGCCGACAAGGACGGGGTGTGGATCGAATCCCAGGTCGCGAAGGCGCCGAATCTGACCCGGCGGGCCAAGGAGCCGGGGGTGAACGTCGGGCGCTGCAGGGTCATCGAGCTGCAGCCGACCTCGTACTCCGATGCGCTGTACAACATGCACCAGGACGACAACAACCGCCTCAATCCGGACGGGACCGGCTGGGTCGTTCGGGGTTACTACAACCTCACGGATGACCCGGACTCGTTCATGGTTCTGCGCGAGCAACGATACGATCCCTCGACCGAGATCCGCATCCCGCTACCCGCGGGCACCCAGGTCATCATCGACACGCAGCGCTTCTGGCACGCCACCTGGCACAACAGTGAAACGCCGCGCTACAGCCTCATCACCTCATGGGAGTCCGGCCCGGTCCTCGACGCCTACATCGAGAAGCACCACGGGCGCAACGACCACGTGAACGCACCGCTCGATGAGGCGATCACGGAAGAAGCGCAGGCCACCGTGCAGCACCGCCTCGCCGAGCGCGCCGCTGCGCTTGCCGCAGGGACCAGGGCCGAAGAGGATCCGACGGACCGCGACGTCTGAGCCCCGCCGCCGAAACCTCTCCCGGCCGGTAGCGGTCTCAGTCCCTCTTTCGCCGCGACTCGGCCGCGCGTAGCGTTGATGCAGGAGGTGAATCGAGATGCAGGCAGCGGTAGGGGATCGGGTCATCATCCGCGGCAAGACGGTGGAGGCGCCCGATCGGCACGGAATCGTCACCGAGGTGCGCGGCGAGGACGGCGACGGTCCCTATGTCGTCAAGTTCGACGACGGCCACGAGAGCGTGGTGTTTCCCGGCGGAGATTTCGTCGTCGAGCACGTGACGTCGTAACCGAAGGCCTGCTCACCAGCCAGGCCGGGTCATCCGGGGTGTCCACAAGCTAAGCGGAGACGGCCTCCGCGTGCTCCACGGCGGGAATCGTCGTGATGAGCACCGCATCGAGTGCCGCGGTGGCGCCCTCGTCGTCCAGCTTCAGGGCGAGGGCCAGCTCGGACACCAGGATCTGCCTGGCCTTGAACAGCATCCGCTTCTCCCCGGCCGAGACGCCTGCACCCTGTTCGCGACGCCACAGGTCGCGAACGACCTCGGAGATGCGCAGAACGTTGCCGCTGCCCATCTTCTCGGTGTTGGCCTTGAACCGCCGGGACCAGTTCCCGGTCTCCTCTTCGACCTCACCGCGCAGGACGTCGTAGACGGCCTCGACACCGGCCATGTCGATGACGTCGCGAAGCCCGATCAGGTCGGCGTTCTCGATCGGCAGTTCGATCGTGAGTTCGGACTGGTGGATGTTCAGTGTGATGTACTTCTTGTCATCACCCTTGATCTTCCGGTTCTTCACGGCCGTGATCGTGGCGGCTCCGTGGTGTGGGTAGACGACTGTCTCTCCGACTTCGAAAATCATTTAGCACATTCCCTTAATCTGAGGTCGCGCCCGGGTCTGCGACCTGGCGCTGTCGTGCAGCAGTCTGCTGCACAGGATGAGAACGACGACACGGTTCGCTGGACGACACCGGACCGCGCGGGCGGTTCCAGGTCCGGGGTGTGCGTCCAACACTCCAGCGAAGTCGTACGAGACTTACTTCTCGGATTATCTCATGTACCCCTGTGAGATCGGTGATCGCATCGAATCCGACCCGAGATCACGCCACGACACCCTCTCGGAGCGCCCGGGGGCGAGGGGTCGGATGCCGCTGACACTGCATCCGATCCCTCGCTGCCTGACTGAGTTCACGCCGCCTGCTCGTCCTCACGACGGCGGCGTCTGCGCGCTATCGCGAACCACACGAAGAGCAGCAGGAGCACAACGGCGGCGAGCAGCCAGATCAGCCAGCTTCCGTCGGCCGGCGAGGGGACGGGGGCGGTCTGCGCGTCGAGCACGCGAATTCCCATCTGCATGGTCACCGGCTGGCCCTGTGCATCCACCCCGGTCACCACCAGCGTGTGCACGCCGGCCGGCAGCGTGCCCGGCAGGAGCACGCTCTCCCCTGTCGCACCCGAGGCGTCCGTGCGCGACACAGCCAACTCGAGCGAGCCCGACAGGGTCCAGATGGTCACGACCGAACTCGGGGCGAATCCGGCCACGGTGACCCGCAGCTGGTCGGAGGTCTGCGCCTCGACCACACCGTCCACGGCGAGCGGAAGCGCCTTGCCGTTCCGATGTGCGGCGACGGTCAGGCTCAGGCCGCCAGCCGCACCGACCTTCACCGCGGTCTTCGAGGTGTCCACGATCGACGACACCGCACCCCCGCCGTTCGTCACCGCGGCATGTCCCGCCTTCGAGTCCCGCAGCGGAGCGAGCACCGAACTGTCGCCCGGCCCGATCGGGTTCTGCGGTGGCGAAACCGGGGTCGGGGTGACGCTCGGCGGCTTGGGCGTCGTTGACGGAACAGTGGACTCCGCCGGCGCAGCGGAAGCGACCGCCCGCCCCATGAGGCTCGCGCTCGCCGCACGGTAGCCGACCTGCGCGGCAGTGAGCTGCGCGAGAGCCGTCGCCCCTGCGGCCAGGCCGCTGACGGTCACCCGGTCACCGTGGCGCGTGATGGTCCCTGCCGAGGTCGAGAGCGCATAGCTGAACGCGGCCGAGTAGTTCGTGATGGTGAACACGAATCCTCCGGCCGCGGCGACCGGGGTCGAGAAGGTCGGCGCGACACCCGCGTAGATCGCGGTCCCCGCGACATCGGCGACCTCGTCGAGCACGCCCGTCGCGGATGCCGTGATGTGGGCCGTCGTCGTGGCACCGGCTGCCAGCCCGCTCACCGTGACGGTCGAGCCGGAGATCGTCGCCGTGCCCGCATCCGACGTCACCGCATACACAGTGCCCGGCTCCCGGGTGATCGTGAAGGTGAACCCGTCGATCGTGCGCGTGACCCCCGAGACCACAATCGCCGCGCCGGCGGGAAGCGAGGTTCCCGTCGCGGTGGCCGAGGCGCTGAGGCTCCCGGGGCTCGAGGCCGTCACCGTCGTGTCGGAGGCGACACCGGCCGCCAGACCGGACACGGTCACCGTGTCGCCGTCGCGGGTCACCGTGCCACCGCCCGCCTGCACGAAGGTGTAGCTCTGCGCGGGGTCGAAGTTGGTGATCGTGAACCGGTATCCACCGGCAAGCGGCGTGGCCGCCGAGACCAGCGGCACTGTGCCGGGCGTGAGCACCGTCGCGCTTGCCGTCGCGGAGGCGGCCGAGACTCCGGGGTCGATCGCCGTGACGGTCAGGGTCACCGAGACGCCTGGCGCCTCACCGGAGACCGTGCCGGTGCCGGCACCGGCCCCCGTCGTGACGAC
>DATCXP010000014.1:0-11218 GCA_036565765.1 Terrimesophilobacter sp.
TCGGCTCGCGCGATCGGCCCAGGGGATCGTCGTCACCCACCTGCCGCAGGTTGCGGCGTTCGCCACGAACCACCTGCGAGTCGTGAAGGACCGCGACGGCGGGGTGACCGCCAGCAGCGTGCAGCAGCTGGCGGGGGAGGAGCGCGCGGCGGAGCTGGCGCGGATGCTCTCAGGCTTGCCGGACTCGGAGAGCGGGCTCGCTCACGCTCGGGAGTTGCTGGAGACGGCGCAGGCGCTCGCATAGGCGCGCAGGGGGGTCTCGACAGGCTCGACCTGAGAAGGGGCTCGACCTGAGAAGGGGTTCTCAATCCACGGCCTGTCGTGACCGGCGAAGATCGAGCTCTCGGTGATAAGCTGTAATCCCGTGGTAGTCAAACATATCTCGGAGACAACAAAGCACATTTTCGTCACCGGGGGTGTTGTCTCGAGTCTGGGTAAAGGGCTCACGGCCGCCAGCCTCGGCAACCTGCTGACCGCGAGAGGGCTTCGCGTCGTCATGCAGAAGCTGGATCCCTATCTGAACGTGGATCCCGGCACCATGAACCCGTTCCAGCACGGCGAGGTCTTCGTCACGGATGACGGGGCGGAGACCGACCTCGACATCGGCCACTACGAGCGGTTCCTCGACATCAACCTGAGTCAGGCCGCGAACGTCACGACCGGCCAGATCTACTCGCACGTGATCGCGAAGGAGCGCCGCGGCGAGTACCTCGGCGACACCGTGCAGGTCATCCCGCACATCACCGACGAGATCAAGCGCCGCATGCGGCTGCAGTCGCACAACGATCCGAGACCGGATGTCATCATCACCGAGATCGGCGGGACGGTGGGCGACATCGAGTCGCTTCCGTTCCTCGAGGCCGCCCGGCAGGTGCGCCACGAGATCGGTCGCGCCAACTGCTTCTTCGTGCACGTCTCGCTCGTGCCCTACCTGCACGCGGCGGGCGAGCAGAAAACCAAGCCGACCCAGCACTCGGTCGCGGCACTGCGCTCGATCGGTATCCAGCCGGATGCGATCGTGCTACGCAGCGACCGCCCGGTGCCCGAGTCGATGAACCGCAAGATCGCGCTCATGTGCGATGTCGACCGCGAGGCCGTCGTGAACTGCCCCGACGCTTCGAGCATCTACGACATCCCCGGCACGCTGCACGAGCAGGGCCTCGACGCCTACATCATCGAGCATTTCGGACTTGTCGCCGGTGACGTCGACTGGTCGGGCTGGTCGGAGCTGCTCAGCGTCGTCCACGAGCCGAAGTTCGAGGTGACGATCGGCCTGGTCGGGAAGTACATCGACCTGCCGGATGCCTACCTGTCGGTGACGGAGGCCCTGCGGGCCGGAGGTTTCGCACAGCACACGAAGGTCAACATCCGGTGGATCGCCTCGGACGAGTGCGAGACGCCGGAGGGCGCTGCCCGCAATCTGTCCGACCTCGACGGGATCTGCGTCCCGGGTGGGTTCGGCGTCCGTGGCATCGAGGGCAAACTCGGCGCCCTCAGGTTCGCGCGCGAGAACGCAATTCCGGTGCTCGGCCTGTGCCTCGGACTGCAGTGCATGGTCATCGAGTACGCGCGTGACGTGGTCGGACTGGCCGGCGCGTCATCCTCGGAGTTCGATCCGGACACCCCGTTCCCGGTCATCGCGACGATGGCGGAGCAGGTCGACATCATCGCCGGTGGAGACCTCGGCGGGACGATGCGCCTCGGGCTCTACCCGGCCGATCTCGCCCCGGCGTCGATCGTGCGGGAGCTGTACGGGGAGGACCGCGTCTCCGAGCGGCACCGGCACCGCTACGAGGTGAACAACTCCTATCGTCAGCAGATTGCGGATGCCGGGCTCGTGTTCTCCGGCATGTCACCGGATCGCAACCTCGTCGAGTACATCGAACTGCCTCGCGAGGTGCACCCGTTCTACGTGGGAACGCAGGCCCATCCTGAGCTGCGTTCCCGGCCGAACCGCGCCCACCCGCTGTTCCGCGGCCTGGTTGCCGCTGCGCTGGAACGGCAGAAGGCGAGCCGCCTGTTCGAGGTGGCGGAGCCGGAAACCGTCGGTGCCTGAGTTCTCCGGCAGTGCAGGGGCGCTCGCCGACGAAGCCTTCCGCGCGAAGCTTCTCGCGAGCGAGACCGTGTTCGACGGCACCGTCTGGAACGTGAACCGTGACCGGTTCGAGTTCGCCGGCGGAGAACTGGTCCGCGAATACCAGGTCCACCCCGGGGCGGTCGCGGTCCTCGCCGAGGATGAGGCGGGCAGGGTTCTCCTCATCAAGCAGTACCGGCATCCGATCGGGCACCGCGACTGGGAGCTGCCGGCCGGGTTGCTGGATGACGCGGGGGAGTCGCCGCTCGATGCTGCGAAGCGCGAGCTGGCGGAAGAAGTCGACCTTCACGCTTCGGAGTGGTCGGTGCTCTCCGAGTTCTTCAGTTCCCCGGGCGGCAGCAGCGAGGCGATCACGGTGTACCGGGCGCGGGGTCTCAGCCCCACGGAGAAACGCTTCGCGAGAACGGCCGAGGAGGCCGAGATCCAGCTGCGCTGGGTCCCGCTGCCCGAGGTCGTCTCCGCAGTGCTCGACGGACGTCTGCGAAACTCGATCCTGACCATTGCGGTGCTGGTCGCACATGCCCGCGGATGAGCCTGGGGCGGATGAATCGGGGCTCGGCCAGGCGCTCGAGCGCTACCTTCGTCACGTCTCGATCGAGCGAGGGCTCTCCCCGAACACGGTGTCGGCCTATCGCCGTGACCTGAGCGGCTACCTCGGACTGCTGCGCGAGCGCGGCGTGACAACCCCTCAGGCGGTCACTGAGGCCGAGGTGGCTGCCTTCCTTCATGAGCTGAGGGGTCGCCCGGATGGCGCACTGGCGGCATCCTCGACGGCGCGGATGCTGTCGTCGGTCCGTGGCTTCCACCGGTTCCTGCTCGATGAGGGACTCGTGACGGTCAACGTCGCCGCGGAGGCGAGACCTCCGAAGCTCGCCCGCCGGCTCCCCAAGGCCATCACGATCGAGCAGATGGCCCAGTTGCTCGCCACGACCGACGGCGACGATGAGCGATCACTGCGCGACAAGGCCCTGCTCGAGTTGCTGTACGCGACCGGGGCGCGGATTTCCGAGGCGATCGACCTCAACGTCGACGACGTCATCAGCTCGGAGGGGGAGGGCGCCGCCGACGTCGTCCGTCTGTTCGGCAAGGGCGGGAAACAACGCATCGTCCCGCTCGGGAGCTACGCACGCGCGGCGATCGACGGCTACCTCGTGCGCGCCAGACCGCTGCTCTCGGCGCGGGGGAAGGCCACGCCTGCCCTGTTCCTCGGCGTTCGCGGCCAGCGGCTGTCGCGGCAGAACGCCTGGCTCGTGATCAAGGCCCGTGCCGAACAGTCCAAGCTGGGGATCGAGGTCTCACCGCACACCTTCCGGCACTCCTTCGCGACGCACCTTCTGGAGGGCGGGGCGGATGTCCGGGTCGTCCAGGAGCTGCTCGGGCATGCCTCCGTCGCCACGACGCAGATCTACACGCTCGTGACGGCGGACACGCTCAGAGACATGTACACCCTGGCGCATCCGAGGGCGCGCTGGAGCCATAGGGCGACGACCATTTCTGGTCGTCGCGGCGACGCCAGCGCCGACGGTCGTCCCGACCGTCGGGATTAGGCTCCAGCGCTATAAGCGCGCCTCAAGAGGCGCTCTGCGCCCGGCCGTTAGACTTCACTTCGTGACCAAGAAGCCGGATGCAACGATCGCGGAACTTCCGGGCCTCGAATCTCCGGTGCTGGGCCCGACCGGTCGTCCGCGTACCGAGTTCAAGAAGCCCAAGGCGCTCAGAGGGCACGGGCCGGCGAGGATCATCGCCCTCTGCAATCAGAAGGGCGGCGTCGGCAAGACCACGACGACGATCAACCTCGGCGCGGCGTTGGCAGAATACGGCCGCAAGGTGCTGTGCGTGGACTTCGACCCGCAGGGGGCGCTCTCCGCCGGACTCGGGGTGCCGACGCACGATGTCCCCAACGTGTACGACCTGCTCGTGGGGACCATCAAGGATCCTGGCGAAGCGATCCAGCACACCGGGACGACCAACCTGCACGTCATCCCCGCGAACATCGATCTGTCCGCCGCGGAGGTGCACCTCGTCAACGAGGTCGCCCGCGAGCAGATCCTCGCGCGGGTGCTGCGCAAGGTCGCGAACGACTACGACGTGATCCTGATCGACTGCCAGCCATCACTCGGCATCCTCACGGTCAACGCCCTCACCGCGAGCCACGGCGTGCTCATTCCGCTCGAGTGCGAGTTCTTCGCCCTCCGCGGCGTCGCGCTGCTCGTTGAGACGATCGACAAGGTCAAGGACCGGCTGAATCCCGCGCTCGAACTCGACGGCATCCTCGCGACCATGTACGACTCCCGCACCCTGCACTCGCGTGAGGTGCTCGAGCGCGTCGTCGAGACGTTCGGGGACAAGGTGTTCGAAACCGTGATCACGCGCACCGTGAAGTTCCCGGATGCGAGCGTCGCCGCGGCGCCGATCACCGAGTTCGCGCCGGAGCACCAGGCGGCGACGGCATACCGCCAGCTGGCCAGAGAGTTGATCTCCCGTGGCGCCGTCGCCTAGCGCAGCGACGCTGGAAGAGGCAGACTCCGGCGGGTTCTCCGTCAGCCTGAGCAATTTCAGCGGCCCGTTCGACCTGCTGCTGAACCTCGTGGCGAAACACGAGCTCGACATCACCGAGGTCTCCCTCAGCACCGTCACAGACGAATTCATCTCCTACCTGAAGGGCCTGAACTCCGAGGATGAGCTCGACCAGGCAAGCGAATTCCTGGTCGTCGCCGCGACCCTGCTCGACCTCAAGGTCGTCGGGCTCCTCCCGCAGGGCGAACTCGTCGACGCGGAGTCCGTCGCGCTGCTCGAGGCGCGCGACCTGCTGTTCGCCCGATTGTTGCAGTACCGCGCCTTCAAGGAGGTCTCCTCCTGGTTCGGCGGGCTGTTCGACGCGGAGTCGACGCGGCATGCGCGCCAGGTGCGGCTGGAGGAGAAGTACCGCAGGCAGGTGCCCGAGCTCGTGTGGACCCTCTCCGTCGACGATTTCGCCGCCCTTGCCGCGCTCGCCCTCGCGCCGAGGGAGATTCCCGTCGTCGGACTTGACCACCTGCACGCGCCGCTCGTCAGCATCCGGGAGCAGGCCGCCATCGTCGTGTCGATCCTGCGCAGCGGCGAGACCGTCACGTTCCGGCAGATCGTGGCCGGTGTCGGCGAGCGCGGCGTGATCGTCGCGCGGTTCCTCGCGATCCTCGAGCTGTACCGCGCCTCCGCGGTCTCCTTCGACCAGCTGGAACCGCTCGGCGAACTCAGCGTCCACTGGTCCGCGGAGCACTGGTCGGATGAGAGTCTTGCGAACCTGGGAGCCGATTACGATGTCTGAGACTGAGACTGAGACTGAGACCGAGGTCCTCGAGGAGCCCGTCGTCGAACTGGATGTCGAGCGCGCGCTCGAGGCGATCCTGATGATCGCCGACGAGCCGCAGAGCATCGTGAGTCTCGCGACCGCGCTCGGTGCGCCGGTTCCCGCGGTGCGGCAGTCGATCGAACGACTCGTCGACGACTACGACGGCCGCGGAGTCGACGGCGGAGCCGGCGGGGTGCGGCGCGGCTTCGAGCTGCGCGAAGTCGGCGGGGGTTGGCGCATCTACGTGCGCGGGGAATACGACTCCGTTGTGCGCGACTTCGTGCTCACCCAGAACCCGACCCGACTCTCGCAGGCGGCGCTCGAGACGCTCGCCGTGATCGCCTACAAGCAGCCGATCAGCCGTGGGCAGATCGCCTCGATCCGGGCGGTGAACGTCGATTCCGTGGTGCGCACGCTGCTGAGCCGCGGCCTGGTGACCGAGGCGTTCACGGACAGCGAGACGGGCGCCATCCACTACGAGACCACCGAGCTGCTGCTCAGCCAGCTGGGCATCAACTCGATCGACGAACTTCCGCATGTCTCGCCGCTGCTCGCCGATGGCTCGGAGGGATTCGATGACCTCGTCTGACGGCGGTGCGCAGGGGCGCGGCGGCGATGCGGCCGGCGACGGCATCCGGCTGCAGAAGCTCATGGCCGCCGCGGGGGTCGCCTCGCGCCGCGTCTCCGAGAACCTCATCACGGCCGGCCGGGTCGAGGTGAACGGCGAAGTCGTCACGGAACTCGGCCGGCGCGTGAGGGAAACCGATCTCGTTTCCGTCGACGGGGTCGCGATTCAGCTCGACACGACACGGCGCTACCTCATGCTCAACAAGCCGGTCGGCATCGTGAGCTCGCTGAGCGACGACCGCGGCAGACCGGACCTGCGGCGATTCGTCGAGCGGTATGAGGAGCGGCTGTTCAACGTCGGGAGGCTGGATGCGCAGACCTCCGGCCTGCTCATCCTCACGAACGACGGCGAACTCGCGCACGTGCTCGCGCACCCCTCATTCGGAGTCATGAAGACCTACATCGCGAAGACGAGTGGCAGGATCACCCCGCAAACGGTCGCGAAGCTGACCTCCGGCGTCGAGCTGGAGGACGGCCCGATCGCCGCGGACAAGGCGCGCATCGTCGGACAGGCCGGAGCGCACGAGACGATCATCGAGATCACGCTGCACTCCGGTCGCAACCGTATCGTGCGCAGGATGCTCGAGGAGGTCGGCCATCCGGTCATCGACCTCGTGCGGCGCCAGTTCGGCCCCCTGCACCTCGGAACCCTCGCACCCGGCGAGATCCGGGACCTCACCAAAGCGGAACTCGGCCAATTGCTCACGATCGCCCGCGCGGCGACCGATCCCGATTCCGCGCCACCGGAGAGCGTGCCCCATCGCAACAACCTTCCCCCGGCAGAAGGGCGCACCCCGTGAACGGCAGTCGCCTCGTCGGCCAGGTCAGGATCGTCGGCGCCGGCCTGCTCGGGGCCAGCATCGGACTCGGTCTCCGCGCGAAGGGCGTCGATACGATCGTGCACGACAGCTCCCCGGCCGCGCTGGCCCTCGCGGTCGACTACGGCGCAGGCCGTCGCGCCGCCGACACGGACAATCCGAGCCTCGTCGTCGTCGCCGTTCCGCCGGATGTGACCGCACAGGTCGTTGCGCAGGAACTCGCGGCGTACCCGGACGCCCTCGTCACCGACGTCGCGAGCGTGAAGGCCCTGCCCTTGGCCGAGCTGCGCGCCTCGGGGGCGGATGTCTCCCGGTACGTCGGTTCGCATCCGCTCGCCGGGAGGGAGCGCGGCGGGGCGATCTCCGCTCGCGCGGACCTGTTTCTCGGGCGCCCCTGGGTCATCGCGACGGATGGCTCGGAACCCGCGGCGAAGATCGGCGTGATCGAGGATCTCGTGCTCGACCTCGGCGCAATCCCCGTGCTGCTCTCCGCAGAGGAACACGACCGCAGCGTTGCACTGGTCTCGCACGTTCCGCAGGTCATCTCCACGCTCCTCGCGAAGCGGCTCTCGGACGGCACAGAGCGTGCGCTGTCCCTCACCGGACAGGGGCTGCGCGACACGACGCGCATCGCCGCGAGCGACCCGAGCCTGTGGATCCAGATCCTGAGTGCGAACAGTGCTGCCGTCGTCGACATCCTGCGCGCCTTTCGCTCGGATCTCGACGGCGTGATCGCGACGCTCGAGGAGCCGGTAGCGCCGGGGGCGAAGCGCGCGATCGCCGAAACCCTGTCCGCCGGAAACATCGGGGTCGCACGGCTTCCTGGCAAGCACGGCCAGGATCGCCGGTTCAGCCAGCTCGTCGTGATGGTCGATGACAAGCCGGGGGAGCTCGCCCGGCTCCTCACCGAGATCGGCGACGCGGGCATCAACGTCGAGGACCTGCGGCTAGAGCACTCCCCGGGCACACTCGTCGGCCTCGCCGAGATCTCGGTGCTGCCGGAGGTCGAGCCGCAGCTCGTCGCCGAGCTCGAAGCGCTCGGCTGGCGGATCGCGGGAGCCTGGCAGTGATGCGCGAGCGCGTGGTTGTCGCGGTGGACGGTCCGGCCGGAAGCGGAAAGTCGAGCGTGAGCAAGGCGGCCGCGCGGGAACTCGGTTTCGACTATCTGGACACCGGTGCGGCCTACCGCGCGCTGGCCTGGCAGGTTCTCGACCGCGGCATCGATCCGGAGGACGCGGACGCGGTCACCGGCCTGCTGCCCGAGTTCGACTACGACATCGGCGTCGACCCTGACGAGTACTTCGTCCGGGTCGGGGCGACGGACGTCACCGAGGCGATCCGCGACCCAAGAGTCTCTGCGGTGGTGAGCAGCATCGCGCGCATTCCGCGTGTGCGCGAGCACCTCACGGGACTGTTCCGGGACCGGATCGCGCACGGCGACCGCCCCGGCGTCATTACCGAGGGGCGCGACATCACGACCGTCGTGGCGCCGGATGCGCAGGTGCGGGTGCTGCTCACGGCAAGCGAGGCGGCTAGAATGGCCAGGCGCGCTGCAGAGCTCGATGGGCACACCGTCGAGGCGGTCGGACAGCTACTGAGTTCCCGGGATGCCCAGGATTCCCGGGTTGTCGACTTCATGAATGCGGCGGCCGGGGTGACCACCCTCGATTCCACCCATCTCGACTTCGACCAGACCGTTGCCGCCCTGGTCGCACTCATCCGCACTCCCTGACTTGCATTATTCAGGAGGTGGTGTGATGGATGAGGCAGTTGAGACAGTTGGATACCTCAGAACTCACCATCCGCCACACCAGTCACACGTGTTCCTGAATGATGGAAGTCGAGTGCCGATCATAGGATTGAACAATGCCTGACCAGGACGACGATTTCCCCGAGTTGAACCCCGAGCTCGCCGAACGGCTGGCCGCGATCGACCCGGAGGCGGCAGCCCAGCGCGCGAGTGCCCTGCGCGCCGGCCTCGACGAGTACGAACTCGACGACGAGGACCTCGACATCCTCGACTCCGCGAGCGAGGATCCGGACGCGATCCACTACCTCCCCGCTCTCCCGGTGCTTGCGATCGTCGGCCGCCCGAACGTGGGCAAGTCCGCCCTCGTGAACCGGATCCTGGGTCGGCGCGAGGCGGTCGTTCAGGACACGCCGGGCGTCACGCGCGACCGCGTGAACTACAAGGCGGACTGGAACGAACGCCGCTTCACGATCGTCGACACTGGCGGCTGGGAGCCGGACGCGAAGGGCATCCACGCCTCGGTCGCCGCGCAGGCGGAGATCGCGATCGACCTCGCCGACGCCGTGCTGTTCGTCGTTGACGCGATGGTCGGCCCGACCGCGACCGACGAGCATGTCGTTCGGATGCTGCGAGCGACGAAGAAGCCCGTCATCCTTGTCGCGAACAAGGTCGACGATCCGCGCCAGGAGCCGGAGGCGGCGACCCTGTGGAGTCTCGGGCTCGGCCAGCCGTGGACCGTCTCTGCCGTGCACGGCAGGGGAGTGGCAGACCTGCTAGACCATGTTCTGACGATCCTGCCCGAGATCTCCGCGGTGGCGAAGGAACAGGTCGGCGGGCCTCGGCGCGTCGCTCTGCTCGGCCGCCCGAACGTGGGCAAGTCCTCGCTGCTGAACCGCGCGGCGGGCGAGGAGCGGGTCGTTGTCAACGAGATGGCCGGAACGACGCGCGACCCCGTGGATGAGCAGATCGAACTCGGCGGGAAGGTGTGGACGTTCGTCGACACCGCGGGCATCCGCCGCCGGATGAACCTGGCGCAGGGCGCCGATTTCTACGCCTCGCTGCGCACGAGCGCGGCACTCGAGAAGGCGGAGGTCGCGGTCGTGCTCATCGACGTGACGGAGCCGATCAGCGAGCAGGATGTCCGCATCATCGAGCTTGTATTGGAGAGCGGCCGCGCACTCGTCCTCGCGTTCAACAAGTGGGACATGCTCGACGATGAGCGCCGTCGCTATCTGGAGCGCGAGATCGAGCAGGATCTCGCTCATGTGTCCTGGGCACCGCGCGTGAACATCTCCGCGAAGACCGGGCGACACCTGGAGAAGCTCGTTCCCGCACTCGAGCTTGCGCTCGAGTCGTGGGACACCCGCATCCCGACCGGGAAGTTCAACGCCCTGCTGGCCGAACTCACCGCCGAGCATCCGCACCCCGTGCGTGGCGGGAAGCAGCCGCGCATCCTGTTCGGCACGCAGGCATCGAGCCGCCCGCCGACGTTTGTGCTGTTCACGACCGGATTCCTGGACCCGCAGTACCGCAGGTTCATCACCAGGCGACTTCGCGAGCTCTACGGCTTCGAGGGCAGCCCCATCAACGTCAACATGCGCGTTCGGGAAAGACGCAAGCGTTAGCTTGCGAGCTGGCTGCTCCCTGAGGAGCGAGTGGTCTTGTTCCGCTCCCTGAGGTGCGAGCGCCCCATCCGCTCCCTGAGGTGCGAGCGCAGCGAGCCTCGAAGGGAGCCCGCCCCCGATTCGCCGATTGAGGCCGCCGCGACTGATGCTCTTCCGGACGAATGTGCCCGCCGCGGCACCATCACTCGTCCGGACCGCCATCACTCGAGGCGGATCCTGACATTTGACAGTCGAATCCTCGCTCAGGCGTCCCGCGCGAGGAGTCTGACCGGATAAGCTAGCGGAGGTTCCAGGTGAACCGAAGCCACGGGCTGTGGCGCAGCTTGGTAGCGCACGTGACTGGGGGTCACGGGGTCGCAGGTTCAAATCCTGTCAGCCCGACCGCTGTCATGTGTTGAGACATCGTGCTCTGATGTGTCGAGACATGGTTCACATTTCGCTCTCCTTCGGGAGGGCGTTTGTGGTTTTTGGGGTTGGTGGTTCTTGGTGGGGTCGTTTGGCCGGCTGTTCTTTTGGGTGACGTTTTGCAGTCGTAGTTCGTTCTCGAACTTGTTTCGGCCCTTCCCCTGTGCTGATGACCGCGCACGGCCCGCGGGCATTCGCCGCCGCGCTCTCGAGGTGGGAGCAGCACTGGCTCAGGGGCCAACGTCCTCGCGAAGTCCGCGGCGGCATCGACGATTCCGGATCGCTACCGGCTCGCCATGAGCGTCTGGCCGGGGCGAAGCAAGTCCGTTGCTACGATCAACCATACGTACGTTTGGTACTGCACCCGAAGGATCATTCAATGAAGATTTCACGACCAGAAGCTACGGGCTCAAGACGAGGTGAAATGCAGTACTCACTAGGGCTGTTTCCGACCGAGCTGTCGGACCTCGGGCGCCGTGCGTCAATAGCGGAGACCGCCGGGTTCGGCTCGGTGTGGGTCGGTGACATCCAGTCAACTCATCCGGAGCTGTACACGAGCCTCACCGC
>DATCXP010000056.1:0-10050 GCA_036565765.1 Terrimesophilobacter sp.
AACGACGGTGACCAATACCGGACCCAGCATTGCCACCGGGGACCTCGGGGTCAGCCCTGGGTCCGCGGTCACCGGCTTCCCGCCCGGGACGGTTCTGGGCGGCATCCACACAGCGGATTCCACGGCGAGCCTGGCGCAGGACGCCCTCACGACGGCATACAACGCCGCAGCGTCGGCGACGCCGAGTGCCGACGTCGCCGGAGATCTGGGCGGACTCACGCTCTCCGCCGGCGTGTACAACGCATCATCCTCGATCGGGATCACCGGAACACTCACCCTCGACGGCACCGCCGACGATGTATTCGTCTTCCAGATCGGTTCGGTTCTCGCAACGGCAACGTCGAGCAGTGTCGTGCTCCTCGGCGGGGTGCAGGCCTGCAACGTCTTCTGGCAGGTCGGCAGTTCTGCAGTCCTCGGGGTTGACTCGAGCTTCTCCGGCACGGTCATGGCGCTCACCTCGGTGACGGTGGCCACCGGTGCGATCGTCAGCGGCAGGGTGCTTGCCCGAAACGGTGCGGTGACCCTGGATGACAACACGATCACCCGTCCGGCGTCATGTGAGCGGGCCGGCGGCGGAACGGATGAGCCGGCGACCCCGGTCGAGGATGACTCCGATTCCCTCGCCGCCACGGGAGTGAACCCCATGATTCCGGCATTCGGGGCTCTTCTCCTGGTCGTCTTCGGAATGGTGGCCATGGTCAGGGAACGCCGCCGTCTGGCACGCTGACCGCGGTTCGCGAGATCGCTCCGGCCGGAGAAGGCTGTCGCGCCCGTGACTTCGGGGCGACACTGGTAGTGCAGCCGCGTCGATGTGCGGCAGTGGGAGGAGATCGACATGTTGGTAGCATTCTCGGTCGCACCGAGCGGTGGCGACTCTGGCGACTCCGTGCACGACGCGGTCGCGGCGGCGGTGAAGATCGTGAGGGAGTCCGGGCTGCCGAACCACACCGATTCGATGTTCACCACCATTGAGGGCGAATGGGACGAGGTCTTCGGAGTCATCAAGCGCGCGACGGATGCCGTTGGCGCCTTCGGCCCGCGCGTCTCGCTCGTGCTGAAAGCCGACATCCGCCCCGGACGCACCGGCGAGCTCAGCGCGAAGCTCGAACGCCTCGAGAAGGCGCTCGCAGAAGGCGACTGATCGGCGTCTCGCCGATCAGGCTCCGCCCGAGGAACCGGATGCTGAGCTACCGCTCCCTAAGGTGCGAGCTGCGAGTTGCCGCTCCCGGAGGTGCGAGCTGCAGAGTAGCCGCTCCCTGAGGTGCGAGCGCAGCGAGCCTCGAAGGGAGCCAGCGCCGCCAGCGCGACGTCTCGCCGATCCGGCATCCGTTATCCCCTAGGGTATGGGGATGCCCAACATCGCTGCCGTCGTCGCCTGCGCTCTTCTCGGCGCACTCGCCGTGTTCCAGCTCGCCCTCATCGCAGGGGCGCCGATCGGGCATCTGGCCTGGGGCGGGCAGCATCGCGTCCTGCCAACGCGGCTGCGTATCGGCAGCGCGGTATCGATCGTCCTGTACGCGCTATTCGCGCTCGTGATCCTGGATCGGGCCGGCATCGTATCTTTCATCCCCTGGGACGGCTTCGTCCAGGTTGCGACCTGGGTGCTGTTCGGCTACTTCGTCCTCGGGATCGCCCTGAATCTGGCGTCGCGAAGCGTGCCGGAGCGGGCGGTCATGGTCCCGGCCGCCGCGCTGCTCGCCATCGCGACCTTCTTCGTCGCTCTCGGCTGACCGACTTGGTCTCGGAACGATCGTTTCGCGTGAGGGGTCAGTAACTGCGCTGAAACCCTCGGCGGAAGGACAGTTACTGACCCCTCGGGGAGGCAATACCAGGCAGGTTCGGTTTCCAGCCGATCGCGGGGGCGATGTGCTTCGCGATGGTCTCGAGCAGGTGCGCGTTGTAGGCAACGCCGAGCTGGTTGGGCACAGTGAGCAGCACGGTGTCGGCATCCCGCACCGCAGCATCCTTGACGAGCTCCCGGGCGATCGCATCCGGTTCGCCCACGAAGCTCTTGCCGAAGCGGGCGAGGCCGCCGTCGAGGTGCCCGACCTGGTCGCTGCGCTCGCGCGAGCCCATGCCGCCGAAGTACTCTCGGTCGAGATCGGTGACGATCGGCAGGATGCTCCGGCTCACCGAGACGCGTGGCTCGCGATCCCAGCCGGCCAGCTTCCAGGCCTCGCGGTACAGCGCGATCTGCTCGGCTTGCAGCTCGTCGAACGGGACGCCGGTGTCCTCGGTGAGAAGCGTCGAGCTCATGAGGTTCATGCCCTGCTCCGCGACCCACACCGCACTCTGGCGGGTGCCGGAGCCCCACCAGATGCGGTCGGGCAGACCTGGTGACTGCGGCTGGATGGCCAGCGCGCCGTCCGTTCCCGTCATCTGCGGGTTCGCCCGCGCCACGCCCGCGCCGGAGATCGCCTCGCGGAACAGCGCGGTGTGCGACCGGGCCAGGTCGGCATCCGTCTCCCCGTCGGCGGGAACATGGCCGAAGGACTCGTAGCCGTGCAGGGCGGGCTCCGGTGACCCACGGCTGATGCCGAGCTGCAGTCGTCCCTCGCTGATGAGGTCGGTCGCCGCGGCCTCCTCCGCCATGTAGAGCGGGTTCTCGTAGCGCATGTCGATCACGGCGGTGCCTATCTCGATGCGCTTCGTGCGGGCGGCGATCGCGGCGAGCAGCGGGAACGGCGAGGCGAGCTGCGGCGCGAAGTGGTGAACGCGGACGTACGCGCCGTCGATGCCGAGCTCCTCCGCGGCGACCGCGAGATCGATGCTCTGCAGCAGCGCATCCTTCGCGGTCCTCGCCTTCGAACCGGGAATGGGCTGCCAGTGGCCGAAGGAGAGGAATCCGATGCGCTTCACGCTGTTGACAGCGCCGCGCGGGTGCAGAGTATTCCCCTTCACACGGTCTGGCCGACGAGGAAGTGCCAGCCGGCCCACCACCAGAACAGCAGGATGCCGATCCGCGCGGAGCGCGTAGCCATGACGCGGTCCATGAGGTCGCCGACAGGCGCAACGCGGTCCGGATTGCGCCGCGCCACCAACTCGACCGTGACCGCGGCGGCGATGCAGACGAGGTAGCCCAGAATCGTGATCGCGCGGATCATCGTGCACGTCCCCTTCTCAGCAGGGCGATTCCGCTGAGCAGCCACAGCGCGGTGAACCCCACGCGGCCCTCGGGAGTGTCGAGAACCGGATCGAGCAGGAGCGAGATGCTCGGATGCGTGACCTTCGCGTCGGCAGACGGCAGCCCGAGCAGAAAGGAGGACACCTCCCACAGGCAGCAGACGACGCCGATGACCGACCACAGAACGGCGGAGCGGCGCAGCGGCGCCAGGGCTGCATCCGTGTCTCCAGGAGTCGGCCAGGCGAAGAACAGCACGCTCAGGCCGATAGCGCTCAGGATCACCCCCTCGATGATCCCGTGCCGCGGAACGATCACCATGAGCGTTCCGAGCACGGCTGCGGCACCGATCAGGACGCCGTGCCGCAGCTGCGCCCGGTTCGGCCCGCTGACCCAGCCGAGGGCATCCATCATCAGAACGGTCGCGACGACGAGGAAGATCGCGCCGTCGATCGGGGCACCGCGCAGCACCTGGAACAGGCCGGTCGCCACCAGGATGAGCGTCCACGGCTGAGCAACGCGGCGGAGCGCCGTTCGCTGCCCCGTCACCCGTTCGGTCGGGTCCTGACGCATGCCCTCAGGCTACGCCCACCGCCGTGTCCCCTCGCGAGCCCCGATCGCGACGCGCATAATCGAGGGGTGACGTCAGAACCGGATGCCGAAAGCCCTCTTGCCGAGCTCGGCCGCGAGATCGAGCTGCTGGCCTCCAGCGCTCTCGCCCGCCCCGACACTTCGGAGGAGCTGTTCGATCGTGCCGCCGTTCTCCGGAACAACGCGATGGGCATCATCTACGACGGCGACGGCTCGAGCGACCAGGAGCGCGTCGCACGCCTGCTCGCGCTCGTGCCTGCCCTGCTCACGGTGGTCGACGAGGCGCGCGATACGATCGGGCGCTTGCGCGAACTGGCGGACGAGCAGGACCCGGAGAAGACCGTGAGCCCCTACGACAAGACGGGCCGCTCCGAGCCGGCCCCGCCGCGCTGGGGAGCCCGCTGAGTTCGGCATCACCGCTCCCTGAGGTGCGAGCGCAGCGAGCCTCGCCGGCCGCCGAGACGGCGGTCGGCGCTGGCGGCACGCGAAGGCCAGAAATGGCCTTCGCCGCTATGTGCCGCGCGCATCAGGCGGCGGGTAGCTGAGCTGCCCTCCGGGCTTTGCGCGTTTTCGCGAGCTTGACCCAGACGAGCACGATCGCCGTCACGACGCCGCCAGCGATGACCCACGGGATGAGCACGCCGATCACGACGAGCGCGACACCGACGAATCCGACGAAGGTGTTCCATCCGGTCACCAGGCCGGTCCAGAAGGTGTCCGGCGTCTCGGCGGGGACATCCTTCTCCGACACGAGGCTGAGCGAGACGGTCGACAGCTGCACCTGATCGTCGAGGCTGCGCTTCTGCGCCTCCAGACTCTCGAGGTTCGCCTGGCGGTCGGAGAGGGCCGACTCTATCGTGATGAGATCCTGCGTCGACGTCGCCTTGCTCATGAGGCTGAGCAGTCGGTCGACGGATGTCTGCAGCGCCGTGATCCGCGCATCGAGGTCTTCCGCCTGGGTCGTCACATCCGTCGAGTTGATGGAGGTGTCGCGGGCCGTGCCGAGCTGCTTGAGCTCCTCGAGCGTCGCCGTGAGTTTCGCCGAGGGGATGCGGAGACTCAGCTGAGCCTGACCGGGCGCCTGATCCGATGCTGCGCGCTCCGTGCGGCTCGCAACCGTCCCGCCGACGCGATCGACGATGTGTGCGGCCTCGTCGGCGGCCTCGATGGGCGCCTCGACCGTCACCGTCAGCTGCACGGTCGTGATGATCTGCGGCCCGATCAGAGCATCGGAGCCAGGGGTCTGGTAGCCCTTGCCGAGATCGGGAGCGGGCGCAACGGGCACGGAGGGTGCGCCCTCGCCCACAGATGGTGCGCCGCCGTCGCTGACGGAGCTCGGCATGCTCCCTGCGGAGCATCCGGCGAGCGAAACGGCGGAGAGTGCGATGGCTGCGGTGATCAGTAAGCGCCTCATGCGGCAACCATATCCGGGGAGGGTGGCGAGCACTACCCAACGAATGTCACGATTCGTTCGTCACGGCGCGGTGCGGGCTGGCGGCCGCTGACGCTGATCGGGGAACCTGGGCGATACTGTCGGGATGGGGTTCTTCGACCGGTTCCGACGCCCGCGCGGTCCCGTTCTCCACGTCGCGGGGGACGAAGGCGCCGGGCCGGTTGTCATCCTCGTGCACGGGATCGCCTCATCCTCCGTCACCTTCGAGAAACTCGTCCCCCTGCTCGTGGACGGGCACCGCGTGATCTCCATCGACCTGCTCGGGTTCGGGGAGTCTCCGGCACCGGAGAACGCGAGCTACACACTCGAGGAGCACGTGGATGCCCTCGCGCGCACGATCGACTCGCTGAAACTGGTCGGGAAATTCGTGCTCGTCGGCCACTCCATGGGAAGTCTCATTTCCAGTCGGTACGCGGCAACGCATCCGAAAAGGCTGTCAAAACTCATCCTGGTGAGTCCGCCCGTCTATGTGACCCCGAGCGCGATTGGCGACCCGCGCGAACGCGCTGCCATGGGCTTGTATCTGAAGGCCTACGAGTATCTGCGCACGAACAAGACCTTCACCATTCGCAACGCCGCGATGCTGGCCAGGATGTCGCCCATCAAGAATGTGCTGGAGGTGTCCGAGCGCAACTGGAATGCCTTCGTGCTCTCGCTTCAGAACCTGATCGAGTCGCAGACCACCATCAGCGACCTCGCGGCAGTGACCGTGCCGGTCGAGGTGATCTACGGGACGCTCGACCCGTTCCTCACGCCGGCCGGGTTGCGCATCATCGAGCAGCTGCGCGGGGTGACGGTGCACAGGGTCGAGGCGAACGACCACATCATCCGCAAGCGCCTGGCCAGGGTCGTCGCGGCCGCCATCGGCTGATGAGCCGGTCGTAGGCTGGTCGGGTGAAACACCATGTGATGCGCCGTGCCGGCGCAGAAGTCTCCGTGATCGGACTCGGAACCTGGCAACTCGGCGCCGACTGGGGCGAGGTGAGCGAGAAGGATGCGCGGGCGGTGCTCGACGCGGCCGTGGAAAGCGGTGTCACGATGTTCGACACCGCTGACGTGTACGGCGACGGGCGCAGTGAGACCATCATCGGCGGTTACCTCGCGGACAACGCCGGCCTCGAGGTCTTCGTGGCCACGAAGATGGGCCGGCGCGAGGCGCAGGACCCTGCCAACTTCACTCTCGCGAAGTTCCGGGAGTGGACAGACCGCTCCCGTCGGAACCTCCGCAGGGACACGCTCGATCTGGTGCAGCTGCACTGCCCTCCGACCGAGGTGTACTCGAGCGACCGGATGTTCGATGAACTCGACACCCTGGTCGCCGACGGCGCGATCGCCCGTTACGGTGTGAGCGTGCAGACCGCGGATGAGGCGCTCACGGCGATCGCGCGGCCGAATGTCGCGAGCGTGCAGATCATCCTCAACGCCTTCCGGCTGAAGCCGCTCGACGCCGTGCTGCCTGCGGCCGCACTGGCCGGCGTCGGCATCGTTGCGCGGGTGCCCCTCGCCTCCGGGTTGCTGAGCGGACGGTACTCCGCCGACACGACGTTCGCCGCGAACGACCACCGCTCGTTCAACCGGCACGGTGAGTCGTTCGATGTCGGTGAGACCTTCTCCGGCGTCGATTTCGAGCAGGGTGTGGCCGCAGCACGGGAGTTCTCCGCGCTCGCCGCCGCGCACGGACTCGCGCCCGCGACGGCCGCGCTGGCCTGGGTGGCCCAGCTCGAGGGGGTGAGCATCGTGATCCCCGGGGCACGGAGCGTCGAGCAGGCCAGGGCGAACGCGGCCGCCGGTTCGGTGCCGGAGCTCGGCGCCGAGTTCACGGACCAGGTGAAGGCGCTGTACGACCGCTACTTCCGCGCCGCCGTCCACCCGCGCTGGTGACGTGCGGGTGGCCGCCCGCCGGGACGCATCCGGGATCGCCCGGTTCGCCTCTTGCGCGGAACGGAAACGCGATATATCTTGATCTGAGCAACACGATATATCGTGAGTTTGATCGATGGGGAGCCGAGACACGTGAGCACGGACGTCACGCCGCAGCAGCCGAAGAAGGCAAGCCTCGGGGCCGCCTTCGCCAACCTCTACACTGCGAACATCGCCAGCAGCCTCGGAGACGGCATCGCCCGCACCGCGATCCCGCTCCTGGCGGTGCAGGTCACGCTCGACCCTCTGCTCATCTCCGGGATCGCAGCCCTCGCCATGCTGCCCTGGCTGTTCTTCGCGATCCCAGCGGGCATCCTCATCGACCGCATCGACCGCCGTGCCGCGCTCGCCATGGCGAACACGGTGCGCACCCTTCTCGCCGTCCTGCTGTTCGTGATCACGGCGAGCGGCGGACTCACGATCTGGTGGCTCTACCTGATCATCTTCATCTACGGCATCTTCGAGACCGTATACGACGGAGCGATCCGGGCGGTCGTTCCGAGCATCCTGCCGAAGTCGGAGCTGCCGCGCGGCAACTCGCTCATCGAGGCCGGCGAGCAGGTCATCCAGAACTTCGTATCGGGTCCTGCCACCTCGCTGCTGTTCGCGGTGTCGGCGCTCATCCCGATCGGGGCGAACGCCGGCGTGTACGCGATCGCGGTCGTCCTCGCCATCCTTCTGCCGAAGATCGCCTCCGGTCGGCAGTACGCGAAGGCACACGCGGCGGCGAACCACGGCGAGACAATCGCATGGTACAAGCAGTTCGTCGACGGACTGCACTTCATCATGGCGAACCGGATGCTGAAGACGTTGTGGTTTCTCAGCACGTTCAGCGGACTCTGCACCTCCATCGCGACCGCCAGCTTCGTGCTCTACCTCGTGGACCGACTCGCTCTGCCAGAAGCCCTGTTCGGGGTGTTCATGCTCAGTGGCGCGGTCGGCGGAATCGGGGCATCGCTCGTGGCGGCCCGGCTCAAGTCCCGGTGGGGCACTGGGCTGACGGTGGCCGCAGCGAATGTGATCGCATCCCTCGCCATCGTGTTCATCGGCGCCGTACCGACCCTGTGGGCTGCGGCGGTCGGTTTCGTGATCGTGAGTGGGACGATCACGGTGTGGAACATCCTGATCATGTCGCTGCGCCAGAGCATCATCCCGGGACGCCTGCTCGGTCGCGTGCACGGCACCTGGCGCACGCTGCTGTGGGGGAGCATGCCGGTCGGATCGATCATCGGCGGACTCATCGGCCGGATCGATCTGATCCTGCCGTTCATCATCGGCGGAGGGTTGTCCGCGCTGGCCGGAATCGTCTGGTTCCGGTTCCTGAAGTCGCTGCCGAACCCCGAGGATGTCGACAACGGCGACGAGGCCGCGCTCGCCGGTTCCGGGGCTGCCGACTCCGCGGAGGCCGGCTCTGCAGGTTCCGATTCTGTCGAGGCAGGCCCCTTTGCCGAACCCAGCGGCGCGGGCCCCACCGACCCGGTAGCGCAGGAGTAGCGCCGCATCCGAAGCCATGAGGGCGTTTGTACCGAATGACGGCGAACGTTCGCGCTCCTATGGTACAAACGCCCTCATGGTTCGGATGTCCGGGCATCCCGGCTTTGTGGCCGGACCGGATGCCCAGTTGCGCAGCTCGGTTCAGCGGAGTCCTGCTCCCCGGAGTTTGTCTCTCATCCGCGCGGGCGATAGCGCAACCGGCCAGCCCCAGCGCGTGAAGCCATGGTTGGCTGCGCGCAAGTCGTCTTCACGATCCTTTTCGTCGCTGAGCACCTGTTCTGGCGTCCGTCCCCGAAGGAATTCCGGATCGGTGTACTTCCAGCGGCCGTCGAATTCACCGATCAGATTGAATTCGGGCCACCAGAAGTCGACGATCCAGATCCGCCCGCTCTCGCCGACCAGCTCGACCTGGAGTTCCGGCGCCGGGAGGCCGGCCCGGAACATGCTGACCCGACTCATCGATTCGCCCGGACGATCGGCGAGTCCGTTGGAGAACTCGACTGCCGCTCGGGCTTTCACGGCACCGTGAGTGATTGATATCCGGTCGAGTTCTCGCAAGAGGTCCTCTCGCGCGAGGAACGTCGAGGGCATTCCGGGTAATGGATGAGCAGTTCTGCGGAGGGCGGCATCCGCCACGACGACCGACTGGCCGAAGGTTGCGACGCTCGCGACATCGACAACCGTCCTGGCCAGGTGCGTGACCGCGAGTCCGTCGATGTACTCGGGCGTCACGGAATCGCCGGTCGTGTGGCGCAGCACGCCGGATGTCGAACGTCCACCACTCGAAGGTGGCACCACGACGTGCACACGCTGCGGCCAGCTGCCGACCCAGGGCAGGCGCCACAGCGCTGCCGCGGAGTGGTGGGAGAATGTGGCATCTCCGTAGCTGACTGCGGTCGCCTTGACGACGGTGCGGTACCGAGCGTGCCGATCCATCGCTCGCCAGAGCTCCGCCTTCAGGTACACCCCGCGCGTCACGGCGATGAATTCGCCGCGACTGACGCTCCGGTAGAACGCGCTGCGTTCCGCCCGAACCGTGAGCTCGCGGACGACGGTGAAGTGCTCCCGCCACTCCGCTTGCTCGTGGCGGGGAAGTGTTGAGTCGGTCATCCGACCATCATGCTGACCACGGGCTTGTGGATATCGTCGCAGTCGTGAGCACAAGGGCTCATCGAACCCGCGGGGACCGGTGGAGGAGTAGAGCGGGACCATGAGGCCGTTTGTGCCTCATGACGGCGAACGTTCGCGCTCACGCGGTACAAACGGCCTCATGGTCTCCCACCGGATGTCACAGCCGCAGGGTCTGGATCGGCTCCGTATCGGGGATGGGGCCGGCATCGCGGCCCCGCAGGTCGGGATGGGCGCGCCGGAAGAAGGTGGGGACCAGAAACCCGACCAGCGCGAACGCGGCCGCCACCCAGAACGCGCCTGGGGCGTCGAAGCCGTCGATCATGAAGCCGGCGGCCGCGGA
>DATCXP010000068.1:0-2369 GCA_036565765.1 Terrimesophilobacter sp.
GCGCCAGAACCGGCCGCTCGGCGGCCTGCCGCGACGACGCCCGCCGCGATCTCGCGCGTCACACCCCGGCCGTTCCGCCACGGCACGACCGGGTACTCGGCGAAGCGCAGCACCCGCACCCCGTAATCCATGCCCCCATCCTCCCAGCCCGCCCCGTGCTGATCCCGACCCAAATGAAGGCATTCCGGCATCCGACCGCCGTGTTGTCAGGCATCCATCGCTCCACCATGCGCAGATGCCTTCATTTGGGATACACACGCCGGGTTAGGATGCGGGCATGAGCAACCTCGAGACGGAGCCGAGAGAGCTGGTGTGTGAGGCCGAACCGGCGTTGGGCGAGCCGGTAACGCTGCTCGAGCCGCGCCTCGTCCCGCTGGGCGGTCCCCGTGCGATGACGGTGCGACGCACGCTCCCGCAGCGCGGTCGCTCGCTCATCGGCGCCTGGTGCTTCGCCGACCACTACGGCCCGGATGATGTGGCCGCGACAGGCGGGATGGTCGTGCCGCCGCATCCGCACACCGGCCTGCAGACGGTGAGCTGGCTGTTCTCCGGCGAGATCGAGCACCGGGACTCGACGGGCGCGCACGCCAGGGTCCGCCCGGGCGAGCTCAACCTCATGACGGCCGGGAGCGGCATCCAGCATTCCGAGGTGTCGGTTTCGACCCTTCGAGGGCCTCAGGGGAGCCCACGCTCAACCGGAGAGAGTGACGGGATGCTGCACGGCGTTCAGCTCTGGACCGCCCTGCCCGATTCGGCCAGGCACATCGCGCCGTTCTTCGAGAACTTCGTTCCCGAGGTCTTCGACCACGAGGGCGCGCAGGTGAGCGTGTTCCTCGGGAGCCTGCTCGGCCGCGAGTCGGGCGCGACCGCGTTCACCCCGATCGTCGGCGCGCAGCTCGACCTGCCCGCAAACACCGAGATCGTGATCCCGGTCGATGCGAGTTTCGAACACGGCGTGCTCGTCGACGCCGGCCCGGTGCTGCTCGACGGCGTAGAGGTTCCGGTCGCGAACATCGGCTACCGGGCGCCGGGCGCAGAGTCGCTCACCCTGGCGAGCGGGAGCGCGCCGGTGCGACTGCTGCTGCTCGGTGGCGAGCCGTTCGGGGAGCCGATCGTCATGTGGTGGAACTTCGTCGGCCGCACCCACGACGAGATCGTCGCCTTCCGCGAGCAGTGGCAGTCCGAGGTGATCGACGGTCGGAATCCGGATGGCCGGTTCGGCCGCGTGGCCGGCTACGACGGGGCGGCACTGCGGGCGCCGGAGCTCCCCACGGTGAGGCTCAAGCCGCGCGGGCGACCCGGTGCGCCCACGGGGTGAGCACTGCCTCAGATCGGCTGCGTCAGCTGTCCTGTGTCAGCTGTCCTGCGGCGCGGGCTGCTGCGCCTTTGCGCGCTCCTCGGCCTCGATCTCGGCGTACACCTTCCGCTCGGTGCGGTCGGCGTGGATGATCGACCGCATCACGAGCCAGAACACGAGCCCGACGAGGATGGTGGGCACGACGGAGTAGATCGCGTTCGCCCAGAAGTCTTGCAGCACGGGTACTACGCTACAGCCCTCTTCGAGACGACCGCTGTGAAGTCACCGCTCCCTGAGCGCGCGGCTTCTACTTGACCAGGGGAAACAGAATCGTCTCCCGGATCCCCAACCCGGTGATCGCCATGAGCAGCCGGTCGATCCCCATCCCCATCCCGCCGCTCGGCGGCATACCGTGCTCGAGCGCCGTGAGGAAGTCCTCATCGAGGCGCATCGCCTCGACGTCGCCCTTCGCGCCGAGAGCTGCCTGCTCGACGAAACGCTCGCGCTGGATCACCGGGTCGACGAGCTCGGAGTACCCGGTCGCGAGCTCGAAGCCGCGCACGTAGAGGTCCCACTTCTCGACGACGCCGGGCTTGGAGCGATGGTCGCGCACGAGCGGCGAGGTCTCGACCGGGAAGTCGGCCACGAAGGTCGGCCGCTCGAGCTTCGACTTCACGAAGTGCTCCCAGAGCTCCTCGACGAGCTTGCCGGCCGTCGGATGCTGCACCTCGAGTTCGAGGCGGTCCGCGAGGTCCTGAAGCTCGTCCTTCGAGGTCTCCGGAGTGATCGGGATGCCGCTGGCCTCGCTCAGCGACTCGTACATCGACAGCCAGTCCCATTCGCCGCCGAGGTCGTATTCCGTGCCATCCGCCCAGGTCACGACGTGCGAGCCGGAGACGGCCTGGGCCGCGTTCTGCACGAGCTCCTGCGTGAGCTCGGCCATCTGGTTGTAGTCGCCGTAGGCCTGGTAGGCCTCGAGCATCGCGAATTCGGGGCTGTGGGTCGAATCCGCCCCCTCGTTCCGGAAGTTGCGGTTGATCTCGTACACGCGCTCGAGCCCGCCGACGACCGC
>DATCXP010000074.1:0-4254 GCA_036565765.1 Terrimesophilobacter sp.
AAGAGACGGCCGAGTTGTTTGCTGGTTGAGCGGTGCAATCTGACTCGTGTGAAACTCGACGAGGGCGCCGCTAGTCGCGTGTGGCTCCCTTCGAGGCTTGCTGCGCTCGCACCTCAGGGAGCGGACCGGCTTGCTGCGCTCGCACTCACTGTGTGCGGTGTGTTACGCAGCATCCGGATGCCGTGGGTCGACGTACCGGGACCATCCCCAGCTGGCGACGGCGACCACCGCGAAGGCGGCAGCGCACGCGCCGACGACCACAAGGTCTGCGACCCGGATCGGATCGCCGAGCAGCACGGCGACCGCGGCCGTCACGAGCACGAGCACGCTGACAGCCCACGCGGTGGGCGACCATTCGAAGATCGCCCGGCCGGGGAGCGAACCCACCGGCAGAAGCAGCACGATCACGGAGCCGAACCCGGCGATGCAGATCGTCGCGAGCGTCTCGCTCGGGATCGACGCCCAGAACCCGCCGACCGGGCCGATCGCCTGCTGAGCGAGCCAGCTCACGCCGGCGAGCGCGCTGATGGTGACGAGTTCGACGATTCCGACGATGGCCCGGCTCCGGGCGGGAAGCTCCGCTGCGAACACGATCGCCACGAACACCCCGATGAGGAACGGCGGCTCGATCCCCGAGAGGCGGGAGCCGACGGCGGCGATCGCGGCGCCGATGAGCAGGGTGGGCAGAACTTTCAGCCGACCCGAGATCCGCTGCCCGGCGGCGGCGAGCCTGCCGCCGATCGCCACCCCGACGAGGTTCAGGATGCCGAGCCCGATGCCGACGGCGAAGGCGAGTCGGAGAAAGCGCACCTCGCCGCCGAAGCCGCCGGAAAACACCACGAGCGCGGTCGCTGCGGCGAGGGGGACGAGCGCCGCGAGCCACGGGCTCACCGGGAGCGGATCATCCTCCGCCTCGGCGACGGTCTCCCCCCGGTTGCGGCCGGTGAACCGGACGCGGCGGAACCGGATGCGCCCGCGCATCGTGCCGACGAGGAGTCGCAGCGGCAGTGCAACGAGCAGGCCGAACCCCGCAGCTATCGCGAGGGCGACCAGCCAGTTCCCGTTTGCCACGGTCGCCGCGGGGCTCGGAAGGTGGCTACCGAAACCGGTGGGTGTTCCCCAGTTGGTGAGGGCCTCGTGCAGAGTGGGCGCGCTGCCGCCCGGCTCCGAGGCGGACGGTGGCCAGTCCGGGGGCAGGAGCGGCGGCGCGGTGCGCGTCGGGGACGGGGAGCTTGGCGCGACAGGGTCCTCGGTCGTCGGTGGAGGAGAAGACGCGCCCGCGCCCTCCGGCCCGAAGTAGACCCACACCGGGGAGCTCGGGGTGCCGTAGTTGCCCGCCGCATCCCTGAGCACGGCCTGCACCGAGTGACGACCGTTCGAGATCCCGCCTGCCGTGCAGCTCCACCGCCCGTCGATCACGGCCGCCGAGCAGACGATCGTGCGGTCGACGTAGGCGTCGATGCGCCCTCCCGACTCGCCCGCACCCGCGAAGGTGGTCGGCTGGTTCAGCACCCGTTGCCCGCTTCTCGGCGTGCTCACGATGGGCTTCGCCGGCGGATCACGGTCGACGATGACCGTTCTGGGGGCAGTGGGTCTCGACACGTTGTCAGGAGGGGAGCCGATCGTCGAGATCGTCTGCACGGCCTGAACCTGATAGCTGTTGGATGCGAGATGCAGCGTGCAGGACCAGTAGCCGTCGCTCCTGGCCGGCGCCGGGCAGGTCGTCTCGGTCGCGCCGATGCCGAGGATGATCGTCGCCCCTGGGTATGCCATGCCCGAGAGCACGCCCGTCGTGAGCACCGTGGAGCCACCGTCCATGGTCGGCGGGCCGAGCACGTCGATCCGGATCGGAGGGTCGAGTGTTGTCGTGGCCCCGTCGAGCGTCTGCACCGGTGCGATCACGAGGCCCGGGCCGTTGCGCAGGCGAGTCGCCGTGCAGCTCCAGGTCTCCGCGTCATTCGCCTGGATCGTGCAGCCGGTGATGCCGGGGATCTGGATGCTGCTGCCCGCAGCCTTCGTACCCGTGATCGCCGCCGAGTTGTCGCCGACGAACGCACCGTCTGCGGGGGAGGTGATGGAGAGCAGTACGGCCTGCGGAGCCGGAGCAACCTCCGGGCCGGCGAGCGCGGCCGGAGCGGACAGACCCGCGCCGAGGATCGCGAGTGCGAGCGCGGCGGCGAATTGCAGGGTCACCCTCAATGCTGTCCCTTGGCTCTGATCGATTCCTGTCGGAGTTCGCACCCCACCGTAGTCGAGCCGTAGCTGAGCTTTCTGTGCGAGTCCGATCGCTGTTGACAGCACTCCGAAACCCCGCCACAATCCTAAGTCAAGCGTCTTGGACGCTTGACCCAGTCGGAAAGGTCGAGATGACACGGTTGTCGTCGGCGGAGCGGCGCAGCGTGCTCGTGCAGGCCGCGCTGCGCGTGATCGAACGTGACGGCGTGCATGGTGCGACCACCAGGGCGATTGTCGCCGAGGCCGGAATGTCGCTCGCGAGCTTCCACTACGCGTTCCGCTCGCGGGATGAGATGATCCGCGAGCTGGTGGCATTCGTCGTGGAGAACGAGGGGCTCGCCGCATCCGCCTCGCTTCGGGCCGGTTCCGACATCCGAACGGTCGTGCGAGCCGGGCTGCAGGCCTATTTCGACCTCGTCGTGGCGGAGCCGCATCGGGAGCAGGCGATGTTCGAGCTGCTGCACTACGCGCTGCGCACCGAGGAACTCGGCGACCTGCCGAGAGTGCAGTACGAGAGCTATCACCGGGTGGCCGGGGAAGTCCTGGAGGCCGGCGCGGCGCTCGCCGAGGTGAACTGGAGCATTCCGCTCGACCAGCTCTCCCGCCTGCTCGTCACGCTCACCGACGGGATCACCCTCGGCTGGCTCGCCGACCGCGACACCGCGGCAGCCGGAATCACGATGGACTTCGCCGCGGACACCATCGCGGCCTTCGCCGACCCGTCACCACAACTCAAGGAGCACGTGCAATGACGCAGGACACCTCCACCGTCCCCGCTGCCCTTTCCGAGCCGAAGCGGCTCGTCTCCGCCGGCTGGATCGCGCTGTTCGCGACCGCCTGGTTCGGCATCTGGATGGCGCAGCTCACCCCGGTCCAGCTTCTGCTGCCGCAGCAGGTCGAGGCGCAGATCTCCTCCGACTACTGGGTAGACAAGGTCATCGCGTTCGGCATCATCTCCGGCATCGCGGGGGCGTGCGCGCTCGTGGCCTATCCGCTGACCGGCGCCCTCTCCGACCGCACGACGAGCCGCTTCGGCCGTCGCAGGCCATGGATCCTGGCCGGAGCGCTGCTGTTTGCGCTCTCCCTGGTCGTGCTCGGACTGCAGACGACGATGGTCGGCATCGGCGTCCTGTGGTCGCTCGCCATCATCGGCTTCTGCATGCTCACCTCGGCACTCACGGCGACGATCTCCGACCAGGTTCCTGTCAACCAGCGCGGCTTCGTCTCAGGATGGCTCTCCGCACCGCAGGCCGTCGGCACGATCGCGGGCCTCCTGCTCGTCGTCATGCTCGGGCTCAGCCAGTTCGTCGGCTACACGCTCATGGCCGTGCTGCTCGTGCTGCTCGTGCTGCCGTTCATCCTGCGCATCCCGGATGCCGTGCTGCAGAAAGAACAGCGCACACCGTTCACCCTCCGCGCCCTGATTGCCGGATTCTGGATCAGCCCGCGCCAGTTCCCCGACTTCGGCTGGACGCTGCTGAGCCGCATCCTGGTGAACTTCGGCAACGCGTTCGGCACGACCCTCCTGCTGTACTTCCTGCAGGACGGCCTGCACGTCGACAACGCGGAGGACTCCCTGCTGCTCCTCACGCTCATCTACATGGTGTTCGTGATCGCGGCATCGCTCGGACTCGGGAAGCTCTCCGACAGGCTCGGCCGCCGCAAGATCTTCGTCTTCACGGCGTCCGCCCTCCAGGCGATCGCCGCGCTCCTGCTCGCGTTCGCCCCGACGTTCGATGTCGCGATGGTCGCGGCCGGGTTCCTCGGGCTGGGCTACGGATGCTTCCTCTCGGTCGACCAGGCTCTCGCGACCCAGGTGCTTCCCTACGCTGCGGCGCGCGGCAAGGATCTCGGCATCATGAACATCGCGACAACGGTCCCGCAGGCGATCGCGCCGCTGCTCGGCGCGTTCATCGTCGCGGCGCTCGTCGGCTTCCAGGGGCTGTTCCTGCTCGCCGCGGTCGCCGCTCTCGTCGGCGGTCTCGCCGTCATCCCGATCCGCTCGGTGCGTTAGGCGGG
>DATCXP010000117.1:0-4859 GCA_036565765.1 Terrimesophilobacter sp.
CCAGCAACTGATGGAACACTTCCGCCGGCTCCAACCGGCCCTTCAGCTCCCGCGGGATCGCCCGCACCACCGGTTCGAAGACCTTGGCGAGCCACTCGTGCGCGACCATCTCCTCGTCTGCGTCGCCGGCGTGGAACCTCGCGGAGTAGGAGTCGAGATCGTTCAGCAGGCGGCGAGCCTGATTCTCCTGCGCGTCGAGGCCGGTGAGCCGCAGCAGGCGCCGCTGGTGATGCCCGGCGTCGACGACCTTCGGCTGGATGCGCACCCGGCTGCCGGCGTCATCCGTCTTGATCGCGAGCTCCTCGATGTCGAAACCGAGATCATTGAGACGCCCGACCCTCTCAGCGATGCGCCATCGCTCCGAGGAGGAGAACGACTCGGAGCCGGTCAGCTCGGTCCACAGGGTGCGGTAGGCGGCGAGGATGCCGTTGCTCACCTCGATCGGGTCCGTCGCCTCGTCGAGGCGTCCGCCCGCCGCGAGGTCGAACAGCTCCCCGGCGATGTTGATCCTCGCGATCTCGAGGTCGTGCTCGCGCTGGCCGTTGGAGATGCTGTCGTAGAGCTGTCCGGTTTCGGCGTCGACGAGGTAGGCAGCGAACGCTCCAGCATCCCTCCGGAACAGCGTGTTCGACAGGGAGACGTCCCCCCAGAAGAATCCGATGATGTGCAGGCGGACCAGCAGCACGGCGAGCGCGTCCACGAGACGCGTCGCGGTGTCCGGTCGCAGCGTCTGGGAGTACAGCGCACGGTACGGGAGGGAGAACCTGAGGTGGCGCGTCACGAGTGCGGAGTCCAGCGGCTCACCGTCGTCGTCCGTCCGATTCGTGATGACGGCGACCGGCTCGACACAGGGGATGTCGAGCTTCTGCAGGGCTCTCAGCATCTCGTACTCGCGCTTGGCGAGGTCCGAACTCGTCTCCTTGATCGCGATCACGTAGCCGCTCAGGTGTGCGAAGCGCACCAGGTGCCGTGAGATGCCCTTCGGCAGTGCCGCGATCGTGTCGTCCGGCCAGACGTCGAGGGGCAGGTTCCACGGGAGGTCGAGCAGGGCGGGGTCGACGATGGATGAGGTGATGTTGAGCGAGCCGCTCACGATGCCCCTTCTCCCCCAAAGAAAATGGGGCTTGCCGTCCGACGGACGGCAAGCCCCATCGCCACTACTTGGTCGTCTCGACGGCCTTCTTGCTCAAGCGCAGGCCGGACTCGGTGTCGAACACGTGGATGTGATCGGGCTGCGGCAGGATGTGGACCTTGTCCCCGGCGTTCGGGTGGTTGCGGCCGTCGACTCGCGCAACGATGTCCACGCGGTTGCCGTCGACCTCGGTGTGTCCGTACAGGTAGCCGTCGGCGCCGAGCTCCTCGACGATGTCGACATCGACCGGGAGGCCCTCACCACCGGAGGAGACGAGCACATCCTCGGGGCGCACACCGATCGTGACACGCTTCGCACTCGCGCCCGCGAGGGTTTCGCGGTCGACCGAGGCCGTCGCGGTGCCGAACTTGAGTCCTCCGTCGACGATGTCCGCGTCGAACAGGTTCATGGCGGGAGACCCGATGAAGCCGGCGACGAACACGTTCTGCGGCTGCGCGTAGAGGTCACGCGGCGTTCCCACCTGCTGCAGTACGCCATCCTTCAGAACGGCGATGCGATCTCCCATCGTGAGCGCCTCGGTCTGGTCGTGCGTGACGTAGACCGTTGTGACACCGAGGCGGCGGGTGAGGGAGGCGATCTGGGTGCGGGTCTGGACGCGCAGCTTGGCATCGAGGTTGGACAGCGGCTCGTCCATGAGGAACACCTGCGGGCTTCGGACGATCGCTCGACCCATCGCGACGCGCTGGCGCTGACCGCCGGACAGGGCCTTCGGCTTGCGACCGAGGTAGTCCTCGAGGTCGAGCAGCTTCGCAGCCTCGAGCACGCGAGAGGCCCGCTCCTCCTTGTTGACGCCGGCGATCTTGAGCGCGAAGCCCATGTTCTCCGCGACCGTCATGTGCGGGTACAGCGCGTAGTTCTGGAACACCATCGCGATGTCGCGATCCTTCGGCGGGACATCGGTCACGTCGCGATCGCCGATCAGGATGCGCCCCTCGTTGACCTCCTCGAGGCCGGCGAGCATGCGCAGAGAGGTGGACTTTCCGCAACCGGATGGGCCGACCAGGACGAGGAACTCGCCGTCTGCCACAGAGAGGTCGAGCTTGTCGACCGCGGGACGGGCCTGGCCTGGATAGACGCGGCTGGCCTTGTCGAATGTCACTGATGCCATGGTGCTATTACTCCTTCACCGGCAGGTACGTGCCGGACGATCCGTAGTGAATGGATGATGCGGTGTCTCCCGGGCCGCAAGGCGAGGGCCGCACCAGCGCCATTATGGCACCCCGTCGACCGGTCTGGGAAATGCGGGGCCCGTCAACTGGCTAGGCTGTTACAGCGTTTGTACCGCCGGTTCTCAGACTTGCTGTTCTACCATTCGGACGGCACCTTCTGTTGAGGATGACCCGGCAGGCTGAGCAGCTGAGTGAGGTTTGATGACGATCAATGGCATTGGCGACTCCCGTCCGAGCAAGAATCAACGCAGAGTCGCCGCGCGCGACAAGGCTCGTCAACTGCGCGAGGAGCAGAAGAAGAAGGATCGCCGCAACCGGTTCATCCTTCAGGGCAGCCTCATCGTTGTGACCCTCGCGATCGTCGCGGCCATCATCGTCGTCATCTACAGCACGATCAAGCCGCCCGCGCCGGGCCCGCTCAACATGCTGAGCGATGGGATCAAGATCGGGCAGGACTACAAGGCCGTCCCGACCGCGGCGTTGCAGCCGAGCGACGAGCCTGTGGTCTCCCCGTCGAACGACCCCGCCGACGTCCTCGACATCCGGGTCTACGTGGACTACATGTGCCCGATCTGCGGTGCCTTCGAAGCGGCGAATGCCGACCAGATCAAGAAACTCGTCGGGGAAGGTGCTGCGACACTCGAGATCCACCCGGTCGCGATCCTCGACCGGGCGTCGATGGGAACGAAGTACTCGACGCGGGCGACGAACGCCGCGGCCTGTGTCGCGAATTATTCGCCGGACAACTTCTTCGACTTCAGCGCGCTTCTGTTCCAGAACCAGCCGGAGGAGAACTCGGAGGGGCTCAGTGATGACCAACTGATCGGCTTCGCCAAGGAGGCCGGAGTCTCGAAGTTCACCACCATCACGAGCTGCATCAAGGACCAGACCTTCAAGGGCTGGGTGAAGGCGGCGACCGACCGGTTCATCAACAGCCCGATCCCGAACCTGAGCGAGCAGCCGGCGCAGAAGGGGACCCCCACCGTCGTGGTGAACGGCCAGCTGTACAAGTACACCTCCGACCCGACCACGGGAACATTCGACCCGCAGGAGTTCGCGTCGTTCCTGGTGCAGGTGCTCGGGTCGAAGTTCTCCGAGGACACGTCCCCGTCGCCGTCCCCGTCTCCGTCTCCAGCGCCGTAGGGGCCGAGGAGCCAGCGGCAGGGCCGACGTTTCGGTCGGCTGCGCGAATCGACGGGCTCCATGATGAGAGCCAAATCATTGGCGGGCTGTGCGAACCGACGGGCTCCAGAAAAAGAGCCGAATCATCGGCTCTTTTTCTGGAGCCCCCAGTCGGATTCGAACCGACGACCCCCGCTTTACAAGACCGACGCTTTGCTCGACTTCACCAAGGCCCACACCCGCCGCGACCGCCCCACCAACCGCCGCGACAACCGCGGACCGAAAGGACGTGCAGCATGAACACCACCAAACTCGACATCTATGAGAACGCCGGCCAACTCGACCACGACACCGACATGCTCCTCGATGAACTGCTCGGGGCGCTCGACGCGCGAGGCGTCCCGTATGCCGACGCGCTGGCCGCGATCCGCCGCTCACTCAAAGGGCGCACAGCATGAACGTGCACGAGCTGGACGAGATCATCGCCCCACTCGCCGGTAACGGGCGTGGTGTCCGCATCCCCGTCCGTGTCGTCTGTGATGGGCGGGAGCGGGAGGTTCGCACCGTTGACGTGCGGGCGATCGGTGACCGCACTCGGCGGGTGCGCGACGTGAAGGTCCTGATCGTCGCCGACTCTGCACAGTTCCCCAAAGTTCTCAACTGATATACCGCCCCCGTTTCCCGAATCCTCCAAAGGTGAGAAATCATGTTGACCCGACCACCGACACGCGGTAAACAGACCAGTACGCGGCATTGGGGCCGCACACTGGGGGACAGCACATTGGATCTATTGCCGCAATTCGCTGCGTTTCAACGGGGCAAGGGCCTCGCTGAGCGCACCATCCACAACCGCGACTACATGCTCCGGCAACTCCGCCGCACCACCGGGCACGCGCTGCTCGAACTGACCGTCAATGACCTGCGCGGCCATCTGGGGCGAGGCGTGAGCAAGGGAAGCATGCAGACCGAGAGGGACTGCTACCGCGCCTTCTACCGGTTCCTGGCTGAGGAAAAACTACGGGCGGACGACCCCACCGAACGCCTCCCACGCATCCGCGCCCCACGAGGCAGACCACGACCGTACACGCAGGAACAGATCGACGCGCTCCTCGCCAGCGGAGCGTACAAGCGCACCCGCGCCATGATCCTCCTCGGCTGCTACCAAGGATTCAGGGCATCCGAGATCGCCGCCATCCACGGCCACGACATCGACATTGAGAGCGGCACCATCCGCGTGCTCGGTAAGGGTGGCAAGATCTCGTTCCTGCCCCTGCATGCCACGATCGCTGACCTCGCCCTGACCATGCCGCGTGACGGGTTCTGGTTCCCCGCGAGGAAGAGCAACACGGGGCACATCCACTCGCGTAGTGTCTCCGACCTGATGACGCGGGCGAAGAAACGGGCGGGGATCACCG
>DATCXP010000146.1:0-2824 GCA_036565765.1 Terrimesophilobacter sp.
ACCCGCGCCCGCCCCGGCCGCCACCCCGCCTCCCCGCCGGTCGTCGCCCCTCGGAAATTCAGGAATCGACGTCTGCGGGGTCCCGTATCCCCGGCACCTGGGGGCTTGGATCGACGCAGAGTCCTGAATTTCCGGAGGACGAGCGGAGGGGACGGATGCCGCGGGCCCTGTCCTCCCCAGGCGCGGGTCCCGGCGAGGTGTGCACGGCCTGCCGGTGAGGAAGCGGTCGCGCGCGACGTTCGGCGCATCGTTGGCGCCATGGCTTCGGTGCGGGAGATGGTGGACGGCCTTGGTGGGCTGGCCCAAAAACAGCAATTGGTCGCGCTCGGCACCACCGACTCGATGCTGACGCGAGCGGTTCGCAGCGGAGACGTGCACCGAGCGCGGCAAGGGTGGTACTCCACGATCCCGGAGAGTGAACCCCTCTTGCGGGCAGCACGGGTCGGCGGTCGGTTGACCGGAATGTCGGCGCTCATAGAACTCGGTTGTTGGAGCTGGTACGAGCACCCGTTGCACGTCTCCGTCCCGCATCGGGCAGCGCGCCTACGGAAGCAGTGGGACCGATTCTCGCGCCTGAACCCGGCATCGAGCACCGATGTGATGCTGCACTGGGACGACGATGGCGTGGTGTCCCGCGGCGGAAGCCAGCTTGTGAGCCTGAAGGACGCGTATGTCCGCGTGGTGCTGGACGAGCCGTTCGAACTTGCCGTGGCGGCGTTCGACTGGGGATTGAGATCTGGGCTCCTGGACCGCTCGTGCTTTGAGGGGATCCTGCTCGCGCTGCCCAAGGATGCGCGGATGATCGCCAACTGGATCGACTCCCGGTGCGACAGCATCCTGGAGAGCATCGCGCGCACGGGCCTGCAACTGCGTGGTTTTCTCGTCACGAGTCAGGTTCCGGTGGGCTTGCTCGAGCGGATTGACCTCGTGGTCGAGGACATCGTCGCGTTGGAAACGGACGGGAAGGACCACCTCGGCCGATTCGAGAAGGATCGGCGCAAGGACCTCAGCATCACGATCGAAGGTCGGCACGCACTGAGGGCGACATACACGATGGTCCGCTACGACTTCGATCGCCTCGTCGAAGCGATCGAACATGCCATCGTCGCCCGGCATCCGGACTGGTCCCTCGAAAACTCAGGAATCGGCGTCGGCCGGGCACATCGAGGCCGCAGGAAATGGCGGATGCTGGACGGGTCGTGTGCCCGACTTCCTGAATTTCCGAAGGGAGGGGGCGAGTGGGCGCGGGAATGATCTCGCGAATCGCTCAGTTGGCACCAGTATGAGTGAATCCACGAGCGAGCCCATCAAAGTAGACATCTGGTCGGATATCGCCTGCCCATGGTGTTACATCGGCAAGCGCAAGTTCGAGGCAGGCGCCGCCGAATTCGGCGGGCCCGTGGAGATCGAGTACCACTCTTTCGAACTTGCTCCAGATACCCCGGTGGACTTCGACGGCAGCGAGATCGACTTCCTGGCCTCCCACAAAGGACTTCCCGCCGACCAGGTCACCCAGATGCTCGCCCGTGTCACCGGCATCGCCGAGAGCGTCGACCTGCACTACGACTACGACGCGCTCAAGCACACCAACACCGTCAAGGCACATCAGGTCATCCACTACGCGAAGGCGCACGGCCGGCAGCTGGAGATGAAGGAGCGCCTGCTGAAGGCCTACTTCGTCGAGGGCCGCCACGTCGGCCGCGACGCCGATCTGGCAGAACTGGCCGGCGAGATCGGTCTGGACGCCGACGACGTTCTGCGTTCCCTCGCCGAGAACGAATACCTCGCGGACGTGCGCGCGGACCAGGCGCAGGCCGCCGCATACGGCATCCAAGGGGTGCCCTTCTTCGTCATCGACGGCAAGTACGGCATCTCCGGTGCGCAAGACCCGCAGGTGTTCGCCGGCGCCCTGGCCCAGGTGCGCGATGAAAAGGTCCCCGCATGACCGAGCTGAGCATGATCGGGGATCCGGATGCCGCGAGTTGCGTCGACGGAATCTGCGAGATTCCCGCCGCCGTTGCCGGCCCTGACCGGGCGTTTTCGGCGGACCAGTCCGCTTCGGCCTGACTATGCGGCGCCTCCGGCCTGCGGAGTACTGTGAAAACCCAGAGTGCACGCTGGGAAGCAGGAGACCCGATGGCTGACAGATCCACACTTTTCACAGGTTTGAGCGCGTTCCCGCTGACCCCCGCGTCAGCATCCGGCGACATCATGGTCGACGAATTCGGCGCGATCCTGGACCGCCTGGAGCAGTCCGGCGTCGACTCGGTCGGCGTTCTCGGCAGCACAGGCGCCGCAGCCTATCTGAACCGGGCCCAGCGTCGTCGTGCGATCAAGACCGCGCGCGATGCTCTCAGCAAGCCGGTGATTGCCGGAGTGAGCGGCCTGCGTACCGACCAGGTGCTCGCGCACGCCATCGACGCGCAGAAGTCGGGGGCGGATGCGATCCTGCTGTCGGCGATGTCGTACACCCCGCTGAACGACAGCGAAGTGGTCCGACTGTTTGAACGGGTCAACGAGGCCGTCAGCCTTCCGATCTGCATCTACAACAACCCGGGCACCACAAAGTTCACCTTCAGCCCCGCGCTCATCGGCGAGCTCAGCCAGCTGGACCACGTCGCCGCGGTGAAGGACAGCGCGAACAGCCACGGGGAACTCGCCGCCCGGCGCGCCGAGATCCTGACGCTCGTCGACGAGGATTTCGTCATCGGCATGAGCGGCGACTCGCTCGCGGTCGAGGCGCTCATCGAGGGCTCCGGCGCCTGGTATTCGGTACTGGCCGGCACCCTTCCGGATGCCTGCACGTCCCTCGTGAGTGCGATCG
>DATCXP010000153.1:0-5895 GCA_036565765.1 Terrimesophilobacter sp.
GCTCTACGGTTCGCCGCTCGTGACGAACGCGGCCGGGCGGCAGGTCGTCGATCCGCTCGCGGTCGTCGCCCCGACACTCGCGCTCGTGGCGATCGCCCTCGCTCTGCTCGTCGCGTTCGGCCCGCTCACGGATGCCTGGCAGCGCTTCGCCGCGAAACGGCGCGGATTCCAGCCTTCCTACTCCGCACGGCAGGTCGCCCGCGGCCTCGGGAGTTACGCCGTCGCCGTGCTGGTGATCGTCCTCGCCATCGGCGGGCTCACCGTCGCCTCCGCCTACTCGGGAAGCTGGGCCTCGCTCGCGGCACGCTCCGCCGCGCTCACGGCGGGAGCGGATGTCCGGGTCGACCTGACCAGCAACGCCCTGCCGGGCGCTGGAACGACTCCCGTCACCGGGGCACCATACCTCGCCGTTCACGGCGTCACCGCCGCCGCGCCCGCGCTCTCGACACCGATCACGATGGGAGACAACGACGCCGGACGGCTCCTGGCGATCCCCTCCGGCGACCTCCTCTCGGTTCTCAGTCCGGCCGGTGGCGCGCTCGATCGCGCCGCCCTCGCATCGTCCCTGCCGGGCTCAGAACCCACCGGCATCCGGCTGCCCGCCGGAACCACGAAGGTCCGGCTCGATGCGACCCTGAAGGCGACGACGGATGGGGAGACACCCGCCGCGGGGATCAACGGCTTCGCGGTGACGGCACTATGGTTCGAGAACTCCGCAGGGTCCGTCATGACCGTGACGTTCCCGGCGGTGGACGCGGGCGTTCCCGTCACCGAGAGCTCGTTCGAGGCCTCGCTGCCGGCGAGTGCCACGCCGTGGCGGCTCGCCGCCATCGACTACTCGGTGAAAGCGGACTCCGGCTGGCTCGAGACGAGCTACCGGAACCTGGTCGCCACGACAACGGGCGGCGAGCAGCCGGTCGCATTCGACACCAGCACCTGGGGCAGCACCACGCTCCCGAACAACTTCGGCGGTTCGGGGAGAACCGGAGTGGATGGCGTGACCATAGGCCTCGGAGCAGGCGGACCCGGTGCCCCGCAAGCGATGGCGCGGTACACAGATGTCGACGCCGATCCTCGGACTGGCGTGTTCCAGTCCTTCGAACCACCGCCGCCCCTTCCCTTCGTCGTGAGCGCAGAGCTCGCCCGGCACTACGGGATCGGGATCGACGACCCGTTCGAGGTTCGCTTCACCGGAACCGGTCTGGTCATTCCGGGCACCATCGCCGGGATCGTTCCTCTCATCCCCGGCATCCAGTCGCCCAACGCCGTGGTCGTCGACCTCACGGCTCTCAACACCTACATCCTGCGCACCAGCCAGTTCGTCCCGGCGGCGAACCAGGTGTGGCTGGGCGCTTCCGGTCCCGTCGATCTCGGCTCCGCGCTCCCGAAGGGCGCCGAGGTCGTCACCGCCCGGACGGCGGGAGGCGACCAGTCGTTCTCCGCCCCCGCCGAGCTCGCACTGTGGATCGCTGCCGCCGGATGCCTGCTGCTCGCCGCGATCTCACTCGGCGCCGTCGCCCTCACGATCGGACGGTCCCGGCGCGGGGAGGTCATCGTGTTGCGGGCTGTCGGGGTCTCGGCGCGCGAACAGTCGAGCGCCCGGCTGAAGGAGCTGCTCTCCGTCATCGGCATCGCCGTGCTGTTCGGCATCCTGAACGGTCTGGCAGTGTCCTGGCTCACGATCACCAACCTCGCGAGGTCCGCGGTGCTCGGAGTCCCTCTCGGGCTCCAGCCCACCCTCCAGTTCGCCCTCCTGACCGGGCTCGTACTGCTTGCGGCCGGTCTGGTCGCGCTCCTCACGATCGCACTGAGTTACGCGGCACGAGTACACCGCCAGGCGCTCGACACCGACGAGAGGCTGGAGACACGATGAGCCGCCGCTCCCGCTACTCCCTCGCCGGGCTGCTCGCCCGGCAGTTCCGCTCCGATCTCGGGCCGCTGCTCGCGATGGCGGCGATCGTGCTCGTCGTCGCCACCCTGGTCGCCACCGCACCCCTCGCCTTGCGCGCCATGACCACGGCAGAGGTCTCCTACCAGCTCGACAACCAGCCGGCTGTGCGCCGTGACCTGGTCAGCACGGTGGCCGGCGGGCCGCTGCTGGGTGCGGGAGCCGATCCCTATCGAGGGATGTACTCAGCACTGAACACGATCACCGAGAGCGCCCGCGACCCTCTGGGCATCGCCATGGACGCCCCCGACTTCATCTCGACGACCGAACCGCTCCCGGCAGAACGCACCGACGGCAGCGTCGAAGACCCGATCAGCAAGATCACCCTCAATGTCGCGCCCCACTTCGCCGAGCACATCCGCATCACGGAGGGCTCGCTGCCTGCGCCGTTCACCCAACTCGTCGACCCGAAGCGCATACCACCGCCGCCGGAGTCGGGGAGGTGGGAGGAAGGCGTCTACCTGCCGCCACCTCCACAGATTCTCCCCGAGGTGGATCCGGCTCTCGACAAGACCATCGACATCATGCTGTCCGCCACGACCGCGGCGCAGGCCGAGTGGCCGGTCGGCGAGGTGCGCAGAGTCGACCTCCAGGACTTCCACAGCTTCCGGGTGAAGTTGTCCGGCATCTTCGAGCCGATCGACCCGAACGACTCGTACTGGGCGATGGCCCCTTCGGCGCTGGAGCCGGGCCTCGCCCGCACCTCACCCGAGGTGGGCTACATCCTCATCGTGACGGGAGGGGCGTTCATCGACCCCGGATCGTGGCCGGCCGTGATCCACGACATCGACTTCGTGCCGGACACGACCGTCGGCATCCCGCTGTCCACCTCCGGCCTCACGGTCGATCAGGTCGAGGCGCTCCTCCCGCAGCTTCGCCACTTCATGGACCTCAGTTTCACCATCGGCTTACCGAGCGAGCAGATCGGGGCGCAGAAGCTCATCTTCAACTCCGAGGCGGGCGACTTCCTCACCACAGCCCTGCAGCGCGCCGCGACCGCAACGGCCGTGCTCGTCATGGTCGCCTCCGGGCCGATCGGTGTCGCGATCGCGGCGCTGTGGCTGTTGTCGCGCCTGATCGTGCTGCGGCGCAGGGACGGGCTCGCGCTCGCCTCGGCGCGCGGGGCGAGCGGATGGCAACTGCGTCTCACGCAGGCTCTCCAATGCCTGCTGCTCTCGGCGCCTGCCGCCGCGATCGGGGCCGGCGCTGCCTACCTGCTGTTCCCGGCATCCTGGAGCCCGATATCGCTGTGGTCCGCCGCTGTGGCGGCGATCGTCCCACCCGTCCTGCTCGCCCTCGCGGCCTCCCCGCGGAGCCTGCGCAGAGCACGCGGCGATGTCGACCCGCGGGCGCGGGGCCGCTACCGCTGGGTGCTCGAAGTCGTTGTCCTTGCCCTCACGGCGCTCGCGGTTTTCCTGCTGCTGCAGCGAGGGCTGACGACGAACTCGGGCACCGTCGATGTCGATCCGCTCCTGGCGGCGACCCCGCTGCTCCTCTCACTGAGCGCCGGTCTGATCGTGCTGCGCCTGTACCCGTTGCCGCTCATCGGCCTCGCCAGGTGGCTGAAGCCGCGGCGCGGCATCGTCGCGTTCCTCGGTGCGAACCGCTCCATCCGGGACCCCGCCGCGGGTCTCGCGCCGGTGCTCGCGATGGTCGTCGGTCTCGCGGTCGCGGTGTTCTCCGGGATGCTGCTCGGCACGGTGTCGAACGGGGTGACGACGGCCGCGCACTCCTCCATCGGCGCGGATCTGCGCATCGACTCCCCGCCGCTGCAGCAGGAGCAGCTCGACGATATCTCCGCGATCCCCGGGGTCGAGGAGATCGCCGGGATCTACGAGTACACGAGGCTCAAGAACCTCTCGGTCGGGGAGAACATCTCGGTCCCGACCCTCCTTGCGGACACCGCCGCTCTCGCGCGCGTGCAGGCGGGGGTGCCTGGAGCGGCACGGATCACGGTCGACATGACGAAGAAGGTGGGCGATGCCCTGCCCGCTCTCCTGTCGCCGGGCCTCGCGACCCGCTTCACGATCGGCAAGGACTCCTCGCTCGGCGACTCCGACATCGTGAGCGCGGGCGAGCCGGGCACCTCGACCTCGTTGAGCGGGGTCGCCGACTGGGTGCTCGTCGACAAGACGTTCAGCCCAGAGCTCGGCGTCTACAACTTCGTGCCGAAGATCGTCCTCATGAGGCTGGACCCCGGCGCGGATGTCGCAGCCGTCGCGCGGGCGGCGGCCGAGATCGCCGGGCCGAACTCCCTGGTGAGAACCCCGGCGGATGCCGCCAGGCAATTGCAGGAGTCTCCCGTCGCATCCGGCCTTCAGCTGGCATTGCTCGCGCTCATCGCGATCGTTGCCCTGCTCTGCGCCGCGACGGTCGTGCTCGCGCTCCTCACCAGCGGTCCAGCCCGCGAGCGCCTGCTCGCGCTCCTGCGCACCCTCGGGCTGACTCCAGGGCAGGCTCGCGGCGTCACGAGTTGGGAGATCGGGCCGACCGCGATCGTCGCGATTGTGGCCGGATGCCTGCTCGGCGCAGGGCTGCCGCTCGTCGTGCTCGCCGGCGTCGACCTGCGCTCGTTCACGGGCGGATCGATCCAGCCCGTCATCACGGCCGACCCTGCGCTGCTCGCGGCCGTGGTCGGCGGCTTCGCCGTGCTCGTCGTGGTCGCGACGACCTTGGCCATGGCAGCAGCGCGCCGGGTGAGCCTGGCCAGGACTCTTCGGACTTCGGAGGAAGGATAGAACCATGGACGCAACAACCAGCGCGGCCGAGCCGCACATCCTCTGCAGCGACCTCGTGCGCATCTTCGCCGCGGAGGGCGTGGAGGTTCAGGCGCTGCAGGGGTTGAACCTGCGGGTCGACCGGGGAGAGATGGTCGCGCTCGTCGGAGCGTCGGGTTCCGGCAAGTCGACGCTGCTGACAATCCTCTCCGGACTCGACACCCCGACCGCCGGTGTCGCGCACTGCGCGGGATCCGACCTGCTCACGATGGGCCGCAAGGAGCGGGTGCGGTACCAGCGGCACAGCGTCGGATTCGTCTGGCAGCAGACCTCCAGGAACCTGCTCCCCTACCTGACGGCGGCCGAGAACGTCGCGATGGCCATGGCCGTCGCCGGCAACAGGACGAAGGACCGCAAAGGGCGGATCATGGAGCTCCTGGACCTGCTCGAGGTCGGCTACTGCGCCGACCGCAGACCGACGGAGCTCTCCGGCGGTGAGCAGCAGCGCACCGCGATCGCGGTCGCCCTCGCGAACGACCCGCAGGTGCTCCTCGCCGACGAGCCGACCGGTGAGCTCGACGAGGCGACCTCCTCCGACGTGCTCGAGGCCATGCGCGGCGTGAACGAGGGACTCGGCGTGACCACACTCATCGTCACGCACGACCCGGCCGTCTCCGACCACGTGAACCGGACCGTTCAGATCCGCGACGGCCGAACCTCCACCGAGGTTCTGCGCCGTCGCGAGATCGACGAACACGGCCGGGAGCAGCATGTCGCCGAGGAGTTCGCGGTGCTCGACCGGGTCGGACGGCTGCAACTTCCGGACGACTTCACGAAAGCGCTCGACCTGCGCGACCGCGTACGCCTCGCCCTCGAGCCCGACCACGTCGGGGTCTGGCCGGGCCATCGGCCTCGCAAGCCCACCGGATCGGCCCCGGATTCCGCGGGTACCACCGACACCGCAGACACCGCCGAGGAGCTGTCATGACGGAGGACATCCGCCCGGCACTGCGTGCCGAGAGCATCAGCAGGACGTTCGGCTCCGGAGCTGGCGAAGTCCGTGCCTGCACCGACATCAGCATCGACGTTCATCCTGGCGAACTGCTTGTCGTGCGCGGCAAGAGCGGCAGCGGCAAGACCACGCTGCTCAACATCCTCGGAGGTCTGGACCGGCCCAGCTCCGGCACCGTGTGGATCGGCGACCAGGACCTGACCACACTGAACGACAGC
>DATCXP010000169.1:0-7715 GCA_036565765.1 Terrimesophilobacter sp.
GGCCGGGCTCGTCACCCTGCGTGATGGAGTTCGATGATGACCACTGCACTGAAGGCCGGCGCACCACATCGGGCACGTAGCCCGTACCCGTTCTGGTTTCTCATACCCGCCCTGATCGTCTACGGGCTCCTCTTTCTTGCCCCGACATTCGCGTCGTTCTACTTCAGCCTCACGCGCTGGTCTCTGGCGTCGGTGACGTTCATCGGATTCGACAACTTCGTCACGTTCTTCCGCGAACCCGGCCTCGTTCAGTCCCTGGTACACACCGCGGTCTACGCGGTTCTGACCTCCGGCCTGAAGGTTGTGCTCGGCCTGCTCCTCGGTGTGCTCCTCACCACCCGCATCATCGGCCGCGGCTATCTGCGTTCCGTCGTCTTCTTTCCGGTCCTGGTCAGCACGGTCGGCGTCGGCATCACCTTCGCCGTCTTCATGAACCCGTCGGAGGGCCTGATCAACCAGGTTCTCGGCGCGGTCGGGATCCCCGGCCCCGCGTGGCTCACCGATCCGAACCTCGCACTCCTCTCGATCGCTCTCGTCGACGTGTGGAAAGGCGTAGGGCTCGCCACCCTCATCTACATCGCGGGGATCGTTGCGATCCCGCAAGAGTATTTCGAGGCGGCGAAGATGGATGGGGCTGGTCCTTTCAAGAACTTCTGGTACGTGACAGTCCCACTGGCCCAGCCCGCAACGACGACGGTCGTCATCCTGTCGCTCATCGGTGGCCTTCGCTCATTCGACCTGATCTGGACCATGACACGGGGCGGGCCGGGATTCTCTTCTGACGTCGTCGCCTCCGTCGTCTTCAAGCAGTACCAGTCCGGATTCTGGGGGCTGTCGACCGCGGGCAATGTCGTACTGTTCGCCGTTGTGACAGCGATCATCCTTCCGCTCTACTGGCTGCTCAACCGGGCGGAGGCAGACCGATGAGACTCGCGCGAAAGTACGGGCTGGGGGTCGTGGCCATCCTCGCATCGGTGGTCATCTTCGTGGTGCCGTTCCTCTTCATCGTCGTGACCGCGTCCAAGTCGCGACAGGAGTCGTCGCTCCTCGAGTTCACCTGGCCGACCGACTGGCAGTTGTGGGACAACATCGTCGCCGTGGTGCAATCGCGGGACTACGTCCTGGTCACTGCTTTCGTCAACAGCGCGATTCTGACCGTTGCGAGCGTCACGGTCATGGTGGTTCTTGCTGCGCTCGTCGGTTACGTGCTCCAGCGGCGACCGAGCCGATGGACGCCGATCGCGAACTTCCTGGTTCTGGCCGGCCTCATCATCCCGCCCGCGGTCGTCCCGACCATCTGGGCGATGCAGACGCTGGGAATCTACAAGACCCTCCACGGGCTGATCTTCGTCGAGATCGCGTTCGGCCTGTCGTTCTGCGTGCTGCTGTTCCGCGCCTTCGTCGCCACGATCCCGCGCGAGCTCGACGAGGCAGCCATCATCGATGGCGCGGGACCGGTGCGGCTGTTCTTCCAGGTGATCTTCCCGCTCCTGCGCTCGGTCGTCGTCACGGTGATCGTTGTGCAGGCGGTCACGGTGTTCAACGACTTCCAGAACCCGCTGTATTTCCTCCCGGGCGGCGGAAACGAGACTGTCCAGTTGACCCTCTACAACTTCAAGAGCCAGTTCAACACCCAATGGAATCTGCTGTTCGCCGACATCCTGCTCATCACGATTCCCCCGCTCATCATGTACAGCTTCTTCAACCGCCAGATCGTGGCCGGATTGACTTCCGGCGCGGTCAAGGGTTGACAACAGAAGGGAAAACCATGGCGCTTGTCGTCGCTGATCTCCGGGCAGAGTACCGTTCCGACTCGAGCGCGGTTGCTGTCCCTCGACCGCGCGTGTCGTGGAAGAGCGTGACGGATGTCGACGACTGGCGTCAGGCCGCCGCGGAGCTCCGCTGGGATGCCGACGGCGAGACTTCTGTCGTGCAGTTGGAAGGGAGGGATGCCCACCTCGTTGACTGGCCGTTCGAGGATCTCGGTCCCCGAAAATCAGGCCAACTGCGGGTGAGGGTGACGGGAACCGACGGCGCAGTCTCGGACTGGAGCGATCCACTCGACATCGTTGCCGGATTCCTCGCGCCAGGAGAATGGATCGCAGAATTCATCGGCGTCGCAGCGCCGGAGTCCCCCGCCCAGCCGGCTCTTCTCCGTGTCGAATTCGCTGTGCAGCCGGGGCTGCGCTCCGCCACTCTTTACGCCACGGCACAGGGCGTCTACCAGGTCGAAGTCAACGGAAAGATGGTCGACGACCAGATTCTCAAACCGGGATGGACGCCCTACCAGTACCGCCTGATTCACGAGACGACCGACATCAGCGCCCTCGTGAGGGAAGGCGGCAACGCGATCGGCGTCACTCTCGCGGGAGGCTGGTTCACCGAGAGCTATGGCTTCCAGGGTCTTGAGCGCCCCTTCTACGGGGAGCAGCCCAGCTTCGCCGCTCAGCTCCACCTCCAGTACGAGGACGGCACGACCGACGTCGTCACGACGAACGAGAACTGGCGTATCTCCACCGACGGACCGCTGCTGTCCAGCGGCATCTACGCTGGCGAGTCTTTCGATGCCCGCCGGCAGGCACCCGGGTGGTCGAACCCTGGCTTCGACGACGCCGGGTGGGCGATGCCGGGAATCAGGAGCGTCGGCGTTGTGCCGTCGGCGCGGACCTCCCCCGCCGTGCGGGTGGTCGAAGAGGTGGCCGTTCAGGCGGTGATGACCTCGCCGAGTGGGGCAACCCTGCTGGACTTCGGGCAGAACCTTGTCGGCCGGGTGCGCTTGCGGGCGAGCGGTGAAGCGGGGCACACGATCACGCTGCGTCATGCCGAGGTGCTCGAACACGGCGAGCTGGGCGTGCGCCCGCTGCGGCGTGCTTCAGCGACGGACTCCTGCACTCTCGCGGGTACCGGGGTCGAGGAATGGGAACCGCAGTTCACGTTTCACGGATTCCGCTATGTCGAAGTGCAGAACTGGCCAGGAACTCTGGATCCTTCCGACCTCGTCGCCCTGGTCATCCATAGCGACATGAAGCGCACCGGCTGGTTTGCTTCCTCGAACCCGATGGTCGACCGGCTGCACGAGAACGTCGTGTGGGGCATGCGAGGGAACTTCCTGTATCTGCCCACCGACTGCCCCCAACGAGACGAGCGACTCGGATGGACCGGCGACATCCAGGTCTTCGCACCCACGGCGAGCTACCTCTACGACTGCGATGGCTTCCTCGCTTCGTGGCTAACGGACCTGGCCCTCGAGCAGTCCGGCGGTGGCGGGGTGCCGTTCACCGTGCCCGATGTCCTGCGGACGACAGGCACCCCGGCGGCGGCCTGGGGCGACGCCGCAACGATTGTTCCGTGGGTGCTTCATGAGCGCTTCGGCGACGTGGGAGTGCTGAGGGCTCAATTCGCCAGCATGAGGGCATGGGTCGACCAGATCCTCGCCGTCGCAGCTGAGCGTCATCTCTGGGAGGGGCACTTTCAATTCGGCGATTGGCTGGATCCGAGTGCGCCAGCGGATCGTCCGGAGAAGGCCGCCACTGCCCCAGACATCGTCGCGAGTGCATATCTGTTCCGATCGACCGACCTTCTTGTGCGCGCCGCCGAACTTCTCGGACACAACGACGTCGCGACGCGCTACAGAGCGATCGCCGAAATGGTGCGCGCTGCCTGGCTGAGCGAGTATGTGACGCCATCGGGACGCGTGGTGTCCGACGCCCAGACCGCGTATGCTCTCGCGATCCAATTCGAGTTGCCGAAGGATGAGGCCACTATCCAGAGGATGGGAGATCGGCTCGCGTGGTTGGTCCGGCGGGATGGCTACCGAATCGGTACCGGGTTCGTCGGCACTCCGCTGGTGCAGGATGCCCTTACCGCGACCGGCCACGCGGATGCCGCTGCCCGCCTGCTCCTGCAGACGGAGAACCCCTCATGGCTCTATCCGGTGACGATGGGCGCGACGACGGTCTGGGAGCGCTGGGACTCTATGCTCGAGGACGGCTCGATCAATCCGGGAGAAATGACCTCGTTCAATCACTATGCACTCGGCGCCGTCGCGGACTGGCTGCATCGTGTTGTCGGTGGTCTTGCGCCGCTGCAGTCCGGATATCGAACGATCGACATCTCACCTCGTCCCCTCAAGGGGCTCAGCTGGGCCGAGACCTCTCATGAGACTCCGGCCGGCCGCGCCTCCGTGCGGTGGGAGTTGGTGGGAGGAAGCCTGAGCGTGGCCGCCACGGTGCCCGCCAACGCAACGGCCCGCGTCAGCCTCCCGGGACGGGAGGCGTTCGAGGTCGGGTCCGGAGTGCACGAGTGGATTGTCGATGTCGCGCGCGAGGCGACCGGGCCGAGCCACCACTCTCGCCACAGCTCTCTGGCGGAGATCATCGACGATCAGGAGGCATATCTGGCAGTACTGGAGGCCATCAGAACCGTGGATCCGACGGCCGCAGAGGAATTTCGCCTGCGCACCGAGTGGGTCGATCAGCAGCCTCTCATCGGGGACTTCACCATGTGGCCGCCCGCGGTGATTCTGGAGATCGATCGCGCGCTCGATGCGCTGAATGATCGGCGGGGGGCCGAGGGGCACTTCACCCCTTCTGCGCCTCGGCCTCGACGATAGCGATCTCCTGCGTCGCCAGTTCCCGCACCTGGGTATCGCCGGCGTATCCGATCCGCAGCTGCGGCCACGCCCGGGCGTAGCGCACGCGAACGTGCTTGTACCGCATCAGCCAGTACAGGCAGACGGAGGCGGCCAGGATCCCCGCCGCCGCGGCGACTCCGAGCCCCCAGCGCGGTCCGAATGCGTTCACGACCCACCCGACGAACGGGGCCCCGATCGGCGTTCCGCCGACGAAGATGGCCATGTACAGCGCCATCACGCGTCCGCGCATCGACGGCTTCACGGTGGTCTGGACCATCGCGTTCGCCGTGGTCATGAAGATGAGCGATGCGAAGCCGATGAGGGCCAGCGACGCGGCGAACGACTCGAACGAGGGCATGAGCGCCGAGATCGCGCTCGCGACGCCGAACAGAGCCGAGGCGAGGAAGATCGTGCGCATCCTGGGCCGTTCCTGCCTCGCCGACAGCAGGGCGCCGGTGACAGAGCCGATCGCCATGACCGAGCTGAGCAGGCCGAACTCTCCCGCGCCCCTGTGGAACTCGATCGTGGTCATGGTCGAGGTGTAGATCGCGAAGTTCAGCCCGAAGGTGCCGATGATGCTCACCATCACGAGGATGACGACGATCGCGGGCTTGCCGCGCACGTAGCGGAACCCGGCCCTGATCTGCCCGCGGGCCCGGGGAGCCCTCGGCTGCTCGCGGAGTTCGCTCACCCGGATCGCCGCAAGTGCTACGAGCGTGCCGGCGAACGTTACCGCGTTGATCATGAACACCCAACCGGCGCCGACGACGACCGTGAGCAGGCCCGCCGCCGCAGGCCCGATGAGCCGTGCGGTGTGGAACGACACCGAGTTGAGCGACACCGCGTTGGTGAGGTCCTTCTTCTCGACGAGTTCCGCGACGAAGGTCTGGCGGATGGGGGCATCGACCGTGGCGACGACGCCGAGCAGAAGGGCGAACAGGTAGACGTGCCACAGCTGCGCGACACCCGTAACGACGATGACACCGAGACCGAGGGCGAGTGCGCCCATAGCCGCCTGGGTGAACATGAGCATCCTGCGTACGTTCACGCGATCGGCGATGAGCCCGGTCACCGGCATGAGGATGAGCTGCGGGCCGAACTGCAGGGCCATCGTGATCCCGACGGCGGCCGCGTCGTGGTCGGTGAGCTCCGTGAGGACGATCCAGTCCTGAGCGGTGCGCTGCATCCAGGTGCCGATATTCGAGGTGAGTGCGCCGACGAACCACAGCAGATAGTTGTGGACCTTCAGCGAGCGGAACATCGAGTTCACTGCTCCGCGAGCTGCTGCAGGATCGGAGTCGCCTGCTCGAGGGTCTGCCGCTGCTCCGGCGGGAGCGCGGCGAGTTGCTTCGTGAACCAGGCATCGCGCCGCCGCCGCGTCTCGTGAATGAAGGCGCGCCCTGCGTCGGAGAGATCGAGCGCCACCTTGCGTCCGTCGTCCTGCGCGGCGACCCGCGTCACGAGGCCGCCGGCCACGAGGGCGTTGACGGTCCGGTTCATGCTGGGAGGGGTCACGCGCTCGTGTTCGCTGAGTGAGCCGAGCGTCTGAGGCCCGTTGTTGAACAGCGTGAACAGCACTCCACGCTGCCCCTCGGTGACGAGCTGGTCCGCCTGCATGGCGCGGATCCGGCGTGCGAGACGCTGAATCGCGAAGCGGAGCTCCTGGGCGCTGTCCTGAACCATATTACTTAGCATAGCGAATTAGCTTTGCTAATTAGCAAGAGCCGGGCCACCGCTGGGGGTGGTCGCAATACACTGGGCACGAGGGAGGCCCCATGATCACGTTCACGGCGGCGCGGCAGGACAGGACCTATGTCGACGCGCAGGGAGTGACGGTCCACTACTACCTGTGGAAGGCGGCGAAGCCCCGCGCGGTCATCCAGCTCGTGCACGGCCTCGGCGAGTACGCGGGCCGTTACGAGTGGCTCGCCCAGAAGTTCGTCGCCGCTGGTTACACGGTGTACGCCGACGACCACCGCGGGCACGGCCAGACCGGTGTCGGCCAGACCGGCGGCGACCTCACGAAGCTCGGAAAGCTCGGCCCTGGCGGAATGCCGGCGACAGTCGAGGCGGTACGCAGACTCACTGGCATCATCCGCAGCGAGAACCCGAAGCTTCCCCTCGTGCTGCTCGGGCACAGCTGGGGTTCGATCATCGCCCAGATCATCGTGAACCGGCACTCGTCGGAGTACGACGCTCTCATCCTGAGCGGCACGGCGTTCCGAACGTTCCGGCACATGAACGGTGGAGAGCTGAACGCGCGGCACAAGCACCTCGGAACGACCGGATACGAATGGCTGAGCCGCGATACCGCCGTGAGCGCCGCGTTCCAGAAGGATCCGCTCACCTTCGGCGCGAAGGCGCTCAAGCTGTTCGGGATCGTCGACAGCCTTCGCCTGCTCGGCAAGCCGGCGAAGGCCATCGCGAACGACCTTCCACTGCTCATCCAGATCGGCAGCGACGACCCGTTCGGCGGTGTGAGAAGCGCGGAGCTGCTGGCATCGAGCTATCTTGAGCGCGGCGGCCTGACCGACGTCGAGTTGATCGTCTACACGGATGCCCGCCACGAGATCTTCAACGAGACGAACAAGGAGGACGTTGTCGCCGACACGCTCGCATGGCTGGCGGACCGCGTGGCATGACCAGCCTGTTCACGCAGATCATCCGCAGGGAGTCGCCCGCCCGGTTCGTGTGGGAGGACGCGAACTGCGTCGCGTTCCTGACGATCGAGCCCCGGCAACCGGGACACACTCTCGTGGTGCCGCGTCTCGAGGTCGACCGATGGATCGATGCGCCGGACACGCTCATCGCAGAGCTCATGCTCGTCGCCCACCGGATCGGCACCGCACAGCGGGAGGAGTGGGACTCCGACCGGGCGGGTCTCATGATCGAGGGCTACATGGTGCCGCACCTGCACATCCACGTCTGGCCGTCCTGGTCGCCGCTGGAGTTCCACCCTTCTGGAATCAACCGCTCCGCAGACCCGGCAGCGCTCGACGAGGCCGCCATCCGGTTGCGCGCAAGGCTTCGGTCGAACGGGTACGGCGAACAGGTTCCCGCTGACGGTTAGGCTTGCCTTACT